>VGYT01000358.1 GCA_016872895.1 Planctomycetota bacterium
GTCCGGGCCGAGCAACTCGATGTGCCCGTCGCAAAACAGGACGTTCGCCATCCCGAAGTGCCGCATCGCCGTGTAGTGCCACCACGTTTCGCCGGGCTTCAGGAAACTCACGTTCATCTGGTTGGCCATCCACGCCTCTTCGGTTGCGGTGAAGTAGAGCGGCCAGGGGTCGGGGCCTTTGTTCGCGTAGTTGGCCACAGACTTGCCGTAGTCCAGCATCAGTATGACCGACTGGTCCAGCCGCTGAACGGTGCTGTCAAGGACCTGGTATGTGCCCTTGTTGAGGCCGTAATCGAAGGCCTTGATGGCGGCCAGTTCGTTCAGGGTGGTCGTGGGTCCCGTGCCGCCCGTCGGATTGCCCGCGCCGCCCGAGCCTCCGGCGCCAGGGTCGCCGCCGGTCCGCCTGTCCAGGCCGATGGTCATGCCGTAGTCGCGTCTGAAATCGTCGCTTATCATCTCGTCGGCCATCCACACCTCAAAGCGGAAGACGTTGTACGACCCGCCGGTGCCCTCGTCGCCGCCGATGAACGCCACGCTGGTAATCCAGTCGCCGTCCAACTGCACGTTGACGCGGATGTCGCGGTAGTCGACGCCGCCGACGTTCTTGTCGTCGAAGAACTGGCGGTCGTCGATGCCAAAACAAATCTTCCCGCCGCCCAGGTCCTCGCGCTTGACGCCGAAGCCGCCCGTCACGAACGCGGTGCCCAGGTACTGCCCGGCCACGTACTTGCGGCCGGAGACGTCGCAGTTCGTCCTGGCAAACATCCGGAACGTCAGGTCGTCCAGCGTGAAGCCCTGGTTCTCAGGAGCCCCCGGGTCGATCGTCTGGCCGCTGCTGCCCGCGCCTGGGCCCGGGTCCTCCAGGCCGCCCGCGCCGCTCCCCGCCAGGTACACGGCCAGTTGCGGCCGGTCCGGTCCGAGGGGGCACCGCAGGACGTCGGCGGCGTGCTCCACGTACGGGGCAAGCATCGACGGCCACGCGCCGCCCGCCGTGAAGACGCTTTGGTCCTTGTCGGCCCGCCGCGAGTTCTGCGCCTTCCATATCTGTGCCAGGTTCATCTGGCACTTGGTCATCGCTGCGGTGTCCCACGCCGACGTAACCGCCGGGCCGAGCAGCGCCAGCAGCACGCCGACGATCGCGACGACGATCAGGAGTTCCGCCAGGGTGAACCCCCGCGTGATCGTCCGGTTCACGGCGCGGCTCCCTTTGCCCGGTGCGGCGCGGGCCGGTTACGGAGGACCTCGGCGCGGACCGTGGCCGACTCGCGCACCTTCTCCAGCGTCAACCGCCGCCGGTCTTCCGGCAGGTTCGGCTCGAACGTGAAACCGATGCCCAGTATCCGCTCCAGCGCTCCGACCGCCTGGTACTGCACCAGCCGGTCGGGGTCCGAATCGCCGACGTTCAGAAGCAACTCCACGTCCGACAGGTTGCCGACACGTCCCATGCCGATGGCTGCCGCAGCCCGCACCGGCGCGGCCGCATCCTTGCGGACCACCTCGCGCAGCACCTGGGCGGCCTCCGGCGCGGCGCAGTAACTCAGGGCCACGGCCGCCTCTTCGCGCACTTCCGGCCGGTTGTCCGCCGCCAGCACCTTCGCCAGGACGGGCGCCGCCCCGCGCTGCGGCATGCGGCCGATGGCCCGGACGGCCGCACGCGCAGTCATCACGTCGTCGTGCGAAATCGCCTGGGCCGCCGCCGCGAACGACCGCTCGCTATTCTCGGACGCCAGTTCCTGAAGGCCCTCCAGCCGCCTGGCCTGCTCGGCCGACTGGACCTTCCTGGCCGGGTCCTCGGCGCAGCCGCCGGCCGCGGCCGCCGCGGCCACGGCCCCCAGCACGGCGCTTATGAACTTCGCTTTGCGCATACCTTCACGCGGCAACCGAGCGCCGCCGCCCCGCCCAGACCGGGGTGGAATCCCGGCCACCTGCCTGCACTGCGAGCGCCATGCCGCCACCCACATTCTACGCCCGACCAGTCGACGTGAGCAAATCCCGTGCCGCAAATCACCCCATCTCCGCGGTCAATATACCCCAACCGGGCCGAAATGCAACCGGTATTCCCAGGTGTCCAGTGACGGGGCAGCCGACTCGGGCCACGCCCCCCAGGCGGCGGGCATCACGTGCGGAACAGATACCCCGCTTACGGCTGCGGCTCCAGCGTATCGGCGTCAAGAAACCGCCGCAGGTACTGGCCCGTGTAACTCCGGGGCGTGCGGGCCACCTGTTCGGGCGGGCCTTCGGCCACCACGAACCCGCCCGCATCCCCGCCTTCCGGCCCTAGGTCGACGACCCAGTCGGCGCTCTTTATGACCTCGTAGTTGTGCTCCACCACCAGGACGGTATTGCCCATGTCCACCAGGCGGGCCAGAACGTCCAGCAGCCGCTGAATGTCGGCGAAGTGCAGGCCCGTCGTCGGCTCATCCAGGACGTAAAGCGTGCGGCCGGTGGCGCGTTTTCCGAGTTCGGCGGCCAACTTCACGCGCTGCGCCTCGCCGCCCGACAGCGTGGTCGAGTTCTGCCCCAGCGTGACGTACCCCAGGCCCACGGCCTCCAGCGTGGCCAGTTGGTCCACGAGGCGGGGGAAGTTCTCGAAGAACCCCACGGCCTCGCCCACGCTCATCTGGAGCACGTCGGCGATGCTCTTGCCGCGATAGACGACCTCGAGCGTCTCGCGACTGAAGCGAGCACCCTTGCACTCCTGGCAAGTAACGTACACGTCGGGCAGGAAGTGCATTTCCACCTTGCGGACGCCCTGGCCCAGGCATGCCTCGCACCGCCCGCCTTTGACGTTGAAACTGAACCGTCCCGGCCCGTAGCCGCGAACCTTCGCGTCGCGCGTCTGCGCGAAAACCCGGCGGATGTGGTCGAAGACCTTCGTGTACGTGGCGGGGTTTGAGCGCGGCGTGCGACCGATGGGACTTTGGTCGATCTCGATGACGCGGTCCACCTGGTCCATGCCCGTCAGGCGCGCCAGCGCCCCCGGCTTCTGGCGGCTGCCGTACAGTTTTCGCCGCGCAGCAGGCACGAGCGTCTGCGCCACCAGCGTGCTCTTGCCTGAGCCGCTGACGCCCGTCACGCAAATGAGGCAGCCCAGCGGCAGTCGCACCGTGAGGTTCTTCAGATTGTTCGCCCGTGCCCCGACGAGTGCAAGGGCCCGCGCCGGCCGCGCCGGTCGCCGCCTCGGCGGCACGGGAATCCGCATCCGCCCCGCCAGGTACTGCCCCGTGAGCGACTGCGGGCACGCCTGGACTTCGGCCGGCGTTCCCTGCGCGACGACTTCGCCGCCGCGCTCGCCGGCCCCCGGCCCCATGTCGATGACGTGGTCCGCCGCGCGCATCGTCTCTTCGTCGTGCTCAACCACAAGCACGGTGTTGCCCAGGTCGCGGAGGGCCGCCAGCGTGTCGAGCAGCCGCCGGTTGTCGCGCGCGTGAAGGCCGATGGTCGGCTCGTCCAGCACGTAGCAGACGCCCACCAGGCCGCTGCCCACCTGCGTGGCCAGGCGGATGCGCTGGGCCTCGCCGCCCGAGAGCGAATCGGTCGCGCGGTCCAGCGTCAGGTACCCGATGCCCACGTTCTGCATGAACGCGAGGCGGTTGCGTATCTCGCCCAGCACCTGCCGCGCGATTGTCTTCTTCTCGCCCTCCAGCCGCAGGTCGGCAAAGAACCGTCCGGCCTCGTCGATACTCAGGGCCGTCACCTCGTGAATCGCCCGACTCGCCAGTTTGACCGCCAGGGCCTCCGGCCGCAGTCGCGCCCCCTGGCAGGCGGGGCAGGGCTGCTCGCTCATGAACTGTTCCAGCCACCGCCTCACGTGCGGGCTGGAGACGGTCTCGGCGAATCGCTTGAGCGCCGACAGGACGCCTTCCCACGGCTCCGCGGCCGCCGCGTACTCCCCGCCGCCGGCCCCGGCTCGCCAGGGCGACGCCGTGGCAAGCCCGGCGCTCCGCGGAGGCACGCCGCCGTGAAGCAGCGCCTGGCGCAGGCGCGCGGGCAGTTTCTCAAACGGCACGTCCGCCGCCGCGCCGAAGTCGCGGATGAACCGCTGCGTCGCCGCCTCGAAGAACTCCTGGTACCGCCGCGGGCCGCGCTTCCACGGCGCAAGGGCCCCCTGCGCCAGGGTCTTGTCCGGGTCGGGCACAACCAGGTCCTCGTCGAACTCCCGGTACGTGCCCAGGCCGCGGCATCGCGGGCACGCCCCGTAGGGGCTGTTGAAACTGAACAGTCGCGGCGTGAGTTCCTCGAAACTGACGTTGCATCGCGTGCAGGCGTAGCGTTCGCTGTAGAGCGTGCTCTTCCACTCGCCGGCGGGCGTCTCGTGGCTGACCGCGACGAGGCCATCGGTCATACGCAGCGCCGTCTCGACCGATTCGCCCAGCCTTCCGCGCAC
>VGYT01000359.1 GCA_016872895.1 Planctomycetota bacterium
GGGGGACGGCGGAGGTCCAGTTCGAACGGTACCGTGCGGCCCGGGGGAAGGGCAGCGCGAGCGACTACTACTGGATGGCCCCGATGAGAGCGGTGTGGCTGGCGCACTTCCGCTTCGGCCGCCTCCAGGTAGAGGCCAAGTAGACCGAGGACACAACCAGTGAAACTGCTCATCGCTGTCTCGGGCCTGGCGGCTGCGTTAGCGGCCTCGGCGGCGGGGGAGGGGCCGCGGGCTGGGGCCGATTTCTATGTCGCGGCCAATGGGAAGGATGCCGACCCCGGCACTGCCGCGGCGCCCTTCGCCACGGTGGCCAAGGCGCGGGACACCGTGCGCGAGAAGATCCGCCAGGGACTGAACAAGAATATCCTGGTGCAGATTCCGGGCGGGACGTATGCGCTGGCCGAGACGCTGACGTTCGGCCCGGAGGATTCCGGCACGGAGAAGTTCTCCATCACCTATGCCGCCGCGCCGGGAGAGAAGGTGGTTCTGAGCGGCGGGCGGAAGATCATTGGATGGAAGAAAGGCACCGGTGACATCTGGACTGCCGAAGTCCCGGAGGTCAAGGCGGGGAAGTGGTACTTCCGCCAGCTCTTCGTCAACGGCCGGCGGGCCATCCGCGCCCGCACGCCCAACCAGGGGTGGTGCGATGGGCGTCCCGTCAAGCCAGTTGACCAGAACAAGCCGCAGGAGCCGGTCGTGATCCGCATCAAGGTTGCCGGGGGCGTCGCCGCCTGGCGCAATCCCGAGGATATCGAGTTGGCCTACATCCGCAACAACGACGGCGGCCGCAAGGCGCTCGAATCCATTGATGCCGCCGCGCAGACCGTCACCCTCCGACCGCCGCACCGCTGGGCGCCGAAGTGCTTCGGCTTCGACTGGTTCAACGGCGTCCCCGATGGGCGATGCTACCTGGAGAATGCGCTGGAATTCCTCGACTCGCCCGGCGAATGGTACCTGGATCGCGGAACCGGGATCCTCTCGTACTGGCCTCAGCCTGGCGAGGACCTGCCCCAATGCGAGGTGGTTGCGCCGGTGGTGCACAACACGTTGCTGGCAGTCGCGGGCACCCGCCAGCGCCCGGTTCTGAACCTGCACTTCCGCGGCCTGAATGTCGAGCATGTGGACTGGCCCCTGCCCGATCACGGCTTCATGGGATTGTTCTCCTGTAATGTTCCGGTCTTCCGCGAGGGCGGCGACCCCGGGCACAGGTTCATCGAGGCAGCCGTGGAGATCGCCCACGCTCGCTCGTGCAGCTTCCGCGACGGCGGCATCGCCCGCGTCGGCGCGATGGGCATGGTCCTCCGCGAGGGCACGGCGGACATCGCCATCGATGGCAACCACATCCAGCAGACCGGCGCCGGCGGGCTCGGCCTGGGCCACTGCAACGTCGCCGCCGGCTACCTCAAGGCTGCGCCTCCGCCGGAGCCGTGTGAGTACGAGCGATTCCGCGTCTGCAACAACTACATACATCACTGCGGCGCGGATTACCACGGCGGCACCGGAATCGCCTTGTATCGCATGAAGCACTCGACCATCTCGCACAACCTCATCCACGACACCGCCTACTTTGGAATGTGTCTGGGCGGAGACCAGGATCCGAAATGGAGCTTCGTGGAGGGCAACACGGTGGAGCGGAACCACATCCACCGCGCCATGCAGGTGACCCAGGACGGCGCCGGGCTGTACGTCTGCTTCGCCCACGCCGGTGGCAAGAACCTCATCCGCGCCAACCTGATCCACGACACCAGCACCAACAACATGAGTGCCGGCCTCTATCTCGACAGCGCCTGCGCCGGCGTGACGTTCGAGCACAACGTCATCTACCGCAACCCGTCCATGACCATCATCCTCAACCGCAAGGAGGACCTGGCCAAGAACACCTGGATAGGCAACCTGGTCTTGGCGAGCAGGGACGAGGCGCCGCCGGAGGAGTTCGTCGCGGCGATGAAGGCGTATGCCGGCCTCGAGCCGGCGTACCGAGAAGCACTTCAGGGCACCGATCCCCAGCCCTGCGAACTCTACGTGCTGGAGCCAGGTGAGGGCCACGCCTGGCAACTTGACTTCCCGGCGCAGGGCCGCGGCGTCCTGTACTGGATTGATGCCCGGCCGGCGCCGGGAAAGGCCATGGGGCTGAAGCCCCGGAAGCTCGATCCTGCGGCCCAGTACGCTCTGAAGGCCTATTCCGGCCAGATGCAGCCAACGCTTGCCCCGGGAGGAGGCCACCTGCAATTCCCCATGGCACGGAAGATCGGCCCTGCGCACAACCTCGGGCTGCCCGAGTCCGCGACCGGGCGCGACTTGCTCGACAAGGGGTTGGTGCTCAAGGACGGCGCCGGCGTGATATGGGTGACCTATCAGAGAGCGCGGCAGTGAGACGACTCACGAAACGCCCCGTTAGCTTCGCGGCCCTGGCGGCTGCTATTGCGCTGCCGGCCCTGGCCGGAGAGGAGCTCAAGCCGCGCGACCTGACGCCCGTGACCTGGCTTGAGGCGCCGGCGCACCCGCCCGTCGAGCTCGTGCGCGACGGCCAGGCGCGGGCAGTGGTGTATGTTCCTGACCCCAAGGGAAGAGAGCCGTTCACGCCGAAGAGGCGCGGCGACCGGCCCCCAATGTTCAAGCAGATGGTTGATCAACTGGTCGAGACGGTCCGCCTCGCCACTGGCGCAACCCTTGAGGTCGTCGGCGAGCTACCGGCCGCCGACCGGCCGGCCATCGTGATCGGCGACTGCGAGGAGACGCGCAAGGCGGGCGTTGATGCTACGCAGGTTCCGGTCGAGGGATTCGTCGTGAAGACCGCCCTGAACCGCGTGTTCCTCGTGGGCAGCACGCAGGAGGCAAGGGGGAACGCGGGGATTGTGTGGGCGGTGGCGGACTTCCTGGAGCGGTTCGTGGGCGTGCGCTGGTATTGGCCGGCACAGTACGGCGGGCGGTCCGTGCCCCGCCGTGCCTCGCTCGCCATTCCTCCAGCCCACTACCGCGACCAGCCCGTTTTCGCCCATCGCACCATGTATCAGGACTGGTATTGGCTCCAGGCGCGCTCCTTCGACGAGCAACTGCTCCCCATGCCGCCGGGCGTCCTGCCCGAGGGGGCGCAGACGCTCTGGATGGGCGACCACTTCCGGCTGATGCGCCAGGGCAGTAGCTGGCCGTATGAGGCCGTGCAGCACGGGGCGCGCGTCTACGAGTTCATCGGCCAGGTGCCGAAGGCCAACGAGGCGCTGTTCGCCGTCAGGGAAGATGGCAACCGGAACTTCGAGCTGCTCTGCTACAGCGCGCCGGAGACGCTCGCCTTCTACCTCGATGGCCTGGAACGCGCCTGGGGGAAGGGCGGCCCAGGGCGCCCATTGCCGGCAATGGGCTCCCGCCCGGGCGGCATCACCCGCAACAGCGTTACCGTCTGGTCTCCCATGGACATTGGCACCAGACCGCTTGGCGCCGCCTGCCACTGCCCGGCCTGCCGGGCGACCCTGGCCAAGGGGGGCGAGGAGCTTGTCATCGGCTCGTTCGTGAAACGATTGTGCGAGGAAGTGAAGCGGCGCTGGCCAGGCAAGACCGTCATCTACATCCCCTGGGCTATCCCGGCGTGCCCCGAGGGGGTGGAGTTCCCCGACAACCTTGTGGTGGGCTCGCTCAACCTGGACCTGATGGGACTGATGCACCAGCCCGATGTCCGCGCCCTGGAGGAGGGCAGGTTGCGCGCGTGGAGCGCCAAGTCCGGCCGACCTGTCCACATCTGGATCGACTTCGCCAGCCCCAGCGACTGGACGTATGGGCCGGTCCAGTTCCCTCACGTCGTGCGGGACTTCTATCTCAAGAACCGGAGTTCCCTCGCCGGGTCATCCATCCTGAGCTATGGCGGGGCCTGCTTCATCACAGCGGCGCCCACGTACTACGTCTGGAACCGCGTGCTGTGGAATCCCGAATTGGATGTTAATGCGACGCTCGACGAGATGTGCCGGCGGCTCTTCGGCCCGGCCGCGGCCAGCGCCCGCGAACTCCTGCGGCTTCAGTGCGAACGATGGGAGGGCACGTCCCTTTCGCGCCCGCTGCGCGTGGGCGAGAACCGCATCCCGCCCAGGCTGTTCCGTGAAATCTGGCCTCCCGACGTGGTGGCGAGGATGAAGGCGCTGCGCGACAAGGCCCTGGCCGAGGTGGCCAACAACCCGGATGCCCGGAAGTCCTTCCTCTATTGGACCTGGGCGTTCGACGCCTTTGTCGAGTATGCGGGGAAGATCGAGACGGTCATGGCGCAGGATGCCGCGGGCGTCCAGGAGCCGCCACAGACGAGCGCCGATGCGGAGGCGCGCTTCAAGGGCGGAGCGGCGGATGTCAACCACGTCCGCATCGCCAACGTGCGCCGGGCGGACGGCCCCGCCGCGGGGCA
>VGYT01000360.1 GCA_016872895.1 Planctomycetota bacterium
ACAGAAAATACTGGCCCACATTCAATCCCGCCATTACCGGCCGGTCAAGGTGCGCGGCCTGGCCCGGTTCTTCGACGTTGCGGAGGAGTCGTACGCGGAGTTCCGGGCGCTTCTTAAGAAAATGATCCGCGAGGGAGAAGTCGAGGTCGGCCCGCGCGGGAAACTCCAGGCGCCGCGCGCCCCGCGCGAGGGCGCCGAGCGGCGCGCGCCCCCCGCCCCGCCCGCCGGCATGGTCCGGGGCCGATTCAGCCTGTCGGAGCGCGGCTTCGGGTTCGTCATGCCCGAGTCGCCCGAGGGCCCGACGCATGGCGAAGACATCTACATCGGCCCGCGCGACGTCCTGGACGCCGTCACCAACGACATCGTCCTGGCGCAGGTCCAGGGCCGCTCGGCTCGCGGCTACCACGGCCGCATCGTCGAGGTTGTGGAACGCGGCCAGACGCGATTCGTCGGCACGTACCGCGCCGGCACCGCGGGCGGCATCGTCCAGCCCGACGGCGGCATACTGACGCAGGACTTCGCCGTCCCCGACGCCTCCAGCGCGGGTGCACGCCATAAGGACAAGGTCGTCTTCGAGGTCCTCCGCTACGCCCTGCGCGGCGAGCCGGGCGAGGCCGTCATCACCAGGGTCCTGGGCAAGCGCGGCGACCCGGGCGTAGACACCCTCTGCATCATCCACCAGTTCGACCTGCCGCACGAGTTCCCCGACCAGGTCCTGGCCGAGGCGCGGGCCTTCTCGGCGCGCATGAACGACGCCGCACTCCAGGGCCGCAGGGACCTGACGGGCGAGACGGTCATCACCATCGACCCGGCCGACGCCCGCGACTTCGACGACGCCGTAAGCCTTGCGGAGCACGCCGACGGCTCGGCCACCCTCGGCGTTCACATCGCAGACGTGCCGTTCTTCGTGCCGCAGGGGTCCCTGCTGGACGAGGAGGCCCGCGAGCGCGGCACGAGCGTGTACCTGCCCACGGTGGTGCTGCCGATGCTGCCGGAGGTGCTCTCCAACGGCGTGTGCAGCCTCCAGGAGGGGCGCACGCGCCTGACGAAGAGCGCCTTCATCCGCTTCAACGCCCAGGGCGAACCGCTGGAGGCGGAACTCGCCAACTCCTTCATCCGCAGCGCCAAGCGCCTCTCATACGAGCAGGCCGCCGCCGCCCTGGAAGGCAGGACCGGCGGCCTCGCGCCCCGCGTCGTGGACCTCCTGCGGGCGATGGACCGCCTGGCCCGGCGCATCCTGGCCCGCCGCCGACGCGACGGATACCTTGAACTCGACATCCCGAAGGTGGAACTGGAGTTCGACGACCAGGGCCGCGTCGCGGCCGCCCATCCCGAGGACGACAGTTTCAGCCATAAAATCATCGAGATGTTCATGGTCGAGGCCAACGAGGCCGTGGCACGCGCGTTGCAGGAGGCGGGCCTGGTGTTCATCCGCCGCATACACCCCGACCCCGACGACGAGGCGGCCGAGGAACTGATGCACTACGCACGCAGCATCGGCTACACCCTTAACGACCCGCGCGACCGCCGGGAACTCCAGCGCCTCCTGGCCGCCGTGCGCGGCCGGCCCGAGGCCTACGGCGTCCACCTGGCCGCCCTCAGGAGCCTGAAGCGCGCCGAATACAGCATCAAGCCCGAGGGGCACTACGCCCTGGCCAGCCGCGCGTACTGCCACTTCACCTCGCCCATCCGGCGCTACCCGGACCTGACGGTGCACCGGCTCTTCGACGCCGTGGCGGGGCGCCGCGCGGCGGGCGTGTCCGGCCGTGGCGAACATCGGCGCCGACGGGCCGCGGCCGGACAAGCGGGCCGTGACACAGCCTCCCCCGTCGCCGACCGCCTGGCGGAACTGGCGGCCCACTGCTCCCGCACCGAACGCCGGGCCGAGGCCGCCGAAAGGGAACTCTCGAAGGTCAAACTCCTGGAGTACCTTCAGACGCGGCTCGGCGAAACGTTCACGGGCATCATCACGGGCGTGCAGGCGTTCGGCGTGTTCGTCGAGAACTCCGAGTTCCTCATCGACGGCCTGGTGCACATCTCGCGCCTGCGGGACGACCAGTACGAGTTCGACCGCCGCCGCTGGGCCCTCATCGGCCGCCGCACCGGCCGCGCGCTGCGCGTCGGCTCGACCCTGGAGGTCCAGATCGCGGCCGTCAACATCCCGCGGCGGAACCTGGACCTGGAACCGGTCGTTCGCCCGGCCGAAAAGTCCCGGCGCGACCAGGCCGCAAAACCGGCCCGGCCGGTGAACGAGACCAGGAAAGGACGCAAGAGGTAATCGTCAGCCGCCTGCCTTGCCAGGCGCCGGCGCAGGCATCTTCGCGCCGACTTCCTTCCGCCAGTCGGCGAGCATTGCCTTCAGTTCCGCGGCCCGCTCGGGCATCCTGGCCGCAAGGTCGTTCTTCTCGCCGATGTCGTCCCTGACGTTGTAGAGTTCCGCGCGGCCGTCTTCGTAGAACTCGATGAGTTTAAGGTCGCCCGCCCGCACCGCGCCGCTCGGTCCGCCGCCCTGGTTCGAGTAGTGCGGGTAGTGCCAGAAGATGGCCTTGCGCGGCAGCGCCTGGCCGCCCTTAAGCAGCGGCACGATGCTCACCCCGTCGCAGTGCTGCCCGGGCCGCGGCGGAAGGCCCGCCATTTCGAGCATAGTGGGGTAGAAGTCGGTGCTGGTGACCGGCGCGACGCACGTCGAGCCGGGCCTCGTGACGCCCGGCCACTTGATGATGAGCGGCTCGCGTATGCCGCCCTCGTACAGCCACCCCTTGCCCGCGCGCAGGGGGACGTTCGAGGTGGGCGTGCCCTCGGCGGTCGAGAGGCCGCCGTTGTCGGACATGAAGATCACGGCCGTCCGGTCGGCCAGGCCGAGTTCATCCAGTTTCCTCATGACGCGGCCGACGCTCTCATCCATGCTCTGCACCATGGCGGCATAGACGGGGTGGTCCTGCACCTGCCGGGCCTGGACGTCGCCTTCGGGCAGGAACCGCGGCTCCTGCGGCGGCAGAGCGGCCGCCTTCGCCTCGTACCTGACCGTTACGTCCTTCTTCGCCTGAAGCGGAATGTGCACGGCGTAGTGCGACAGGTACAGGAGGAACGGCTTATCCTTGGCGCTATCAAGAAACTTCAGCGCCTCGTCGGTCAGCCGGTCCGTAAGGTATTCCCCGGGCGGTCCGTCGGCGAGGTCCTTCAGGTTGTAGGGGCTGAAGTAACTGCGCGGCGCGCCGCCGGCGGTGCTGGCAATCTTGACGTCAAAGCCCTGCTTGTCGGGCCCGTAAGGTTCGCCGCCCATGTGCCACTTGCCGATGAAGCACGTGGCGTAGCCGGCCTCCTTGAAGGCCTCGGCCAGGGTGAACTCTTCAAGCGGCATGTAGAGCAGGTACTCCGGCGGAATCAGTTTGCCCTTGCGCATGCCGGCGATGTAGTTGGTCAGGTTCAGCCGCGCCGGGTACTTGCCCGCCATGATGCTGGCCCGCGTGGGCGAGCAGACGGGGCAGGCGGCATAGGCGCTGGTAAAGCGCATGCCCTGGGCGGCAAGGCGGTCCAGGTTGGGCGTCTCGTAGAACGTGCTGCCGTAGCAGCCCAGGTCGCGCTGGCCCAGGTCGTCCATGAGTATGAAGACGAGGTTGACTCGCATGGCGCCCGCCCCTGCGGCCGCGAGCCACCGTGGCAGCAGGGCCGCCGCGGCAGCCGCGCCCGCCGCCTTCAGAAAACCCCGCCGGGAACACGCCGTCATGGGTTGCTCCTTCCTGCCGCGCCCGCGCAGGTCGTTCGAGCCGCGGCTGTGAAGCCGCGGGCGTCTTCGCCAACCGGTGATACCCGCCGCTTTGCAGCGGCGGCTCGACGGCGCACGGCGCCTCGGCCGCCGCATCACGCCCCCGCCTCTTCCGCGCCGCCGGCCTCTTCTTTCGGCTCGAAGGGCTCCGTCGACAGTTTTCCGGCGGCATCCTCGGTGAGCCTGGCGATTCTCTTTTCGGCCTCGGCGAGGACCTTGCGGCAATCCTTGATGAGGCCGGCGCCCTCGGTGTACAGGCGCAGCGACTCGTCCAGGCCCACGTCGCCGGACTCGAGTTTCGCGACGATCTGTTCGAGGCGCGCCAGGCGCTGCTCGAACGACGGTTCGCCCTGTTCGCCGGGGCTCTTCTTGGCCATGACGCACCTCGCATCAGGGGGCGCGCGATTTAAGGTCGCGCACGACCGTCTTTCCCGCCTCCGCGCCACCCGGCAGCGCGAACCGTACGGCCGTGCATCGGCGGTCGGGCATCCAGGTGCAGCCTTCGCCTTCCAGGGCCAGGCCCACCTCCACCGCCAGGTCCATCGCGGCGTTCTCCGGGTTCGCCGCCGCCAGCCGCACGCCACCCGCCTGCTGGCGCAGCAAGAGGATACACGC
>VGYT01000361.1 GCA_016872895.1 Planctomycetota bacterium
CACCCCAGCAACTACCGCATCGTGGGATTCACGGCCGAGGTTCCTCTTGAGGAACTCGTGCGCATTGCGCACGCCCGCGGCCTCGTGCTGATTGACGACGTGGGCGCGGGGGCGCTGCTGGATTTCACGCGGTTCGGTTTCACCGACCAGCCGGCGCTGCCCGATTCCGTCCGCGCGGGGTCCGACATAATCACCTCCAGCGCCGACAAACTCATCGGCGGCTCGCAGGGCGGCATCATCCTGGGCAAGGCCGCGCTTATTGAGAAGGTCCGCAAGAACCCGCTGGCCCGCATCCTGCGCGTGGGCAAACTTACCCTGGCGGCGCTCGAGGCAACGCTCGGCCTCTTCTTCGACGAGGCGGCGGCCGCGCGCGAGGTGCCCACGCTGGCAATGCTGTCGCGCGATTTGTCGTCGCTCGCGCAGGCGGCGGAGCGCATCGCCGCAGCCGTCGGCGCAAAGGCGCCCGGCGCAACCGTCGCCAGCGTTGACGGGGCAAGCGAGATGGGCAGCGGCAGCCTGCCCGCCCGGCCGATTCCGACGCGCCTGGTGTCGGTGGCGGCGCCTGGCGTGTCGGCCGACGACCTCGCGGCGCGGCTGCGCCGCCACGAGCCGCCCGTCTTCGCACGCATCGCCGACGGCCGCGTGCTCCTCGACCCGCGGACGCTCCTCGACGGCGAAGAGAAGATCGTCATCGACGCGCTCGTTGCGGCACTGAGCGCATGAAACGCCGCGCGTGGCCCCGACCCGAAGGGGAGCGCGCCGGACGACCGCATGACCGCACAACAGATCAACATCACGCTCGGCACGGCCGGACACATCGACCACGGAAAGACCGCGCTGGTGAAACTCCTGACGGGCTGCGAGACGGACCGGCTGAAGGAGGAGAAAGAGCGCGGCATGTCGATTGAACTCGGGTTCGCCCCGTGCCTCATCGCCGGCCACGAGGTGGGCATCGTCGACGTGCCGGGCCACGAGCACTTCATCAAGACGATGGTCGCCGGGGCCACGGGCATGGACGGCGTGCTGCTGGTCGTGGCCGCCGACGACGGCATCATGCCGCAGACACTTGAACATCTTGATATCCTCACTCTTCTAGGCATCCGCCACGGCCTCGTGGCGCTCACCAAGACCGACCGCGCCGGGCCGGAGCGCATCGCCGAGGTGCGCGGGCGCCTGGAGGCGCTCCTTCGCGGCACGTTCCTCGAAGGCGCCCCCGTCTGCCCCATCTCCAGCGTCACGGGCGACGGGTTCGACGATTTCCTGAAGGCCCTCCAGGCGCTCATACGCTCGATTCACCCCAAGAGCGCGAGCGGCGTGTTCCGCCTGCCCGTCGAGCGGGCATTCTCGGCCAAGGGATACGGCACGGTCATCGCGGGCATCCCCGTGGCGGGCCAGGCGCGCGTGGGCGACGAGGTGGTGCTTCTGCCTCGCGGCATGGCCGGCCGCATCGCCGGCCTCCAGGCCTACGGCCGCAACACCGACGCGGCGATGGCCGGCCAGTGCGCCGCCGTCAACGTCCGCCACTGGGAGGCCGGGGACGTAGAGCGCGGCAGCGTCCTTGCCCTGCCCGGCTACTTCGCCGCCGAGCAGTGGTTCCTCTGCCGCCTGCGGCTCCTCGCGCACGAGAACTGCTTCCTCAAGAACGCCGCCAAGGTGAAGTTTCACACGGGCACAAGCGAGGTGCCCGGCACGGTGTACCTGATGGAGGGCGACCGCGCCGCGGCCGGGGCCGAGTGCCTGGTGCAGGTGCGGCTTGACCGGCCGCTCGTGGCCGGGCCGACCGACCGATTCATCCTGCGGACGCAGTCTCCGCCGCAGACCATCGGCGGCGGGGTGATTGTCGAGCCGGCGCTCGGCCGCCTCCGCCGCAACCGGCCGGAGTTGCTGGCCGACCTGGCGGAGCGGGCCCAGGCCGTGCTTCAGGACACAACGTTCGTGGAGTACGCGCTTCAGGGCCGCGACCGTCAGGGAGCGGTGTCGTTCGCAGCGGCGGCCACGGCCGCCGACCTCGCACGCCGCGCAAAGGTCATGCCCTCGCGGCTCCAGGAAATCCTCCAGGAACTCGTCGCGGCGGGGCGGGCCGTGGCCCTCCCGGGCGGCCTTTACCTGCACCGCGCCCGCGCCGACGAGGCCGAGCGGCGCATCCTCGACGAACTGGCCGAGTACCACAAGCGGTCGCCCGAGAGTCCGGGCGCGGACCTTGAGTCGCTCCTCGCGGCCGCCGCGATGGACAAGGACGTGGGCGAGAAACTCGTGGCACGCCTCCGGGCCGCCGGAAAAGTGGCCGACCGCGGCGGACGCCTCGCCCTTGCTGCGCACCGCCCCGCCGTGGCCGACGAGGACCGCGCAGCCATGGACAAGGTCGAAGCCCTCTTCCGCGCGCGGGCCTTTAACCCGCCCGACCCCGCCGAGGCGGCCGCCGCGGCCGGCCTCCCGCCTGCCCGAGCCGCCAAGGCCGTGCGCGTCCTTATGGAGAACCGCCGCCTCCTGGAGGTCGCGCCGGGAATGCTCTTTCACCAGGAGGCAATCGACCGCGCGCGGGCAATCCTCACGGACTATATCCGCAAGGAAGGGCAACTGGAGAGCGTCAAGTTCAAATATCTACTTGACACGACGCGGAAGTACGCCATCCCGCTCCTGGACTACTTCGACCGCGCCGGCGTCACCCGCGCCTCCGGCCACACGCGGTACCTGCGCCCCCCGCGGCCGACGGCGTAGGCCGGCGCGTCGCGCACGCAGCAGCCCCCCGAGCAGCCGCTGTGAAGCGGCGGCCATGCTCGCTCAGCGGGGCCGCGCCTGCCGCGCGGACGAATCGGGGCGCCGCCCCGGCCTACGCAGGCGAACCCGACGCCGGGCGATTCCCGCGCGCCCGCCCGCCGCCCAGGACGGTCTCCACGCGGATGGCGCTGCACCGCGTGCAGTCCATGCAGCGGATGCAGGTGGGGTCGCCCAGTTGCCGCTCCGGCTTCAGGCCCACCTTGCATTCCCTCGCGCACCGGCCGCAGTGCGTGCACTCGTCGGGATGGACGCGCAGGAATATGGCCGAGACGCGGTTAAAGAGGCCGAAGACCGCCCCCAGCGGGCACAGCAGCGTGCACCACGGACGCCACTTCACCAGCATCGCGGCCGCGACCAGGCCCAGGATGATCAACTTCGCGGCGCTCGGCCACGGAACGGCCGCGCCCTGGGCGGCAGCCTTGCCGACGTTGTATATGCCGCCTTCCAGCGTCCCGGCCGGGCACAGGCGGCAAATGAAGAGCGGGTGGCCCTCGCCCCACAGAAAAGGCACGGCCAGCACCGTCACGGCGAGGACCACGTAGCGGAAATTCCCCGTCCACGGCGGCAACTGGAACTTCGGCGCCGGGATGCGCCCGATAAGGTCCTGGAGGAACCCGAACGGGCACGCCCATCCGCACACGAATCCCGCGAAAACTCCGCCCACCACCAGGAGCGTCCCGATCGCCAGCAGCGGCACAAGGTGCAGCGCGCTGAAGTTTGCCACCACGCCCACCGGGCAGGCAAAAAGCGCCAGCGGACACGCATAGCAGTGGAACACCGTCCCGCAGACGTTGTGCAGGCGCAGGCCCAGCGGGTCAAGCCACACGACGGCAAACGCCGCCTGCACCCAGGGCCGCATGCGGACCAGGCGCGACGGCGTCGGTGAGAAGGTTGGTCTGGTCATGGCCGCCATGACCGGGGGCTACTTAACTCAGGTGGGGCACTGCGCGGGCGCCTGGCCGGAATATGTGCGCTGGACGTCGCCGGAAGCGGTACGCACGACGCCGCCCACGCTTACCTCTTTGACGACCGCCGGCTCGGACTCAAGGGTGACGGCGGCCTGGGCGGCGGGAGGCTCGGCAGACGGCGCCGCCACGCCCGCCTCCGCCGGCCCGACCGCGGGCCGAGACGGCTCGCCCGCCTCCGGCGCATGGGCGGCCGCAGGCTGCGCCGGCGGAGCGCTTACCGGAATCACGCGGAACGCGGCTGCGTACAAGATTGCGGCAGCGCCCGCCACGATAATCGCCGCGGCGGCCAGCGCGCGGCCGCGACCGGGCGCGGGGCCGCCCTGGCCCCGCCCGTCGGCTGCCGTCGTCGCATCAGGCCGGCCCATGACCCGATTCCTCGCCCAGAGCAGAGACCCCCGCAACTTCAGCATACGGCGCTTCGTGCCGCCCGTCAAGCGGCAGCACTCGATGGCAGCGGTGAAGAACCTCCCGACTATGACACGGCGGGACTGGGATGTGACGAGGTTGAGGACGGTCGCGGCGCATGGGGGGCGTGGCGGCCGGTTGGCCGCGGGGCGAGGGGGCGAACGGGCGGGT
>VGYT01000362.1 GCA_016872895.1 Planctomycetota bacterium
TGGTCAAGCGCCTGCGCGACGCGGCGGCGGACCTGCGCCGGCGCGGCAAGGACTGATCGGAGACAGGGGATGCGACTGGTCGCCATGCTGGCAAGCGTCGGCCTGGCGCTGGCGGCGCCGCAGGCCGCCGCCGCCGGGGCCGCCGAGGCCCCCGCCGCGTCCGCCCCCCCGCCGCCGCGGCCGGCGAGGCCGTCGTGGTCGTGTTCCCCTTCTCCTCGCCCGACGGCGGCGCCGCCGGCCGCGCCTTCGCCGACAGCCTGCGCCTCCGCGCAAAGCGCCTGGGCCTGGCGGTCGTCGACCAGTTGAGTTTCAGCGAGGCCATGGCGGGGGCGGCGGCGCCCACGCTTGAGACCCCCGCGGCAGACGCGGCCAGGATTCTCAAGGACCGCTTCTCCGCCCGCTACGGTTTGTGGGGCGCCGTGCGGCCGGAAGGCGCCGGCCTCGTCATGGACGTGCGCGGCATGGACATCAAGACGAGCGCCGAGAAGCCCGTCATCGGCCGCACCTTCAGCGCGGCCGAGAAGCAACTCGTCAACCCCGTGCAGGACGACATCCTGCTGGAACTTACGGGCCGCAAGAAGAAGCCCGTGCCCGAGGCCAGCCCCGAGGCCGACGCCGGGGTCCTCACCGTGGGGCCGGAACTGGTGAAGAACGGCGGCTTCGAGACGGGCGCGGCCACGCCGGAGGGCTGGCAGCGCATCGACGGCCAGACCACGTTCTGGACCGACGACGGCAACCCCGGCAAGTGCCTAAAAATCAACACAGACGTATATCACGATGAGTGGGTCGAGTGGCAGAAAAAGTACAAGGCCGGCGCCGCGGCCGACCAGGCCCCCGCCCCCACGCCCACCACGGGGCCGAAGTACGACACCGTCGCCGGCATCTACGGCGTGGCGTACGATTCCGAGCCCGTCCCCGTCGCGCCCGGCAAGGCGTACAAGGTGAGCATCGGTTACCGGGGCAGGAGCACGGACTTTTTCTTCCCGAAACTCTTCATCCGCGGCTGGGCGAAAGTCGGCGGCGAGGACCGCGTGGTGTACGACGCCTACCTGGCCCTGCGGTGCCAGGCGCAGGGCAAGGGCTGGGAATCGAACGTCCGCATCGTCGAGATCCCGGCCGATGTGCAGTCGAAGATTGAATATGTCAAACTCAAGATTTACGCCTACTGGCCGCCGGGCACGTTCTGCTTCGACAACGTGTCGATGAAGGAGTGCGCCCCCGGCGCGGCGATCCCGAGGCCCGCAAGGTAAGCGGTTCCGCCGTCGGGCCGCGACCGTAGTGCGTCTCCAGCGTCTTTGGCCAGGCCCCGGCGCCACGTGTCGCACGGCCGGCTCCTCCGGCCGTAGCGGACCGTCGGCCACGTTTTCCACGGCCGGACAGGCCGCCCGTGCCACATGCCGCGAAGAGACACCGAACGCACGCCGCCCCGGCGGTGACAACATCCTCCTCATTTCGGCCGGCGCACGGCGGGGCCGCCCGCGGGAGCCGGCGCCGTGCCCGGCCACGGGTAATCGTTCCGGCCGGCGGTCTTGTCGGTCGGCCCCGGGGGGAGCGTCTTGTGCCACTCCAGGAGTTTTTCAGACAGCCGCCGGACGACTTCCGATTCCGACTCCGCCCGGTTGTCCACTTCCATCGGGTCCCTGGGGATGTGGTAGAGTTCCACGCGGCTGCCGTCGGGGTTCGCCAGGAGTTTCCAGTCGCCGTCGCGGATTGCCAGCATGGGGCAGGCGCTGGACGGGTGGCCGAAGACGTGGAACCGCCATTCCCAGAACAGCGGCCGCACGCGCGGGCGCGGCGCGGCGGTGAGAATGTCTCGCACGTTCTCGCCTTCGGGCTTCAGGTCGGCCGGCAGGGGCACGTCGGCCATCGAGCAGACGGTGGGCAGGAAATCGACCGCCGACAAGACCGACACGGCGTCCACACGGCCCGCCGGCACGCGCCCGGGCCAGCGCACGATGAACGGCTCGCGCACGCCGCCCTCGTACAGGCTGCGCTTGCGGCCGCGCAACGGGCCGGGCGACCCCACGCCGCTGTGCCGCGCGTTGCCGATGGCCATCTCCTCCGGCCCGTTGTCGCTCGAAAAGAAAACCACCGTGTTGTCGGCCAGGCCAAGTTCGTCGAGTTTCGCCATCAGGCGGCCGACCTGCGTATCCAGGTCCGACACCGAGGCGTAGTATATCTCGTACGGCGTGCGGTACGGCAGTTTGGCGACCGTGCCGAACTGCTTGTACGGCGCCATCTGCTCCTCGGTGGGGTTCAGGGGCGCGTGCGGAACGAGTGTCCATAGATTGATGTAGAACGGCCGCTCGCGGTTGGCCTCGATGAACTTAACGGCCTCGTCCACAAACAGGGCCGTCGAACGGGCGCGAAACATCGGGTCCTGGCCCTCGTTCCACGTCTCGCCCGCCCCGGTGGTCGAGCGGTAAACGTCGAACCCGTACGCGTCGGGCGTGGGAGCACCCTTGCCGCCGCCCAGGTGCCACTTGCCGACGTGGCACGTGGCGTAGCCCACCTCGCGCAGCAGGCGCGGCAGCGTCGGCGCCTGCGGGTCCAGCCAGTCCGGCATGCCGCGCGCGGCATTCTGCTCGTGCGTCGCCAGGTGTCCGTGCAGACGCAGGTGCGACGGGTAGCGGCTGGTCATAAAGGCCGCGCGGCTGGGGGAACAGACCGACCCCGCAACGTAGAACTGCGAGAAGAGCGTGCCCTGGGCAGCCAAACGGTCAAGGGCGGGCGTCTTGATCTGGCGGTTGCCGTAGCAGCCCAGGTCGCCCCAGCCGAGGTCATCGGCCAGGATGAAGATGAAGTTCGGCCTGCGGCGGGGCGGCGCCTCGGCGGCCAGCATGCGCGGCAGCAGGGCGGCCGCGGCCCCTGCCCCCGCGGCGGCTAGATACCGCCGACGGTTCATACGCACCTCGGACATGGCTCCTCCTTCTCCATCGCCAACCCCGGACACCGCAGTACACGCATCGCGCGAATCCACGCGGCTTCCCCGCCCGGCTGCGAGCCATGATTATGAGGCGACGGCCGGAAAATGCCGAGAGAAAAAGCCTGGTGCCCCAGCAGGCGCGTTGCCGAGGCCCCGAAAACGTTTGATTCGCCGGATGGATTGGCTATAATCCAACCGTCGGCCGGATAATCGTGGGGCGGTTTGCCTGGCCTGAGTGGTCGCCGGTGGCCACAGGGGGGACGATTTGCCACAAGTGAATATCGGGGCGTAGCTCAGCTTGGATTAGAGCGCTTGGTTCGGGACCAAGAGGTCGGTGGTTCAAATCCACTCGCCCCGACCATCGTCTGAAACAAGCCCTTTTGCCAGCACGGCGAAGGGCTTTCTCTTTGTCACGACTAGACTTACGTCGCTCACCGCGCGGTTCAAACTCAACGCCTCCAGGATCTCCCGTTTTTCGCCGTTGTTTGAACCATGCCAACGCTCGGCCGCCTTCTGGCTCAAATCAAAGGCCTTTGATGCGATGTCACCGCGCCCCGGCAAAATGTCACCGCACCGGCCGAGGGCCTCCTCGGCGTCCTTCACCTGGCCCTGCAACTCGGTGGACTTCGTCCGAAACGCCGCCACGTCGAGGTCGCCGGCCAGGTATGCCTCCAGCAACCGGCCGTGCTTGCCCTTGAGTTCCGCCTGCCGCTCGAGGAGTTCCCTGCGCTGGTGCTGGTGACATTCCACCACGTCGCCGGCCGCCTCCGCCAGGGCGTTTCGGAACCACGCGGACGCCTCGTCCGAAGGCATCCGAAGCGCCTCCAGTTCCTTCGCCACGGCGGCGTCGAGGTCTTGTTCTTTCCACCGCACGACCGGGTGGTCCGGGCCGGGATTGTTGTTCGCGCATCGGTAGTAGACGTGTTCGCGGACCGACCCATCGGCCAGGCGCCGGCGGATACGCTCCCCCGTCAGCGACTGGCCGCAGTACGCGCAGCGGAACAGCCCGCCCGACAGCGGCAGGTTCGGGCTGCCGGTGCGATGGTTCCGGCCCTTCAGAACCCGTTGGCAGGCCTCAAAGGTAGCCCGGTTCACGATGGGCTGATGCTTGCCCTGGTACGTGCTGCCGTGCCAGACGATCTCACCGATGTAGAACCGGTTGCTGAGGATGTACGAGAGCGTCGTGCGGGTGAACCGCATCTGCGTGGCGCTGTAGGCGTGACCCTCCCGCTCGAGGGTATCTGCCAGGGTCTTGAAGGTCATGCCGCTGGTCGCGTAGAGGCTGAAGATGCGCACCACCGTCGGGGCCGTCTTCGGGTCCGGCTGGATGGGCTCGTCGGGCGCATCCTTGACGTTCCTGTAACCGAACGGCGCGTTGG
>VGYT01000363.1 GCA_016872895.1 Planctomycetota bacterium
TCCCCGAAGCGCCGGGCGACTGGCCGACCTATCGCAAGGACAATGCCCGCCGCGCCTGCTCGCCCGTGGCCGTCGCTTCCGAGGTCGCCGTGCGCTGGCAATCCGAGCCCCGCGCCGGCCACGTCCCCACTGCGCCCGTGGCCGTCGGGGGCCTGGTGTTCGTCAGCGGCTCGGACGGCATCGTCCGGGCCCTGGAGGCGGCCGACGGGAAGGAGCGTTGGACGGCCTGCACCGGCGGCGCCGCCACCTATTCTCCGGCGATTGCCGAGGGCCGGGCCCTGGTCGGCTCGGCCGACGGCTGGGTCTACGCCTTCGAGGCCGCCAGCGGCCGCCTGTTGTGGCGGTTCCGGGGCGCGCCCGTCGAGAGGAAGATCCCCGTTTACGGTTCGCTCGCCTCGACCTGGCCGGTGGGCGCCGGAGTGCTGGTGGCCGACGGCGTGGCCTACGTTGCCGCCGGCATCGCCAACTACGACGGAACGCACATGTATGCCCTCGACGCCGCCACCGGAAAAATCCGCTGGCAGAACAACAACTCCGGGAACACGGTCGGCGGCCAGGGCGCCAGCGTGAGCGTCCAGGGGCATCTCCTCCTGAATGACGGAAAGGTATATCTGGCGGGCGGCAACGCCGTGGCCGTGGCATCCTACGGCGTGGCAGACGGGCAATTCCAGCCCGTCCAGGCCAAGCCCTTCGGCAGCGACCGGCGCGGCCCGAGAGGCAAGGACCTCTTCCTCCGTCAGGACGGCTCCGTGGCGGCGGCCGGTCTGTTCCCCTTCTACTCGCGGCCGGATGACTTCCACTACATCGAGCAGGCGGAGTTGGTCGGTCCGTCCGGCACGATCGACGTGGCCGCCGGTTCCGTCAGGCTGCTGCGGCCGGGGGCCGGCGCCCAGGCCAAGCCGGTGTGGGCCGCCAAGCCCTTCCCGGAGAACGCCGCCGTTGCCGTGGCCCGGAATGCCGTGGTGGTCGCCGGGGTGGATCGGCGCTTCGAGACGCCCGACGCCCCGCCGCAGGAAACCTACGGCGTGGCCGCCGTGAGCCTGGAGGACGGCCGGTTGCTCTGGCAGCATTCCTTGCCGGCCGGACCGGTCTCCTGGGGCATCGCCATCGACCGCGACGGGCGCATACTCATCGCCGTGCGAGACGGGCGCATCCTTTGCCTCGCGCCGAAGGGCTGACCCCACGGCCTTGGCGGGGCGGGCTCGTGAAAGGGCAAGTTGACTGCCGGGCCGAGGGCGATACCATGGGACGCCAACGAAGTTCCGTGGGGAGGTCGGCTATGCTGTCTGGAGCGGTGCTCGTCGGCCTTCTGTCGGCCGTGTTGCCGGGTTCGATCCTGGGCGGCACGGCAGCCGAGGGGCAACTTGAGGTGACCGTGACGGAGGGCGGCGCCGGCCCCATCCCGTGCCGGGTGCACCTGGCCGCCGGCGGGACACCCGTGTACATCCCCGGCATGCCCCGCTTCGAGCGCGACCCTCACTTCTGCTGCCCCGGCCGTTTCACCGCCGCCGTGCCGCCGGGCAAGGTGCAGGTCCTGATCGAGCGGGGACTGGAGTACCTGCCGTTCTCCACGGAGATCGACGTGGCGGCCGGGCAAACGGTCGAGCGGCGCGTGGAACTCGTCCGCTGGATCGACATGAACCCGCGCGGATGGTTCAGCGGCGACCTGCACGTGCACCGCCCGCCGGCGGACATGCCTCTGCTGCTCCGCGCCGACGATCTGAACCTCGCGCCGGTCCTGACGTTCTGGAACAAGACCGCGGCCGCCGTCGCGCCGCCGTACCTCGTGGACGGACGCGACGAGGGCGCGACGCCCAGGCCCCGCTGCTTTCACATCCTGGCCCAGGAGGACGAGCGAGCCGGCGGCGCCATCCTGCTTTTCAACCTGGCCAAGCCCATCATTCTGGATGGGGTGACGCGCGACTGCCCGAGCGGCTTCGTGTACCACGAGGCCGCCCTGGGCCAGAAAGCCTTCGTCGATCTCGAGAAGCCTTTCTGGTGGGAGGCCCCCGTCCACGTCGCCCTCGGCCGCGTGGACAGCATCGGCCTGGTGTGCAACCATTTCCAGCGCACGCGGTTGATGGACAACGAGGCCTGGGGCCGCCCGCGCGATCGCGCGGTCTACGCCGGTCCGCCCGGCTTCGCGCGGAACGTGATGGACCTTTACTATCGCTACCTCAACCTCGGCTGCCAGATCGCCGCCTCCGCGGGCTCCGCCACGGGCGTCCTGGCCAACCCCCTCGGGCGCAACCGCGTCTATGTTCCGCTTGAACGCTTCTCGTATGACGCCTGGTTCGCGGCCCTGCGCGAGGGGCGGAACTTCGTGACCAACGGCCCGATGCTCTTCGCCACGGTCAACGGCAGGCCGGTCGGCACGCGGTTCGAGGCCCCTGCCGGATCGTTCGAGGCGAGGGTGGAGTTCGAGGTGCTCGGGCGCGATCCGCTGGAGAAGGCCGAAATCGTGGTCGGCGGCGAGGTCGCAGCCTCCTTCGCGCCGGAGGCCGACAACCCGCGCCGGATCGCGGCACGCCACGACCTTCGCATCGGACGCAGCACGTGGATCGCCCTGCGCGCCTTCGAGCCCGTGCGGAACTCCGTCGTCCGCTTCGCCCACACGAGCCCGTTCTACGTGACCATCGGCAACGCGCGGCCGCGAGACCCCGATGCCGCCCGCTTCTACGTCCGGTGGATCGACGAACTCATCGACGCCACCGAGAAAAAGCAGGCTGCGGCCGGGAACCCGGCGCCCTTCGACTCCGTCCTCGCCGCCTACCGCCGCGCCCGCGCCGTCTATCAGGCCGCCGCAACCTCGGCGGAGGGGGTGCTGCCAGGCGCCTCGGCGGATGCGGAGGCGGCGTGGGCGCGGATTTCCGCCTTCTTCCGCCCGCCCGCGGAGTTGGCCGACGACCTGGGCGCGTATCGCTCGCCGCTGCTTCTTGACGACGGCCGGCGCGCCGAGACGCCCGCCGACTGGCAGAAGCGCCGCGAGGAAATCCTCCGCTGCTGGCACGGCCAGATGGGACCCTGGCCGCCGCTCGTCGAGAAGCCCCGCCTTGAGGAACTTGAAACGACCGCCCGCGAAGGCTTTACGCAGAAGAAGGTGCGCCTGGCCGCTGCGACGGACCTTGCGATTGAGGGCTACCTGCTGGTTCCGCCGGGCGACGCGCCGCGCCCCGCCGTGCTCGTGGTTTACTACGATGCAGAGTCGGGGGCGGGGCTGAACCCCAAGTCTCCCCTGCGCGACTTCGGCTATGCCCTGACGAAGCGCGGCTTCGTGTCGCTCTCAATCGGATGGCCGCGCGAGTACACCGATGCACGCGGGCCGCGCCTTCAGCCCCTATCGTGCCTGGCTTACATCGCGGCGAACTGCTGGGGCGCGATGGCCGCACGCCCGGAGGTTGACGGCCGGCGCATCGGCGTCGTGGGCCACTCTTTCGGCGGCAAGTGGGCGCTTTTTGCGGGGGCCTTGTGGCAGAAGTTCGCCTGCGTGGCCGTATCGGACCCCGGCATAGTCTTCGACGAGGCGCGGGCGAACGTCAACTACTGGGAGCCGTGGTACCTGGGGGCCGAAGAGGGCGTCAAGCGGGGCCGCGGCCTGGTGACCGCCCAGAATCCGCGCACGGGAGCGTACAAGCGGCTGATGGAGGCGGGGCGCGACCTGCACGAACTGCACGCCCTTATCGCCCCGCGGCCGCTCCTGGTCTCCGGCGGGGCGGAGGACTCGCCCAGCCGGTGGAAGGCGCTCAACCATGCCGTGGCGGTCAATCGGATGCTGGGGCAGGAGAACCGCGTCGCCATGACCAACCGCCAGGGCCACTCGCCCACGGAGGAGTCCAACGAGCAACTGTACCTGTTCTTCGAGTACTTCCTGAAGCGTCCGCAGGCGCCGGCCCCGGCGGGGAAGTGACGGGCTGCGGCACGTGCGGCGGCGCCGCCCCCGGCCGACTGCCGCAGTACGATTCCCGCCTCCCGCCGCTGCCGTTTCCCGATTGCCGGACTGCGATTCCCGCCTCCCGCCGCTGCCCTACCTGTGGATAACTTTTTGGCCGCGCCCGCGCGCCTCGAAAATGCCCATTTTGACCCCTTCCGGAGGGCCAAAACGGCCCTGGCGCTAGCGCCAGAGGGGGTCGAGGGGCAAAATGTTAACCCAACTTACGCAGTTGTGCCAATTCCAAAAATATTTTCCGGGCCGGACCCCTTCTGGCGGGGGCGCCAGGGGCGGTGCGGGTGCCGAAAACGCCTCAACGGCCGTGTAGTGGAAAGTAACCCTCTT
>VGYT01000364.1 GCA_016872895.1 Planctomycetota bacterium
GACCTCCTACTTCGCTGGCGGCGCGTACTGCTTGCCGCAGGTGCTGCACTTGACCGCCCCGTCGTCCTGCCACACCAGGCAGTCCACGCGACGCTCGCCGCAGCCGGGGCAGGCGTCGGCCTCAGACACCAGTTCGTCCGCCTGGGCGTTGATGGCGTCGCGGACGTAGGCCACGTCTATCGACTCGGGGTCGTCCAGGCCCGCCGCCATGTCCTGGATGACGCCCTCCAGGCCGTCCATGTCATGGCCGATGGTTCGCTCGACCTCGCGGCACTTCGCCCAAACCTCGTGCAGGGCGGCGACGGCGGCCCGCATCGCGGGGAGGACCGCCTTCGCTTGCTTCGTGGTAATCATCGCCAGGCTCCTTTCGTTTCTAGGTTCGCATGCCCATACTTCCATGTCGATCAGGGCATGCCTTTCGCCTCAATGCAAGGCGGATTCCGGAATATTCCGGCCGCCGCCCTACCGGCTCGTCCGCTCCACCACGACGCCGCCGTCGATGAGGTTCCAGCCCCACGCATCGCCCCATGCGGCTGGCGGGCGGATGGTCGCCAGCACCTTGTCGGTGCCGGTCTGGCGGAGTTCCACCTTGCGGCCCACCTGCGTGGCGTACCATGCGGGGGCGTCGGTGCGGCAGACCAGGCGCCGGGGCTTCGCGTTCACCACGCGGCACCAGGGGATGTCGTCGCGCTGGGCCGTCTCGAAGTTGTTGTTGAAGAAGGCCGGGTCCGGCCCGTTGCCCGACCAGTGGCAGGTGCAGCAGTAGCGCGGGAAGTCCGGCTCGAAGGCGATGCGGTTGATGACCCACTCGAACCCGCCGCGAATGACAACGTCACCGACACGGAGGTCTTTGCCCATCACGTTCTCGGTCTTGCGTGCGGCCGTCTTCATGGTGCGTCTCCTTTTGCTGGTGCGGTTCGTGGTTCAGGCCTTGTACTGGCGGGCCAGGCTGTCGAGGTCGCGCTTGAGGGCCACCAGGCCCTCGGTCCGGGCGCGGGCGACGGCGTTCTGGAACTGGCTCGTCGAACTGCCGCCGAAGAACCGCTCGATGCCTCGCTCGACCTCCTGCCGGACGTCCGCGAGGACCTCGTGCGGCGCGTGCTCCTTCAGAATCGCAGCCGTGTGCATCGTCCGCTCGTGGGGTTCCTGGACCTTGGCCATCTCCTCGCCGTGCCAGGCGATGGCCTCGGCGGGGTTGGTCTGGACCGCCTCCAGGAGGTCTGCCTTGGCCTTCGTGTAGCGGCGCTCGTGGCGCTGGGCCAGGGCGAGGAGTTCGTCCGCCAGGGTCGTCTTCGTCGTCTGCTTCGCCATCGTCATCTCCTTGTCTGTCGGCCGCCTCGGCCGCCGGCAGGTCCGCTCATGCGGGCCCGCGGGCGGGCGGGGCGAACCCCGCCGCGTGCGTCAGTCGGCGAACGTCTCGATGACCCGCAGGTACTCCGCCACGTCGCCCTCGGTGCCGCGGTAGCCGTCGAGGTACTTCTGGAGCATGCGGGCCACCACCACGTTGGCCTGGTGGTTGTCGGCCCGGCCGATGAGCTGGAACGCCTCGCCGACCGGCACGCCCTGGCCGTCGCGGCGCTCGACGACCCGCGTCAGGCGGGTGCCGGTGATGACGATCCGCCGGTCCGCGCGGCGGATGGCGGCCGTCCCGCTGGGGCCTTCAATCTCGATTCGCGTCGTCTTCATTTCGTTCTCCTTTGCGCTTGCGTGTTCGCCTTACCACGTAGATCAGGGCATGCGTTCGGCAAGGAATCAAGGCGAATGATCGAGGAAAGTGCATAATTCCGGCCGCCACATGTCGCGCCCGGGGCGCGACTTACGGCGAGGGGGCGAAAATTCTTCGGGAATTCCGATGGACGCTGACCGCGAGAACCCGCAGACGCTCAAGCCCGCCGCCCTGACGGTGGCCGACGTGGCCCGCCTCCTGGGCGTGCCAGTGGAGGTGGTCCAGAAACACCTGGCCGAGGGGGCGCCACACGCGGCCGACGGCAGCATGAACCTCGTGCACTACGCCGCGTGGCTGAACAAGCGACTTGTCACGGCGGAGCCGGAGGCGAAGCCGGATGGCGATTGACCTCACGAACCTGTCGCAGACGGACCTCCTCCAGTTGGTGAACGCCACGCCGCTGGGGCAGGTCCTTACGCGCTCACGCCTCAGGCGTCAGATGGACGCCGCGGCCCTGCGTTTCGGCGACGGCACGCGCATCCACTTCGTCAGGTACGTGCGGTGGCTCGTCACGGAGCACGACCGCCCCCGCGCCGCGCCCATCGACTACGTGGAGGCCCGCCGGCGGCAGGCCGAGAAGAACCGCGCGGCCACGAAGGCCAGCCAAGACATCACGCCCATCCCCGAAGTCGAGGACTACCCGCGCCGGCAGGCCGGCGGGGAGTCGTTCCAGCGGTTCTGCGAGACATATTTCCCGGTGGCGTTCTACCGCGTGTGGTCCGACGACCACCTGCGGGTCATCGCCAAGATCGAGAAGGCCGTCCGCGAGGGCGGCCTCTTCGCCTTTGCCATGCCGCGCGGCAGCGGTAAGACCACGCTGGCCCGCTCGGCGGCCCTCTGGGCCGTGCTCTACGGGTACAGGCCGTTCGTCTGCCTCATCGGTGCGGCCGACGACCGGGCGAAGGAACTTCTGCTGCCCATCAAGAAGCATGTGTTGGAGAACCCGCTCCTTCTGGCGGACTTCCCGGAGGCGGCCTACCCGCTGCGGTGCTTGGAGAACTCGTCGAAGCGCCAACTTCAGCAGCATTGCCGGGGCCGGCTGACGCACGTCCACTGGGGCCAGAGCAAACTGGTTTTCCCAACAATCGAGGGTGATGACCTGCCTGCGGCCCTGCGTGAAGACGGCTACGACGCCAGCCCTTCCTGCGGCTCCATCATCACGACGACGAGCCTGGATGCGAACATGCGCGGCCAGCAGCACACCCGCGCGGACGGTTCGACCATCCGGCCGTCGCTCGTGCTACTGGACGACCCGCAGACGCGCGAGTCGGCCCGGTCGGCCGACCAGACCCGCAAGCGCCTCGAACTCCTGAATGGCGATGTCCTTGGTATGGCGGGGCCGGGCGAGCAGATATCGGCCCTTATGACCTGCACGAAGATGTACGAGGGCGACTTGGCGGACACGGTGCTCGACCGCGAGAAGTCGCCAGAATGGGACAGCGAATGCACGCGGCTCGTCTACGCTTTCCCCTTCAGCGAGAAACTCTGGGAAGAGTACACCGAGGTCCGTCGCACACAGGGCAAGGCCGCGGCCACGCAATTCTACCTTGGGCGTCAGACGGCGATGGACGAGGGCGCTCGCGTGGCCTGGCCCGCGCGGTTCGACGCCAAGGCCGGAGAAGTGAGCGCCGTTCAGCACGCGATGAACCTGCGCTTAAAGGTCGGCCCGGAGGCCTTCGCCGCTGAGTACCAGAACGAGCCTGCCCTGCCGCAGGTGAGCGACCAGGCGCTCACGGTGGACCAGGTGATGGAGAAGGTGAGCGGCTACCGGCGCGGCGATGTGCCCCTGGCCGCGACGAAACTCACCATGTTCATCGACGTGCACGACCGGCTGCTCTTCTACGCCGTGTGCGCGTGGGAAGAGACGTTCACAGGGTACGTCATCGATTACGGCGTGTTCCCTGAACAGCGGCGCTCGGCGTTCACCCTGGCCGACGCCACTCGGACGCTGGGGCGGGCCTACCCCGGCGCGGGCGTGGACGGGGCCATTCAGGCGGGCCTGGAGCAATTGGTCTCGACCTATCTGGCCAAGGAATGGTCGCGCGGCGGGAGCCTGATGAAGATCGACCGCCTGCTCGTGGACATGGGCTATAAGCCCGGCATCGTCGCGGACGTGAAGCGCAAGGCGGGCGGCGCCGTAATGATGCTATCCAAGGGCGTCGGCATCCGGGCGAGCCGAAAGGCCATCGCCGAGTATGCGAAGAAGCCCGGCGAGACCATCGGGCACTACTGGTACGTTCCCAACGTCCGGCGGACGGGCCAGTTCCCGCACGTCCTCGTGGACGTGAACTACTGGAAGCGGTTCGTCCACGACGGCTTGGCGACGGCCGCCGGAGACCGGGGGTGCATCAGCCTGTTCGGACCACCCGCCAGGCGTGCGGGCAAAGATGCCCGCCAGCACGAACTCTTCGCCGAGCACATCGCCCGGTCCGAGAAGTGGGTGGACGTGACGGGGCCGGGCGGGACGGTCCGCGAGTGGTCGCCCCTGCCCACGCGGCCGGACAACCACTGGTTCGACTGCCTGGTCGGCTGCGCGGCCGCCG
>VGYT01000365.1 GCA_016872895.1 Planctomycetota bacterium
GCGCGCCAGAGCCTGCATTTTCAAATGGTCTTCGAGTGCGCCCGGCAGGCGGGCTTCGCGCCGCCGCACGTGCAACTCGTCCACGTGGCGTTCGGCACGATGATGGGGCCGGACGGCAAGCCGTTCAAGACCCGCGAGGGCGGCACGGTCAAACTTATGGACCTGCTTGGCGAGGCCGAGGCACGCGCCCTGGCCCTCGTCACGGCCAAGAACGCCGAGGACGTGGCCGCCGACCGGGCCCAGCCCCTGTCGGACGGGCAGAAGAAGGGAATCGCCCGCAAAGTCGGCATCGGCGCGGTCAAGTACGCCGACCTCGCCCAGAACCGCACCAGTGATTACATATTCTCATGGGAAAAGATGCTTTCGCTCGACGGCAACACCGCCCCGTACATGCAGTACGCCTACGCGCGCGTGCGGAGCATCTTCCGCAAGGGAGGCCACGAGGCCGAGCAGCACCGCGCCGACGCCTCGCCCATCCCCCTGGCCGCGCCGCAGGAACTCGCCCTCGGCAAGGCCATCCTGCGGTTCCCGGAGGTCCTCCAGCGGGCGATCGACGATTACCGGCCGAACGTTCTGGCGGCGTACTTGTACGACCTGGCCCAGGCGTTCACCGCGTTCTACGACGCGTGCCCGGTCATTCAGAGCGACGAGCCCGTCCGCACGCACCGGCTGAAACTGTGCGACCTTACGGCCCGCGCCGTCGCGCGCGGCCTGGACCTGCTGGGCATCGAGGCGGCCGAACGCATGTAAACGCCGGCTCTCCTATGCAAGTCTTTGAGATATTCCGAAGCATCCAGGGCGAGACCAGCCGCGCGGGGCTGCCCATGTGGTTCGTCCGCCTGGCCGGCTGCGACCTGGCGTGCACGTACTGCGACACCCCGGCCGCGCGCGACCCCGCCGCCGGCCGCGAGGTGTCCGTGGCGGACGTCGCGGTCGCCGTGTCCGCGTCCGCCCTGCCCTGGGTCGCCATAACGGGTGGCGAGCCGCTGCTCCAGGCGGCGGAGGTGAACGCCCTGGTGGCGGCCCTCGCGGCCCAGGGCCGCGGCGTCCTTGTAGAGACAAGCGGCGCCCATCCCATCGACGTCCTCGACCCGCGCGCGGTACGCATCGTTGACGTCAAGACGCCTGGCTCCGGCATGGCCGACCGCATGCACTGGCGGAACCTTGACCTCGTCGCCGAGCGCGACGAGGTCAAGTTCGTCCTCACGGGCCGCGAGGATTACGAGTGGGCCCGCGGCTTGGTTTCCCGTCGTCGCCTGGCTGCCCGCACGACCGTCCTCTTCGGCTCAGCCGCGCCCTGCCTTGAGCCGCGCACGCTTGCCGAGTGGATCCTGGCCGACGCCCTGCCTGTGCGCCTCAATTTCCAGGTCCACAAAATGCTGGGCCTGCGCTAACCTCGCATCCCTCCGGTCGGGCGAAGACCTGAAAACATTTGACGCGGCGGCCCCTTGCGGCTATATGATCGGGGGCGAACAGGCGGCGCGCCCGCGTCCGGCGCGCCTTTTTGCAATGGTCTTTGCGGGGCACGCGGCCCCGCACCGCGCTAACTCGGAGGAGAGGCACGATGGCGAAGGCGAAGAAATACGTGTACTTTTTCGGCGCAGGCAAGGCCGACGGCCGCGCAGACATGAAGGAACTCCTGGGCGGCAAGGGCGCCAACCTGGCCGAGATGGTCAACCTCAAGATGCCCGTCCCGCCGGGCTTCACCATCACCACCGAGGTGTGCACCTACTACTACGCGCACGGCCGCAAGTTTCCGAAGGAACTGGAAGGGCAGGTGCGCGCGGCCGTGGCGCGGGTCGAGAAGATCATGGGCAAGAAGTTCGGCGACCCCGCCGACCCGCTGCTCCTGTCGTGCCGTTCGGGGGCGCGGGCGTCGATGCCCGGCATGATGGAGACGGTGCTTAACATCGGCCTTACCGGCGCCACGATCCCCGGGATGATCGCCCTGACGGGCAACCCGCGGTTCGTGTGGGACGCCTACCGCCGGCTTATCATGATGTATAGTGATGTGGTTATGGAGAAGGCCGCCGGCGTCGAGCCCGCCGAGGACATGGGCATCCGGAGGCAACTCGAGCGCCTCATGGACCAGGCCAAGCGCCAGGCCGGCGCCAAGGCCGACACCGACCTCTCGGCCGAAGACCTCCAGGCCCTGTGCGGCCGGTTCCGCGACAAGGTCCGCGAGGTCCTCGGCAAGCCGTTTCCCGACGACCCGCGGGAGCAGTTGTGGGGCGCCGTCGGCGCCGTCTTCCAGTCGTGGAACGGCAAGCGCGCCGTCTCCTACCGCCGCATCGAGGGCATTCCCGACTGGTGGGGCACGGCCGTCAACGTCCAGGCCATGGTCTTCGGCAACATGGGCGACGATTCGGCAACGGGCGTGGCCTTCACGCGCAACCCGGCCACGGGCGAGAACGCCTTCTTCGGCGAATGGCTCACCAACGCCCAGGGCGAGGACGTGGTCGCCGGCATCCGCACGCCGAACCCGCTGAACGTGGCCACCAAGAGCGAGCACACGCAGCACCTCGCCAGCCTCGAAGAGGCCATGCCGGCCGTATATAAGCCACTTGTGGCCATACGTAATAAACTTGACAGCCATTACCGCGACATGCAGGACATCGAGTTCACCATCGAGCGCGGCGTCCTGTGGATGCTCCAGACGCGCACGGGCAAGCGCACCGGCACGGCCGCCCTGCGCATGGCCGTCGAGATGATGCGCGAGCGGCTCATCTCGAAGGAGACGGCCGTCGCCCGCGTCACCCCGGCGCAACTGGACGAACTCCTGCACCGCATCCTCGACCCGAAGGCCGAGAAGGGCGCCACCGTGCTTGCCAAGGGCCTGCCCGCCGGCCCCGGCGGCGCCGCAGGACGCCTGGTCTTCACGGCGGCCGACGCCGTGGCCTGGACCGAGCGCGGCGAGCCGGTCGTCCTCTGCCGCGAGGAGACCAACCCGGAGGACGTCGAGGGCATGCGTGCGGCGGCGGCGATCCTTACGGCCCGCGGCGGCATGACCAGCCACGCCGCCCTCGTGGCCCGCGGCTGGGGCAAGTGCTGCGTCGTCGGAGCGGGGGCGCTGCACGTCGACGCCCAGGCCAGGACCGTCGCGGCCGGCGGACGCACCCTGCGAGAGGGCGACTGGGTGTCGCTGAACGGGTCCAGGGGCGTCGTCTACCTGGACCGCCTGCCGACGGTGGACCCCGACCCGGAGAACCCGCTGCTGGTGGAGTTCCTTGCGGCGTGCGACAAGGTCCGCCGCCTGGGCGTCCGGGCCAACGCCGACAGCCCGAAGGACGCCGCCGTGGCGCGTACGTTCGGGGCGGAAGGCATCGGCCTTCTTAGAACTGAACATATGTTCTACGGCGAGGGCTCCGACCAGCCCCTGTTCCTCCTGCGCAAGATGATCCTCTCGAAGACCCCGGCCGAACGCCGCGCGGCGTGCGCCGAACTGTTCCCCCACGTCAAGGCCGACATCAAGGGCACGCTGGCCGCCATGGACGGCCTGCCCGTCACCATCCGCCTGCTGGACCCGCCGCTGCACGAGTTCGTGCCGCAGAGCGAGGAGAAGCAAAGGGAACTGGCCCAGTCGCTCGGCATCGGCCTCGGCGACGTCCGCAAGCGGGCCGAGGCCCTGCACGAATCGAACCCCATGATGGGCCACCGCGGCGTGCGCCTGGGCGTAACGTACCCCGAGGTCAGCGAGATGCAGATACGGGCCGTCCTGGAGGCGGCGGCGGAACTCCGGGCAGAGGGCAAGAAGGCCCTTCCCGAGATCATGATCCCCGTCACGTGCACGGTCGAGGAACTCAAGGACCAGCAGGCCCTCATCGGGAAGGTCAAGGCCGAGGTGATGCAGAAGTTCAACCTCAGGAAACTCGATTTCCTGGTGGGCACGATGATCGAGATTCCGCGGGCGGCGCTCACGGCCGGCCGCATGGCGGAGGCGGCCGAGTTCTTCTCATTCGGCACTAATGACTTAACTCAGATGTGTTTTGGATTTTCGCGCGACGATATCGGCGCGTTCATGCCCGATTACCTCGCCAGGAAGGTCCTGCCCGCCGACCCCTTCCAGTCGCTCGACCAGGAGGGCGTGGGCGAACTTATCAAGGTCGGCATCGAGCGCGGCCGGGCCACGCGCCCGAAACTCAAGGTGGGCATCTGCGGCGAGCACGGCGGCGACCCGGCCTCCATCCATTTCTGCCACCTGGCAGGCATGGACTACGTCTCCTGCTCGCCGTTCCGCGTGCCGATTGCGCGCCTCT
>VGYT01000366.1 GCA_016872895.1 Planctomycetota bacterium
GATTCAGGTTGTGCTTGCACTGCGTGTCGCGGGCGCACTCCCACGCAAGGCCCACGCCCCCCATCATCAGCGCCAGCAGGATGCCGACGATGGTAATGACCAGCAGGAGTTCGATGAGGCTGAACCCGCGGGCCGGCGTCGGAGTCGGCTCCGGCGGGCGCCACATGGCCGTGCGCGTGGTTGACATGATACTCCCCGTGGCGAGGCCCCGAACCGTCGCCCTGGCCAAGACCATCCACTTGGCCCAGTGAACTATGACGCGCCCCAAGTGTCTTGTCAAGTGCGTTGCGGCGTAATGTGTTTGAGTGACGCTGGACATTCCGCCCCGGCCGCGCTAGAATGCCGACGCTGCCGGCGGCCTTGCGCGGCGGCCCCGTGGTAGGTCGGGCCTTTTTAGGAAATGCCAAGATGCGCGCATGTTCTCTTGCCGCCGCCTTTCTGGCGGCGTTTGTGCCTCTCGCGGCCGGCGCCGAGCCGCTCGACCTGGCGCGCTACATGCCCGTTGCGGAAGTCCAGCGCGGCATGACGGGCGTCGGCAAGACGACCCTGGAGGGGACGGACATCGTCGAGTTCCAGGTGCGCGTGCTGGCAGTCCTGAAAAACTCCGCGCCGAAGCGCGACCTGATTGTCGTCCGGTGCAGCGGCGCAGGCCTGGAGGAAAGCGGCATCGTGGCCGGCATGAGCGGCAGCCCTGTGTACATCGGCGGCCGGCTCATCGGGGCCGTGGCGTACGCCTTTCAATGGAGCAAGATTCCGCTGGCCGGCGTTCAGCCCATCGAGCAGATGCTGGAGGTGACCGACCAGCAGCCGTGGGCCGCGCGCCGGTCCCCGCGTCTGACTGCGGCCCCCGCGGCGGACGCCGCCTGGGCCGAGGCGCCCGCGGCGGCGATTGCAGTGCCCGAGGCCGCGCTCGCGGGGCCCGCGGCGGCGATTGCAGTGCCCGTGGCGGCGCTGGGCCTGGCGGACCTTCCGGCGGCGCCGGCCGGCCGCGACGCCTTCGACCTTCAGCCCATCCAGACGCCCGTCATGGTGAGCGGTTTTGCGCCGCGGGCCCTGGCTCGGCTGCGCGAGGGCCTCGCGCCCTGGGGCCTTGTGCCTGTGATGGGCGGCGGCTTTGACCCCTCCCGGCCGGTCAAGGCGAAACTGGAGCCGGGGGCGCCCTTGACCGTCTGCCTCCTCCGGGGCGACGTGGAAGCCACCGGCATGGGCACCATCACCGAAGTGGCGGGCGACCGCCTGTACGGCTTCGGGCACGCCATGTTCGGATTCGGCGAGGCCGACTACCCGCTGATGACGGGCGTGGGGCACGTGGTCGTGCCGTCGCTGATGCGGTCGTTCCGCATAGGCGCCCCGGTGGCGGAGATCGGACGGCTGGCGTGGGACGAGCAGACCGCGATCTTCGGCCGCCTGACGAAGGACCGGGCGGCCATGATGCCCGTCTCCGTCCAGATTGCCGGCCCGTCGAAGGGCGCCGTGCGGTCGTACCGGTACGAGGTGATTCGCCATCCGAGAATGACGCCGATGCTGGCGGGCGGGGCCGTCGGCAACAGCATTGTCGTCCAGTCCGACCTGCCGCGGGACCACACTGTTTCGTACCGCGTGAGCGTGAAGCCCGAGGGTCGGCGGCAGATAGTCCGCGAGAACCTGGCCGTCAGCCCCGATGCCGACGGCTACGTCGAGAACCAGGTCCGTGCGATGCTGGTGCTGCTGATGGACAACCCTTACGGCCGCGTGGCGGTTGAATCGGTCCAGGTTGAGGCGGTGGTGGAGCCGGAATCGCGCCTGGCCGAGATACAGGAGGTCCGCCCGCTGCGGACGGCCGTCCGTCCGGGCATGGCCGTGCCGGTGGAACTTCGCATCCGCCCCTGGCGGGCCGAACCGCGCTGGATGCGGGTGGACGTTCCGGTGCCCGCCGACTACCCCGACGGCACGTATCGGGCCACGCTGTGCGGGGCCGACGAGGCGCTGCGGAGCGAGATGCGCGATGCGCCCGCCCGGTTCCGGCCGGAGAACGTTGAGAGCCTTCTTGAGGTCCTCGCCCTGGGCGAGCGCCGCGACCAGTTGTTCATACGCCTGGAGCGGCCGGGCCAGGGCCTCGCCATCGGCCGCGACGAACTCCCGAACCTGCCGCCTACGATGCGCACCGTCCTGTCGGAGTCGGCCCGCTGCCAGGTGAGCGCCGTCGCGCAGCCGCGCGTCACGCGCCGCACCGTGCCGTACGTCCTCCAGGGCTCCGGCGACGTTACGATTACCGTGGACCGCCACGCGCCCGACCCGTGAGGTGCGCTGCACGTGGAACGGCCGGCTTGTCCGGCCGCGGGGCCCCGCGGTTTTGCGGACAGGCTCTTCGCCGGTAACGCTGCTACAGTGACAATATCTTGGAAAGGCACCTATGAACCGGCTTTGCTTACTCATCGCGCTGGCCGCGGCGGCCCTGGCTGCCCCCGCGGCCTGGGGCAAGACCCAGATTTTCCTGGAGACCGGCGAGGCCGAGTTCTCCCAGGGCCACGCCGAGGGCATCGTCTGGACGAGCCTCGGCACGCTGCGCCTCGGCCGCGCGGTGGAGAATCTCCTGGGGCCGACCGAGGGCGTCGAGTACGCGGCCCGCCTGGCTGAGGGGCCCGATGGCGCCGTCTTCGCCGTCACCGGCGGCACAGGCCGCATCTATCGCATCAAGGACGGCAAGGCCGCGCTCTGGGCCACCCTGGCCGACAAGTTCCTCTTCTCGTGCGCCGCCGACAAGGCCGGCAACCTCTACGCGGGCACGGGCGGCACGAAGGGCCGCGTCTGGCGCATCTCCCCCCAGCCGCAGGGCGACCCGAAGGCCGAGGTCTTCTTCGAGGCCGACGACGTCCGGTACGTCTGGGACCTGGCGTGGCTGAAGGACGGCGCCCTTGCGGCCGCCACCGGCGACAAGGGCAAGGTCTTCCGCATCGCGCCCGACGGCAAGAGCGAGGTCATCCTCGACTCGGAGGCCGACCACGTGCTGTGCCTGGCAACGGCGCCCGACGGCACGCTCTACGCCGGCACGGACGGCCCGTCGGTGGTGTACCGCTGGGACGGCAAGAAGGCCTTCATTCTCTACGATGCCGACGAGGCCGAAGTTACGGCCCTGGCCCTGGACGCCGCGGGGAACCTGTTCGTGGCGGCCTCGGGCGCCGCCGGCGGCCGCGCGGGCGGCGCCGAGACGCCCGCCGATTCCGGCATCAAGATCACCCTGCCGGCCGCGCCATCGTCCGTGCCCAGGCTTGATTCCTCGAAGGAAGGCGCGCCCGCCGCGCCGCCCAAGGAAGGCGCCGCGCCCGGCGCGGCGCGCGAGGAGACCCGCCGCGCAAACTCGGAGGCTGCGGCGCGGCCCCCACGGCCGGACAAGCCGGCCCCGCCTGCCGGCGGGCAGGCCGTGCCACAGGAGCCGGCCCCGGCCGTGCCACGGGAGCCCGCCCCGGCTGAGTCCCCCCCGCCGTCGCCCGCTGCCACGGTTACGCCGAGCCTGGCCGAGGCCATCTCGGCCGCGCGCTCCAGCGCCGCCGGCCGGCCGACCGCCGCCGCGCGCGCCGCGGGCGCATCGGTTTACCGTATCGCGCCCGACGGCGTTGTGGCGCGGGTCTTCGAGGGCCGCGATGCCATGATCCTCGCCCTGGCCGTGGCCGACGGCCGCCTGGTCGTCGGCACGGGCAAGAGCGCACGCATCTACGAAACCGGCTGCCGCATGGATGAGGAAGAGACCTGCGTGGCCTCGGTCGACCCGAAGCAGGTCATGTCGCTCCTGGTTACGCGCGACGGCCGCGTGATGGCCGGGTCGGCCGGCCCTGGGCGCGTGTACGCCCTCTCCGGCGGCTTCGCGAAGGAAGGCACGTACACCAGCCAGGTGTACGATGCGGGCGGCTCGGCCCGCTGGGGCGCGATAGACTGGCGTGCAACCGTTCCCGACGGCACGGACGTCCGCCTTGCCACGCGCACGGGCAACGTGCGCGACCCGGAAAAGGGCATGTGGTCCGACTGGTCGAAGGACGTGGCAAGACCTGCGGCCAAGATACAGAGCCCCGCGGCGCGGTTCATACAGTTCCGCGTGACGATGCGCGGCCGGGGCGATTCGTCCACGCCCGTCCTTCAAGAGTTCCAGGCGGCCTACCAGCGGGCCAACGAGGCGCCCCGCGTTACGGCGGTCACCGAGCGGGCCACGCAGGACCAGGCCGCGAGGGCACAGGCGATGGAG
>VGYT01000367.1 GCA_016872895.1 Planctomycetota bacterium
GACGTCCGGCAGCGGGCCGATGTCCTGGGCGGCGGCCGTCTCACGACGGTTCCGCTCGGCCTGCTTGGCCTTCTTCTCGTCGTAGGTGAGCGGCGCGGGCCGGGGCAGCCGCCGGCGGTGCGCGAGCCACGCCACGTACCGCACGAGGTCCACGTGCCGGCCGTCGCCGATACGGTATCCTGCCTCGTTCATCTGGCGCGAGAGGCGCGCGGCGCTGGTAACCGCGCCCAGCGGCGTCGAATTCAGGAGCCGCACCAGTTCCGACGGCTTCAGGTTGCGGGTGTCAATCGCCATGCGCTTCCTCGCCCCGGCGAGTCTCGCCTTCGGCGGACTTCGCGTTCAGCCAGACGGCGTAATGCAGAAGATTGATGGTGCCGTCCGCGTTGGTGGGCGCACCGGCGGCAACGTCCTCCTGGAGCATCTCAATCGTCACCCGCTGGCCGCCGGCGGCCGACAGGATGCGCGCGGCGTCGGTCAGCGTCAGGCCCGCCGGGTTCAAGACTTGCGGATTTTGCCGGTCAGCGTCCATTGAGAATCTCCCAGAACTGTGCCGCCTTCGCCGTAACTAGCGCTGTTTGCGAGACATACGGGCGGCCGGAATTATGCATGTTTCTCCATTATTCGCCTTGCTTCCGGCCGGAAAACATGCCCTGATCCACGTGGTGGGGCGAACAGCGAAGGCCAAGGCGATGAAGACGACCATCGACGAAGTCCTTGAAAACGAGGCCCGCCCGTGTGGGTACACAGTGAGGACCATCCTGGCGCGGCACGCCGCCAGATAAACGAAAGGGGCCACAGATGAAGATCACGCGAATGACGGTCGAGGGCACAAAGGGTTGGGCGAACATCGCCCGCCGCGAGGTGGCGGGGAAGGCAGTCATCGGCATCCGCGGCGACGGGGCGGCGGGCGTCTTCGACCTGAATGTCGACACACGAGACGAGCGCAGCCAGCGCTACGCCGCCGCCCGCATCCAGCGGGAACTCGACGGCTACCAAGGCACCACAGGCGACGTGGCCGACTACCTGCGGGCCATCCAGACCTTCGCCGACTAAGGCGACCAGCGAAAGGAGCACCCGATGAAGACGGCAGCACGCAAGAGCGAGAACGTGTTGGGCAAAGACCTCCGCGTTGGCGACGTGGTCATTCGCGGTGGGTACGAATGGGTCATCGACCGCATAGCCTTCGAGCCGGACTTCCCGCGCTACGTTTGCACCTGCCACTGGTCGGGCAACGGGGCGGACCCGCAGTTCTTCAACAACAACTTCGACACCGGCCAGCGCGACGACATCCCCTGGTGCCGCGTGGTCAACCCCAGGCCCCGCCGCCTGGTCTGCCGTACCAACGCCCCGGCGTGGTACGCGACCCAGGTCGGCCGCAAGGTGGAACTCCGCCAGACGGGCACCGACGCGCTCCTGGCGACCATCCGGCCGCCTGCCGCGTGGGGCAACGCGTGGGGCTGGAACCTCATCGACGGCGGCGTCCTGGTGGAGCGGACGGCCCGGTAGGAGAGGCCCGGCGACGGGCCGCACGTCGGCGGCCCCCAGCCCGGCAATTCCGCCGCAAGGAGAGATGCGATGGCCACGAAGCAGAAACGCCCGCCGCGCCTGGCGAACGGCACGCGGGTCCACGTGAGGAGCGACCACTTCGCCGAGGAGTTCGACGGCGTCGTCACCAAGGCCGAGTACGACGCGGGGTGGCTCTACCGCGTCAAGGCGACGAGCGGCACGGCGCCGGCAATCGCCAGGAATAAGGAGGGCGAGTACTGGTTCTGGGACTTTGAGGTGTCGCCCCTGGGCCAGTAGGGGGGCGGCCGGAATATTCCGGAATCCGCCTTGCATCGGGGCGATTCTCATGCCCTGATCACCATAGACGCATGGGCATGCGAACCAAGAAAGGAGAACACGATGGCGAAGAAGGCGAAGAAGGCGGACGGGTACATCGACCTCTCGGCCGCCCAGAAGGCCCAGCACGAGGCCTGGCGGCCGCTCACGGTCCATGAGGCAAACCGCCTGGCCAAGAGCCGGTGGAAGACCGTGAAGGTGAGGCGCGACCCCGAGGACGCCCGCCTGTGGCGGGTCGAGAGGCCCGGCAGCGTCCAGGCTCACGAGCCGATGACACGCGAGGCCTGGCTCGCCTTCCTCGAGACGGGCGAGGCCACCCCCACCAAGTCCGCCCAAGGCGGATCCGCCTCGGGTGGAGACGGCCAGACGGCCGCCGAGGTGTACGCCGAGCGTCGGCGGGACATCGACCGCCTGCTCGAGTGGCTCGGGCAGGAGCTCCGGAAGCACGAGAAGGAGGCCCGGGCCAAACCGAGGAACTGGGGCGCGTCGGGCGACCTGTACCGCGTCCGCAGCGGTCTCATCGAGGTCCTGGCCGCGCTGCGAGGCGTCGAGATCGAGGACATCGAGCGGTGCCTGTAACCGCCAGCGAAAAGGAGCACGTACATGATCACCACGAGGCAAGCCAAGACGATCCTCCCAACCATGCGGGCCGCCGTCGCTGCCCTGCACGAGGTGTGGGAGAAGTGCCGCGAGGTCGAGCGGACCATTGGCCGCGACCTCGACGGCCTCGAGGGCGTCATCCAGGACATGGCCGCCGGACTGGACGACCCTGAGTCCATCGACGTGGACTACGTCCGCGACGCCATCAACGCCCAGGCGGACGAACTGGTGGCCGAGGCCGACGCCTGCCCCAGCTGCGGCGAGCGGTGCTCGGACAAGTTGACCTGGCAAGACGACGAGACGGTCAAGTGCACCACCTGCGGCAAGCAGTACATGCCGCCAACGAAGTAGGAGCCAAGCATGTTGACGCTGAAGCAGAGACAAGAGCGGGCCGCACGTCGCGCCGCGAGGATCGCGGCGAAGCACGATGCCATCCGGCAAGCGGCCGCGCACAACGAACCGCAGTACAAGGAAAGGAATCGAGTCATGAAGAAGAGCGAAGTGAAAGTGGGATCGCAGTACATCGCCAAGGTGTCGGGCCGGTTGGCCCAGGTCCGCATCGACCGCGAGAACCCGCATGGGGGGTGGGACGCGGTCAACGTGGCCACGAAAAAGTCGGTCAGGATAAAGTCGGCCCAGCGCCTGAGGGCCGAGGCCGGCGTCTCGAAGGCCGAGGTCAAGGCCGCGAAGGCCGCCGTAGCCGCCCAGGTTGGCGCAGGGGCCAACCCGGCGGGTGAAACGGCCAAGGATGCTAAGGCCACGCCCGCCAGCGGCGGGGCCACCAACCCCCTGGAGGCCCACTACCGGGGGCAGAAGGATGCTGCCAAGGCCGAGAAGGCCGCCAAGGTCGCCGCGTACCGCAAGGAGGTGGCCGAGAAACTCACCAAGCCCGACCCCGAACTGGACGCCGCCGCCAAGGCCGCCGAGGCCAACCGCGCCGCGAAGAAGGCCAAGGCCGCCAAGCCCAAGGGCAAACGGAAACCGGGCTGTCTCGATGCGGCCGTCCGCGTCCTCCAGGAGGCGGGCAAGCCGATGGGCTGCCAGGATATCGTGAAGGAGGCGCTGGCGAAGGGGTACTGGCAGACCAAGGGCGCGACTCCCGCCGCCACGCTTTACGCCGCAATCATCCGCGAGTGCGCCGCCAAGGGCAAGACCGCCAGGTTCCGCCGCGCCGAGGTCAAGGAGACGAAGGATGGCAAGGCCATCACCCTGCGCGGGTACTTCACACTGACCGGCGAGCACGCCAAGAAGAACCAGTAGCATCAACATGCCTCCCCTAGACGCCCGGGCGCGGTACGCTCGGGCGTCTCTCCGGCATCCGCCTGGGCGAAAAGTGGAGCGGCGTCGTGGAACTGCCCCACGCCCTGGAACCTGGGTGGTTCCCGGCTCTCTCTTGAGCCCTCCGCCGCTCGCGTTTCCACGCCGCCCTCGAACGTCCACACACAATCGTCCTTCTTCGGGTAGTCCTGGCCCCACCGGAACGGCGACTCGCGCAGGAGCCGCTTCCGCAGGCCGTGCCCGCACAGGAAATGGCAGTACCGGAACTGGCGCCCGCGCACCCGCCTGAGGCCCACGCTTCGCGTAAACGCCCGGTCGCGCCGGCCGCAGCGCGTGATCACCTGGCGGGGATGCACGACCTCGTTGGCGGCCGTGACGTAGAACTCGGTGCGGATGAATCCACCGTACAGCCAGTTATCGGCCTGGTAGACGTAGCCGGGCTTGCCGCGCATGCCGTCGGCCCACGAGAACA
>VGYT01000368.1 GCA_016872895.1 Planctomycetota bacterium
ACTCGCACTCGGCCCGGCGGGCTGAAGAGGCGCAAGGGCGCTGGTACAGCAGCGCGGCTGCAAGTAGAATCACGTGGGGCCGGGCGGCCTCGTGGACGTCCGCCGGCGACGGGCGCGAAGGCCCATGTGTCCGAGGTGACCATGTGGCACAGAGCGGCTTGGTTGGCAGCACTGTCGATTGTCGCGTCCGCGGTCTGCTTGAGCAGAGCGGCGCCGGGCGAGAAGCCCATCGGCGCAGCCGACCCGCCGCGGCAACACGGCCCTCTCCTCGCGAAGATCGACAAGCCACTCGTGAGCGAGAAATCGCTCAAGGTCCGGCTGTCCTGGGGCCACCAGTTGCCCGAGGATACGCGTTTCCACATCGCGTGCTCGGCCACGAAATCGACGATTGCCGACGTCACGGCGTATGGGCTGCGGGACGGCGAAGGCGGGCAGGAAGGCCCGTGGAATACGCAAGCCGGCGGCGGCCGGGTGGTCCAAGTCGAGTTCACCCTGCGCTATCCCGACCTGCCGGTGAAGAACCTCGAGAACCTGAATCCGATCTGGGCTGACCTTATGGCTCGAAGCGATGCGGACACCGGGCGCCGCCTCCGTGCCGACCCCGGCTACCGCCTCGATGGGCGGCGGCTCACCGTCCAAATGGACCGCGAAGGCACCCGCGGATTCTCGGTGACGGTGGATCAGTTGCTTCAGAACCGCGCCTTCTGGGTGCCGGCGCTCGACGTGTACCTGGCGGTGGGCGACTCGCCGCCGACCTGGGCCGAGCATCAGAAGGAACTGGCCGCCTGGAAGGGCAAGTGCATTCTGGATCAGGTCCGCGAGGCGCCGGAGGCGTCCTACGAGGAGTACAAGGCCCTCTGGGAGGACATGGGAGGCCCCGCCTACAAGCACCCCTCGCAGCCCGCACCCGGCCACATCGTCTGCTTGGCATGGGACAGCAGCATCCGCAAGTTCGGCATCGACCGTGGCGCGGGCGTTTGGAACGATTACGGGAACGCCGACCGCTTTCGGCTGTGGTTTGACTTCGGCGACCTTACGCGGGACATCACGCCATCGTGGAAAGGCCAGCGCCTGGCCGACGGCCTGCCGGTTCTGACGACAGCCTTCGAGAAAGAAGGCGTCCGCTACGAGGTCGAGCAATTCGCCTTTCCACTTCGCGGGCCGCCCGCGGAGCGGCAGGGTGACCTTCCGATGGTTCTCCTGGCGCGGTTGAAGGCGACGGACCTGGAGAAGAAAGCCCGGACGGTTTCTTTCGTCATGACGCACCGGCGCGAGCACCCTGCTGACCGGAAGCCTGCCGTGGCCACCCGCCAGGAGGGCGCTGCGTGGGTGCTCGGGGAGGCCAGCGCAGGCCACGCGCTTCTTTCCGTACAGGGCCAGGGTTTCCAGGTTCAGCCTCCTCGCGTGGAGGCCAAGCGCACGAAGGCCGATGATCCCAAGTCTCCGTGGGAATCCACCGCGGCGATAACGGTTGCGCTGAACGTTCCTGCCGGCGGCATACAGGAACTCGTGATCAAACTCCCGTCGCCCGTGGCGCTGGCGGCCGACCAGCCGGCGCTTCTGGGCCTCGACTACGCCGCATGTCGCGAGGCTGCGCTGAAGTTCTGGTCGGACTACCTGGCGCGCGGCGCACAAATCCGCGTTCCGGAACGCGCAGTGAACGAACTTTACGATGCCAACCTATGGCATGCCCTGCGTTTGCCGCGGCGGCACGGCGGCACGGGGCCTGACGTGCCGATCGACCTGCCTTACTCGAACTTCGCCTACAGCCAGACCGGCGTGCCCTGGCCCATCAACCAAGCCGTGTACGTCGATTACATGCTGTACGACCTGCGCGGATACCACAACCTTGCGGCCGAGGAACTGCTGGCCATGTTCCGCAAGAACCAGGAGCCAAGCGGCCGCGTGGGAGGGTACGCCAACTGGCTGGTTTACACGCCGGGCATGGTTTACGCCGTCGCGCAGCATTATCTGCTGTCGCAGGACCGCCGGTCGCTGGAAACGCTGATGCCGCACGCGCTCAAGGCGGCCGACTGGTGCCTGGCAGAGGCTTGCCGGTCCTCGTTGCAGGCAGGCCCGGCGGCGGGCCTTGTGCGGGGACCTCTCAACGACCTGACGGGCGAGGGCGCCTGGGCCTTCAACCAAGCCTACATCTACGCCGCACTGGATGCGTTCGGCAGGGCGCTCGATCGGGCCAGTCATCCCCGCGCCGGCGAGTACCGCGAAGCGGCCCGCGCGTTTCGCCAGACCGTGCGGAGAGCCTTTGCGATAGCGTCAGTCCGCTCGCCACTGGTGCAGTTGCGCGACCACACGTGGATGCCTTACGTTCCCTGTGAGGCCGCCGCCGATCACCGGCTCATCGAGCAGTGGTACCCCACCGAAGTGGACACGGGGGCCCTCCACCTGGTGCGGCTGAAGGTCCTGGCGCCCGACGACTCTCTCGCGGATTTCCTGCTGAAGGACCACGAGGACAACCTCTTCCTGAATGGCTGGGGCATGGCCAACGAGCCTGTCTACAACCCGCAGGCGACGGCGTACCTGCTGCGCGACGAGCCGAAGGCGGTCATTCGGGCCTTCTACAGCATGACGGCCTGCGCGTTCAGCCACTCGGTGTACGAGCCGGTCGAGCACCGCTGGACGTGGGGCCAGTATTTTGGCCCGCCAAGCACCGATGGCGCATGGGCCGAACTCTACCGCCGCATGCTGATTGAAGAGCCGGACAACGGCGGCCTACTGCTTTTTGCGGCCACGCCCAGGAAGTGGCTCGAAAGCGGCAAGACCATTGAAATCGAGCGCGCCCCCACGCAGTATGGCGGCCTGTCGGCCAGGGTGGAGAGCCGCGCCGACGCCGGCAGGATCAGGGCCGTGGTGCAACTGGCCGGCCCTGGGCGGCCCAAGACCCTGGTGCTCCGCCTTCGCCACCCGGAGGTGCGACCGATGCTGTCTGTCCGGGTCAATGGGCAGGACTGGAGGGACTTCGACCCCCGCCGGGAGCAGGTCCGGATTGACAACCCCGCCCAGGGGCGGTATGAGGTGGAAGCCCGATACTAATGGAGATTCACAGCGATGCTTGAGAGCATTCCCGGCTTGTGGTTGACAGCCGTGGCTGTTCTAGCGGTGGCGGCGATCGCACGCGGGGCGCCCTCGCCGGCAGCGGCAACTCTCAATGAGCCGACAATGCGACTGGCCCAGGAAGTGCACGGGAAGGGCTGGATCGTGTTTGCGGCCCGGTCCGAGAAAGGCGACTGGGACCTTTTCCTCATGCGGCCCGACGGGTCGGATCGCCGGAACCTCACGCGCACGCCCGCGTACAACGAGGCGGCCCCGCAGTTCTCGCGCGACGGCCGCCGGTTGCTTTATCGCCGGCTGACGCGCCGCGAGACCATCGACAACAACCACTACGGCACCCAGGGCGAACTTGTGCTGGCCGATGCCGACGACACCGCACCGACCGCCTTCGCCAAGAGCGGCGAGTATCCGTGGGCCAGTTGGAGCCCCGATGGCAAGCAGATCGCATCCCTGGACATCAAGGGGATTTCGTTCATCGACGTTGCCGCACGGCGGGTCGTCCGAACGCTTCCGCGAAAAGGGTTTTTCCAGCAGATGACCTGGTCGCCGGATGGTAAGTGGCTAAGCGGCGTGGCGAACTCCTTCGGTACCGAATGGAGCATCGCCCGGATGGATGCGGCCACGGGCGAGGCCAACGCCGTCAGCCGCGAGCAATGCTGCACGCCCGACTGGTTCCCCGACAGCCGCTCCCTGATCTTTTCCAACCGGCCCGTGGGCCAGAAGGCCAAGGGCGGCTATGGCTGGACTCAGTTGTGGATGGCCGACGCCGAAGGCAAGTCGCGCCGCCTGGTGTACGGCGAGGACGGGCGACACGTCTACGGCGGGCACATCTCGCCCGACGGCAAATACGTCCTCTTCACGGGCAACATGCAGGAGGACGGCGACCCGGGCAACGCCGGCGCCCCGATGGGTCTGATGCGTCTGGCCGACGCGCCGGTCATCGGCGGCAAGAGCCCGGAGTTACGGACCCTGCATCCGGAGGCGAAAGACGGGCCGGTTCTCGCCCTCCCCATGGGGTGGGAACCGTGCTGGACGTCGGCAGACGTGGCGGCCGCGCCGCGAGCCAGCGCCGGCGCCGGCGAGGACCGTGCGGCGGTTTCGGCGCCGTCGGCCTCGACAT
>VGYT01000369.1 GCA_016872895.1 Planctomycetota bacterium
GCGGACCAGAAATCGGTGGACTGGCAGTTCACGACCGAGACGGCCAGAATCAGACTCAAGCGGCTATACCCACAAATACAAATGACGTAAGGTACTAGGACCTGTCGCAAGGCGCCGGGCGGCCCTATGCGCGTTACCCTCATCTACCGCGGCCGCTACCACGTTCGCCAGGCCACCGACCTGGAAACGCTGGCGTCGGTCCTGCGCCAGGGCGGGCACGAGGTCGGCCTCGTGTACGATGCCGACGCCTTCGGCGTCACGGACAACGTCCTCCAGGTCCCGTGGCTGGCCCGGCGATGTCAGAAGCCCGGCAGGAGCGTGCGGCGGATACTGGATGCCCGGCCCGACGCGGCCGTCTTCAGCGTCCTCCCCTCCGCGTATCCGTGGGCCCGGACCGTGGCCGCGCAGGTCAAGGCGGCGCAGGCCGTTCCGGTCGTGTTCACCGGGCTGCACCCGTCTCTTGTGCCCGAGCGGGTGATGCGCGACGCCTGCGTCGATTACGCCGTCCAGGGCGAGACGGAGAACGTCATCCTTCCCCTGCTGGAGGCCATCGCTGGCGGCCGCGAACCGGCCTCCGTCGGGAACCTGTGGTACCGCAGCGGCGGCCAGGTTTGCCGCACGCCGCCGGCCGAGCCGGTCAACCTGGACGCCCTGCCCCTGCCCGACAAGGACCTGTTCCGCCCCTACGTCTCGCACCGCTACTCCTACACGTGCATGGTCAGCCGGGGGTGCCCGTACCAGTGCTCGTTCTGCGAGGAGACCTGCGCCCGGAAGGTGCACGGCCCGCGGTACTTCCGCCGCAAGAGCGTCGATGCCGTGATGCGGGAACTGGCGGCCGGCAAGCGGCGGTACGGGTTCCGCGAGGTCATTTTCAAGGACTCGTATCTCTCCGGCGACAGGGCGTGGCTGGCCGACCTGATGCGGCGGTACAAGGCCCAGGTCGGCGTCCCGTTCAAGTGTTTCTGCACCATCCGGAGTTTCGATGCCGAGACCGCGCGGCTGCTGAAGGAGGGCGGCTGCTACAACGTTGAGTTCGGCCTTCAAACGTGGAACGACCGCCTGCGCCGCGAGGTCCTCGGCCGCAACGAGACGAGCCGGGATGCCCTGCGCGCCTTCGCCTGCTGCGCCGACGCCGGCCTGTGGTACGACGTTGACCACATGTTCAACCTGCCGACCGAGACGGTCCAGGACCACATCGACGGGGCGATTGCGTACGCCGGCCTGCGCTACCTGAACCGTGTCAAGGTCCACTACCTGGTGTACCTGCCGACGGCCGAGATCGTGGACCGCGCCGTGGGCGCCGGCGCCGTGCCGCCGGACATCCGACGGTTGCTCGAAGACGGCTGGCAGGGCGATTTCTACGATTCCGGGGGCGGCCCCGCCTTGCGTACCGGAGGGCCGCCAGGCGGGGCGGCCTCGTCCGCGCGTGGCACGGCCGGCTTGTCCGGCCGTGGAAAAGACCTCTGCGCTGCCGACTACGCGGCCCTCTACAAGGTCCTGCCGGCCCTCTCCGAGCGGTCCGTGCGCTGGCTGCTGGCCGGCCGCCGCGTGCGGTGGCTCGGGCGGATACCCTGGCCCCTGATGGCGGTAGTTCAAGCGATGCTCGCCGTCCGCAGCCGCGACCTTCGCTTTGCCGCATACCTGCGGATGTACCCGGCGAAGGTTCTGCGGGCCGTCCTCGACCGATGACGATGACACAGACACCCCCGCCCTCGACGCCGTCTTTGACGCCGGAAGGTTCGCGCTCGTCGCTCGCGAGGCGGGCATGGCTGCCCTGCTTGATCCTGGCGGCGGCGGTCGCCCTGCGGATGGTCTATGCCTACGACCTGCCCCTGAACCTAGATGAGAGGTGGCAACTGGAACTGGCACGGGGCATCTCGCTGAACCCGGACCGGCTTCATCTGCCCCTGGGCCATCCGCGGATGGGGCATGCGATGGGCGCTGTGTACCTCGACGCCCTGGGCGATTGGATGGGCGGCGGGTCCGTCCTGGTCACACGGGCGGTCTACTTGCTTATGAACACGCTGGGCCTTGTGGGCCTGTATCTGGTGTGCCACCGCTTTTTCGGTCGTCGTGCGGCGGTCATCGCCCTTGTGCTGGGCGCGCTCGACCGCCACCTGGTGGCATTCGGACCGTTCATCCAGGCCACGCCGCACCTGTTCCTCATCACATGGCCGCTGTACCTGATGGTCCGTGTGCTCGACGGGAATCGGTGGCGCGATTGGGTTCTGCTGGGGCTTGCGTGCGGCGTGGCTTGGAGTTTCTACCAGTTGGCGCTGCTGGTGCCGCTGGCGTTCGTGGTGTATCTTGCGACGAGCCGCCGGCTGTGGTCGGTCCTTGGCCAGCCACAGGCCTATGTGGCGGCGGCCATCTGCCTGGCGGTAATGGCCCCGAGCCTGGCGTGGGACCTGGCGAACCGCGCTCCGACGCTCGGCTACATCACGGCCAAGGGCCTCGCATTGGGCCTCACGCCGCGGTTCCTGATGCTCTACGTCGGCGGCCTGATTATGTGCCTCGTGCCGCCCTGGCGGCTGACTCTGGACATGGGGACGGTCGTTCACACGCCTACGATCATCCCATGTGCCTGGCAGGTAGGGCTGGCGTACCTGGCGTGCCTGGGCTACGCCATGTGGCGGCGGCGGCGAGAGGAGTACGGCCTGCTCCTGACCGCCGTCGTTGTGCCGGCGGCGGTGGTTACAGTGTTCGCCCCTGGAGAGCCGTTGGACAACTTCACTTGGGCGGCCCCCACACTTGCGCCAGTGCTTTGCTTGACCGCGCACGTTCTCGACAGACTCATGGACCTGCGGATTGGGAAGGTCCTGGTGCCGGCGGCTGCCGCGCTGCCCGCGGTGCTCATCAGCCTGTTCCTGAGCGGTCCGAAATGGGGGTACTTCTGCCCCCGGTGGGAGGTATCCTTCCTGGGCCGCCAGTGCTGGTACGTGGAAACGTTCCGCCAAGCCGATTCCCACGAGGACATCGTGGAGACGGTGCGGCAGCACCCAGAGAGCGCCTTCGCCCACGCATTCCACGCCCTGCGAAGTCTGGACCCCACCGAAACCGTCCAAGCCGTCGAAAGGGCCATTGAGATTGAGCCAACGAATCCTCTGGCGCTCGTGGTCCGCGCCCAACTGTTCCATAAGCAAGGCAACTGGTCAGCGGCGGTAGAAACCCTCCGTGCCGCCCAGGATCACGGGGCGGACACCCTTGTTGTCCGCCTGTGGCTAGCCGATAGTCTGTTCATGCTGAACCGCCTCGACGAGGCCGAGCAGGTGCTCCTGGGCGCCTTGGCCATGAAGCCCACCGAAGCCATCCTATACACTCCTCTTTCCCGAATCCGCTTCCGCCGGGGGGACATGACTGGGGGCGCCCAGGCTCTCCGGGAATGTGCCCTTCGCCAGAATCAACCCCACGAGGCTTACCTGGACGAAGGGGCCTACTACGCCGCTCTGAAACAGCCCGACATGGCCCGCTACTGCTGGAACCAGGCCCGCCGACTGAAGCCCGACCTTGCGCCGCCGCCGTGGCTCCCGCCGCCCGAGGACCCGGCACGTGGAACGCCATAAGGCCGGCAGTCGGCAATTGCCGATAAGGAACACATGGTCACACCGATCACGAAACCGCTGGTGGGCTGGAAAGGCGGCGACCTCCAGCGCCATGCCGTGGGCCTGGCGCTGAGCCTGGCCGTCTCGGCGGCGACGATCGCCTTTCTCTGGCTCTGGAAGGGAATCCGCCTGGACGCCCTTGTCTCGGAGTGGAACCGGGCCGACAAGTGGATCCTGGCGGCGGTGATCGTCCTCTCGGCGGCCTTCCACATCTTCGTCGGCGCGCACAAGCAATGGTGCGTTCTGCGCGCCATGGGCGTGGACTTCTCCTACGGCGACGCCCTGCGTCTGCGGCTGGGCACAGGCCCTCTGCGGGTGCTCGTGCCGCTTGAGGCGGGGGAACTGGTGAACATCGTCTTTTTCTGGCGGCACAAGCAGATGCGTTTCGGCCGCGCAACCGGCGCGATGGTCTTTGACCGCGGCCTGAATCTCATCGGGGCTTCGTTCTGGCTCATGGTCGGACTGGCATTGCTGCCCGACCTGGCAGCCCCGGTGCAGGCGGTGCTTCTTGTGGCAGTGGGAGCAGGTTACTGCCTCTTCTTATTCCTTACTCCCCTGGACACTGTAGCACCATT
>VGYT01000370.1 GCA_016872895.1 Planctomycetota bacterium
CCTGACGGAAACTGGCTTCGAGGTCGTCCTGTCCTCGCGCACCAACCGCGACCTCATCGCCGCGGGCATCGACGAGACGGCGTGCGAGCCGTGCTTCCCCGTCAAGGTGGCGCACGGCCACGTGCGCGACCTGGCAAAGCGCAAGGATCTGGACTATATCTTCCTGCCCACCGTCGTCGATATGCCGCGCGCGAGCGACGACATCGTCAACTCCTATGTCTGCCCCTACGTCCAGTCGGTTCCGTTCATGGCGCCGGCGGCCATGCCCGATGTTGACTGGGCCGGGCGGCTACGGCGGCCGATAATTCACTTTTCGCGCGGGCCGGAGTGGGTGACGCGGGAACTGGTGAACTTCGCGGCCGGCCTGGGCGTCGGCCGCCGCCGCGCCCGCCGGGCAGTGGCCGAGGCCTACGCCGCCCAGCAGCGCTTTGCCGAGAGCATGAAGGCCCGCGGCCGCGAAGTCCTGGCCTCGCTGGGGCCGGACGACACCGCCCTGGTCATCATCAGCCGCCCATACAACGGTTGCGACCCGGGCCTGAACATGAACATCCCCGAAAAACTGCGCGACCTGGGGTGCCTGGCCATCCCGATGGACATGCTACCGCTGGACGAGGTGGACATCTCAAGAGAGCATCCGCACATGTACTGGAAGTACGGCCAGAAAATCCTTGCCGCGGCACGGATTATCGCCCACGACCGGCGGCTGTACCCGGTCTATATAACGAACTTCGGCTGCGGGCCGGACTCGTTCATCATGAAGTACGTGGGGGCGGAACTCCAGGGCAAGCCCTGCCTGGTGCTTGAGGTGGACGAGCACTCGGCCGACGTGGGCGCCATCACCCGCTGCGAGGCGTACCTCGACAGCCTCAAGGCCGTCCGCGGGCGCGACCTGCGCGTGGAAAAGCGCCTTCGCGTGGCCAAGATGGACTACAGCCGCAAGACCCTCGGCAAGCGCACCGTCTATATCCCGTACATGGACGACCACGGGTACGCCATGGCCGCGGCGATGCGCGCGGGCGGCGTGGATGCCCGCCAGATGCCCATGAGCGACGAAGAAACAATCGCCTGGGGCCGCAAGTACACCTCCGGCAAGGAGTGTTACCCGTGCATCATCACGACGGGCGACATCCTGCGGCAGATTCATTCGCCGGGGTTCGACCCGAACCGCTCGGCGTTCTTCATGCCGACGGCGTTCGGCCCATGCCGCTTCGGCCAGTACAACAAGTTCCAGCGCATCATGCTCGACGAACTGGGCCTGGAAGACGTGCCGATGGTCCTCCTGGACCAGGACAAGGATTTTCAAGGCGACGTGGCCAACCTGGGGGCGGACTTCCGCAAACTCGCCTGGTCCGGCATCGTGTTTGTCGATTGCCTCCAGAAGATCCTGCGCGAGACGCGGCCGTATGAAGTGCACAAGGGCGAGTGCGACCAGATTTACGAAAAGTACCTGCGGCGGTGCGAGGAAGTAATTGAGGCTCGCGGCGGCCTGGTCGCCCTTGCGCGGGAGGCACGGCGGGAGTTCGCCGCCGTGCGGACCGACCGCTCCCGCCCGCGGCCGAAGATCGGCCTGGTGGGCGAGGTCTTCGTCCGCTGCAACCAGTTCACCAACCACTTCATGGTCCGCAAGATAGAGGCCCTCGACGGCGAGGCCATCCTGCCCCCCTTCGAGGAGTGGGTCAACTACATCGCCTGGAGCCGCATCACCGACTCCAAGATGGACCGCCAGTACCGGCGCCTCGTGGTGGAGTGGATCACCGACTTCGTGCAGCGGCGCGAGAAGTACCGCATCCTTGACGAGTTCCGCGGCGCGGTGCGGCAGTTCTTCGATGAGCCGCCAAGCGACCATGTGATCGACCGTGCGCGGCCGTACCTGGACCCGTCCGTCCGCGGCGAACCCATCCTCTCGATGGGCCGCTGCGTGGAGTACGTCGAGGCAGGCTGCGACGGCGTGGTGAACTTGCACCCGTTCAACTGCATGCCCGGCACCATCGTGAATGCCCTGCTCGCGAAGTTCCAGAAAGACTTCGACATGCCGGTGCTGAAGGTGGCGTACGACGGCCTCCGGCAGGCGACCGAGATGATCCGCATCCAGGCATTCATGCACCAGTGCCGCGAACGCTTCGAGTCGCGCCTGAAGAAGATGGGCAACGGCGCCGGCATCGGCGGCGCCGTGGCCGCGGCAACTTCGCGCGGGCGCGAGCCGCCGCTGTAAAGCGGCGGGTATCGCCGATTGACGAAGATGCCCGCGGCTTTACAGCCGCGGCTCGAACACCCGCGGCTCGATGCGTACGGGCGACGGGCCGCAGACCGCCATGAAATCCATCCTCGTCCTCGGCATCGGCAACATCCTGCTCGCGGATGAGGGCGTAGGCGTCCACGTCGTCCGCGAGATGATCGCCCGGGCCGCAGACGGCCGCCTGGCGCTGCCCGAAGACGTGGAACTTCTGGACGGCGGCACGGCCGGCATCGACCTTCTGGACGTCCTGGCCGGCCGACGCAAGGTCGTCGTCATCGACGCCGTGGAGGCTGACGCGGCGCCGGGCAGCGTCCTGCGGCTCACCCCCGACGACCTGGCGGGCCGCCCGGCCGCCGACCTGTCGCTCCACGAACTGGGCCTTCTTGAGACGCTCGCCATGGGCGAGGCCCTGGGCCACCCGCCGCAGCAGGTCGTCATCTTCGGCATCGTCCCCAAGACCATCGACGCGGGCCTCGACCTTACGGCCGAGGCGGCCGCCGCCGTGGAAAAAACCGTCAGCCTGGTGGCCGAAGAACTCACGCGCTGAGCATGCCTCGCGCCCTTCGGGCCGCAGGCGCATCGAGCCGCTGACGCAGGCACGTGTGGCACGGCCGGCTCGGCCGGCCGTGGGATGCCCGCACGTGCTTCACACGGCCGGGCAAGCCGGCCGTGCCACATGTCGTCCAGCAATGCAGGCCAGGATGGAATCTCGGCCCGCGTGCTCGAACGCCGGCGGGGCGCCCCCGCTCGATACGTATTTGCTCCCCCGGCCGCGCAAGGGTAGCATGGAAAGCCGCCGCAGGGGTGCATGTCGGAGACCAAGCATGACCGACCTTAAGGGCCGGACCGTTCTGATTACGGGCGCCTCTACCGGCATCGGCGCGGCCACGGCCGTGCTGATGGCCCAGGCCGGGGCCGACGTGGGCATCAACTACTGCCGGTCGAAGGCCGCGGCCGAAAAGGTCGCCCGCCAAGTCCGCCGCCTCGGCCGCCGCGCGGCCTTGCTTGAGTGCGACGTGTGCGACCCCGACCAGGCGGCGGCCATGGTCCGCGCGTTCGTCCGCCAGTTCGGACGCCTGGACATCCTCTTCGCCAACGCGGGCGGCCTGGTAAAGCGGTGCCCCATCGCCAAAGTGCCCGATCGGCTGTGGCACCAGGTCATCGCCCTGAACCTGGACAGCGTCTTCTACACGGTGCGGGCGGCCCTGCCCCACATGATGAAGGCCAGGCGCGGGAATATAATCATCAACTCAAGTGTTGCCGCACGCTCCGGCGGCGGAGGCGGCGCCGTGCCCTACGCCACAGCCAAGGGGGCCCTTGTGACGTTCGTCAAGGGTCTCTCGAAGGAAGTGGCCGCCGACGGCATCCGCGTCAACGCCGTCGCACCGGGCGTCACGCTGACGCCTTTCCACGAGAAGTACACGGAGCCGGCGCGTATGCGGCAGTTTGCCAGGGAAATCCCCGTCGGCAAGTTCGGGACGCCCGAAGACATCGCCAGCGCGGTGCTCTGGCTGGCAGGGGAGACGGACGGGTTCATCACGGGCGAGACGATATACCTGGCTGGCGGCGGGGCGTAGTGGGCCTTCGCGCCGCTGGCGCATCGAGCCGCCCGCCGGGGCGGGCGAGCATCCTCGCCTCTCGACGATGACCGCCGCTTTACAGCGGCGGCTCGACGCCGCGCGAACGCACCCGCTCGCCTTACGGCGAGCAACTCAAATCGCGGGCCGCGGCACGGGACTTCTTCTCTACCGCTTCGCGCTGGGCAGTCGGCGGCCGATTCTGCGGCGGCGCGCGAGCACCGCCCGACCGCCGCGAGTCTTCATCCGCTTGCGGAACCCGCAGCGCTTCTTATGCTTGTGGCTGAATATTCTTCGGCCCGGAATCCCCATCGCACGGCCCTTTCAGCAAACGCCCGCGCTCGCCTTCGGCTCGCG
>VGYT01000371.1 GCA_016872895.1 Planctomycetota bacterium
TGAGTGTCTTCACCCAGCAGTGCCTGGACCGCCGGATTCCGGACGTGCCCGCCTTGCGGTCCGAGGCGGAGCACTGGTACTCTGGTCGCAACGCGGACCAGAAATCGGTGGACTGGCAGTTCACGACCGAGACGGCCAGAATCAGACTCAAGCGGCTATACCCACAAATACAAATGACGTAAGGTACTAGGTAAGGCATGCTGAACGGTGGTCCCGAGGGGGCAAGCATCACGCGCCCGCGATGACACCCGCGACCCTTCGGCTTCGCTTAGGGCAAGCCTTATGGTCGCGTCTCTTTAGCGCGCTCGGGTCACGAGCCCAAGGAGCAACGGATGGCAAACCTCGATGCAATCGCGCAAGCCGTGGACAAGGGTGACCGCGAAACGGTCGTCCGCCTGGTGAAGGAGGCCCTTGCCGAGAAGCAGCCGCCCGAGCAGATACTCAAGCAGGGCCTCGTGGTCGGCATGGACCGCATCCGCCACAAGTTCACCACGCAGGAGGCGTTCATTCCGGAGGTCCTCATCGCCGACCGCGCGATGGACGCCGGCTGGAAACTCCTTGAGCCGTTCGTTAAGGACCTCAAGCCCCTCGGCAAGGTCGTCATCGGCACCGTAAAGCACGACCTGCACGACATCGGCAAGAACCTGGTGGGCAAGATGCTCCGCGGGCACGGGTTCCGCGTGATCGACCTGGGCGTTGACGTGGACCCGCAGAAATTCGTGGCGGCCGCGAAGGACCAGGCGGCCGAGATCGTCGCCCTGTCGGCCCTTCTGACGACGACGATGCCGAACATGAGGGACGTCGTCGGCGCCCTGAAGGCGGCCGGCGTCGGTGCCAAGGTCATGATCGGCGGCGCGCCGGTCACGCAATCGTTCGCCGACGAGATCGGCGCCGACGGCTACGCCGCCGACGCCGGCAGCGCCGTTGACAAGGCGATGGACCTCGTCGGGGCGCAGTAGGACGTGGCTGGATACCCCTTCTGCGCGGCGGGTCTCCGCACCCGCTGCGCAGGTGCGTAGGCAGGGGCAGAGCACAGTGCCGCCCCGGCATTTGCGCACGTCGCCGGGGCGTTGCCCCGGCCTGCGTGCTTAGATGCGGTAATCCGCGCGGCGGCTCAGGAGAGCCGCCGCGCGATGCGTATCGTTCGATGGCCCCTAACGACCTCCCCGACGGCGCGCTACCCCCCGAAGCGCTCCCCGAGCGCGACCTGGAGACCTTCGACATCACCCTGGCCCACGAGCCGGCCGATGCCCGCCTCGACCGCTTCCTCGCCGCCCGCTGGCCGTCGCACAGCCGCACCACGTACCAGAAACTCGTCCGCGACGGCCGCGTCCTGGTGAACGACGAGCCGGTCACGAAGCCCTCCGCCCAGGTCCACAAGGGCGACCACGTCTTCGTTACGCTCTACAAGCGCCGCCCGCTCGGCATCATCCCGGAGCCTATCCCCATCAGGGTTCTCTACGAGGACGAGGACCTCGTGGTCGTGAACAAGGATGCGGGCATCATCGTCCACCCCGCGCGCAGCAACCCGCACGGCACGCTGGTGAACGCCGTGGCTTACCACGCCGAGCACTTGTCGCGGGTGGGCGGCCCGTGGCGGCCGGGGGTCGTCCACCGCCTGGACCGCGACACCTCCGGCGTCATCATCTTCGCGAAGAACGATGCGGCCCACGCCCGCCTGGCGCGCCAGTGGGAGGACCGCACCGTCGAAAAGGAGTACGCGGCCATCGTCGAGGGCGTGCCGCAACTGGATGCCGATGTCATCAGCGAGCCGCTCGGCAAGGACCACCGCGTCCGCGAGCGGTACATGGTCCATCGCGGCGCAGGCGGCCGAGAGGCCCACAGCCGTTACGAGGTCGCGGAGGCCTTCGACGGCTTTGCGCTCGTCCACGTTTGGCCGCGCACGGGGCGCACGCACCAGATTCGCGTGCACCTGGCGCACATCGGCCACCGCGTGGTCGCCGACCGCCAGTACGGCAGCCGCGACAAGGTGATGCTACAGGAACTCGCGCGCGGCCAGGCGGACGGCGACGAGGTGCTCATCTCGCGGCAGGCGCTGCATGCGGCCGGGCTGACGATCCGTCATCCCCGGACGCGGGAAGTTCTGCACTTCGCGGCCCCGCTGCCGGAAGACATGGCCCGGTTGTTGGCGGCGCTGCGCCGGTGGCGGGCGCCGGCGGGGTAGGGCGTTCATTCGCGTTTAGCCGCGGCCGGTATGGCCGCGGGCGTCGCGGCACCGGCGACGGCTAAACGTCTTGCGCGAGCGCCCAGACTACTTCCGACGGCGTACAGGGGCGGCGCGCAATTTTCTGGCGTTGTCTCGGCGGCGGGCTTTATAATGCGTGGAATCAAGGGCGCTTGAAAGGAAGATGAGCGTGGCTCTCAACAAGGACTTGTGCGGTATCCTGGCCGTGGGCGAGCAGAAGGAGCGGGCGGCCCGCGATTTCTATCTGGACGCGGCCAGGCGGACCACGCATCCGCTTGGCAAGAAGATGTTCGATCGCCTGGCAGGCGAGGAGACCCGGCACGCCCAGTTGCTTCAGGATTGGGCCAACCAGGGTGTTTGCCCCGTGGACGTGAAGTTTCCGCCGGTTGACAAGAACTGGCTGAACAAGGCCCGGGCCAAGATCCGCGAGGCCGTCAAGGCCGAGACGACCGACACCCAGGCCCTGGAACTCGGCCAGGACATGGAACGCAAGGCCATCGCCTTCTACAACGACTGCGGGACGAAGACCGACGACCAGGCCGTCAAGGACCTTTTCGCGCGACTGAGGGCCGAGGAGGACAAGCACCTGGCCCTCCTGACGGACCTGTACGATTACATGGTGAACCCGGAACTCTGGAGCGTGCGCGACCAGAGGAGCCATTTCGACTCGTAAGCGCGTTCTCCCAGAGCCGCGGGCCTGCCTGCCGGCCCGCGGGCAGCCTCCGGCAGGGGGTTGCCGCCGGCCCGGCCAGGCATTGATTTCTCTTGCATGGCTGGCGCGGCCTACTACAATTGCGGGCAAGCCAAGGGCGGTAACGAGTGTCGCCGCTCAAACGGTTCGCACGGCATCAAGGTCCTAGCAAAAGGAGAACTGGAATGAGGTATCTGGCACTGGTTGCGTTGTTGGCGTTCCTGCTGTGTCCGGTGATCGCTGGGTGCGCAAAGGAAGCGCCGAAGCCGGCGCCGACTGCTCCGTCGAAGGACAAGCCGGAAGCCACCCCGCCGGTCGCCCCGGCGCCCCCGGCTGAGCCGGCTCCGGCCCCTCCGGCTCCGCCTGAGAAGAAGTAGGCAGACCGTCCGAGATGCGCGGCAGGTCTCCGCCGGCCATGGCGCCGGCGATGGGTGACCGTCGTGCCCTCGAAGGAATCGAAGCAGGTTGGTGCGAGCGGGCGCCGCTTGCGGGGCGGCGCCCGTTTCGTTATCCTGGGCGGCCATGCGCACCTACGTCGTCACCGGCGGCGCGGGATTCATCGGCTCGAACTTCGTGCGCCTGGCCCTGGCCACGCGGCCGGACCTCCAGGTTGTCAACATCGACCTGCTGACCTACGCGGGGAACCTGGAGAATCTCGAAGGCATTCCCCAGGCCCACCACACGTTCATCCGGGCCGACATCGCCGACGCCGAGGCGATGCGCCGGGCCGTTCCCGAAGGCGCCGACGCCCTCGTCAACTTCGCCGCCGAGACGCACGTTGACCGTTCCATCCTGGGGCCGGTCGCCTTCGTGCGCACTAACGTCCTCGGCGCGCAGGTTCTTCTGGATGCGGCACGCGAAAAGAACGTCCGCCGATTCGTCCAGGTCTCCACCGACGAGGTGTACGGGTCGCTCCGCCCCGGGGAACCGCCGTTCACCGAGGATCGCCTCCTGGCTCCCTCCAGCCCGTATGCCGCGAGCAAGGCCGGGGCGGACCTCCTGGTTCTGGCCGCGCACCGCACTTACGGCCAGGACGCCGTCATCACCCGCTGCTCGAACAACTACGGCCCGTACCAGTTCCCGGAGAAACTCATTCCGCTCATGCTGTCGAACGCCTTGGAAGACAAGCCCCTTCCCGTGTACGGCGACGGGCGGCAGGTGCGCGACTGGATTCACGCCGACGACCACGGCCGGGCCATCCTGGGCGCCGTCGAGCGGGGCCGGCCGGGGCGCATCTACAACATCGGC
>VGYT01000372.1 GCA_016872895.1 Planctomycetota bacterium
CTCGGATAAGAAGTGCCGCCGGAAGCGCAAAGCGGCGCGCGGGCGGAAGCGCAAGGCGGCACCGCCGGCTTGCAGGGCGGGGCGGGCCTGGCTACAATCGCACGCGATGCGTCGGTCGCCCGGCTGCGCCAGCCGTCCCGCCCAGGCCTGCCCGCCGGCCGGCAGGCGGGGGCGGGCCGCGGCGGGGGCGGCGCCGTGGCAAGCCCGGACGCGCGGAGACGGCGATGTTCAACCTCCTGTCGCTGCTGCGGCGGAAGAAGGCGAAACTTTCGCCGCGACAGCAGGCCGGCCGCGCGGCAGAGAGGGCAGCCGAGCGGTTCCTGCGCAAGCGCGGCTACCGCATCTTCGCCCGCAACGTGGCGTACCCGCAGGGCGAGGTGGACCTGGTGGCAGTCGAGAAGCGGTCCGGGGCGGTCTGTTTCATCGAGGTCCGCAGCCGCGAGGCGGACGGCGGCCGGCCGCAAGTCGCACCCGAAGAGACCGTGACGGAGGCCAAGCGGCGGCGGGTGATCCGCGCGGCCAGGCGGTTCCTGGCCCAGCAGCGCCGCGGCCCGGCCCGCCGCTGGGAGCCCGACGGCCCGCCCATCCGCTTCGACGTGGTCGCCGTGCGCTTCGAAGGGCCGGACCGCACGGAGCCGGACATCCGGCATTACCCCGGGGCGTTCGACGTGCACGGCCGCCTGCTGTAGGACGCCGTGCGTTGCCCGGTCCGGCGGCCGTTCGATTTACCGCGGAGAACGCGGAGATCGCAGAGAAAGGCTTCTTAATTGTAACTCAGAAATCCTTCTCCGCGTTCTCTGCGCGTTCCGCGGTCAAGTGAGTGGCGAAAGAACGGACCATGCCGGAACCGGCCATCGACACGCACGCCCACGTTCACTTCGACCAACTGGCCGGGGACCTGCTGGGGGTGCTGGACCGCGCCCGCGCCGCGGGCATCGAGGCCATCATCAACGTGGGCACGGGCCCGGCCGAGAACGGGCGCGTGGTGGAAACGGCGGCCCGCGAGAGGATGCTCTACGCCGCCGTGGGATTTCACCCGCACGCCGCCGCCCAGGTGAAGGTGGCCGACTGGTCGGTGCTGGAGGACCTTGCGCGGCGGCCGAAGGTGGCGGCCCTGGGCGAGTTCGGCCTCGACTATCACTACAAGCACTCGCCGCCTGAGGTGCAGCGCGGCGTGTTCGCCCAGGGCATCCGCCTGGCGCGGGACCTCGACCTGCCGCTTATCATCCACGCGCGCGAGGCCGACGCCGACGTCCTGGCGGCGCTCGACGGGGCCGCCGCCGCGGGCGGCCTCCCGCGCGGCGTGGCGCACTGCTTCGCGGGCGGCCCGGAGTTCGCCCGGGAAATGCTCCGGCGCGGCTTCTACGTGTCGTTCTCGGGCATCATCACATTTAAGAATGCCGATGACGTGCGCCAGGCCGCGCGCATCACGCCCCTGGAGCGCGTCCTGGCCGAGACCGACTCGCCGTACTGCGCGCCTGTGCCCTTCAGGGGCAGGACCAACGAGCCCGCCAACGTGGTGCTCGTCATCCGCTTCCTGGCGGACCTGTACGGCCTTGCGGAGGACGACGTGCGGCGGATAACGACGCGCAACGCCGCGCACCTGTTCGGCCTGCCCCTGCGGCAGGGCGGGCCGTGCCTCGTCTATCCCATCCGGCGCAGCCTCTACGTGAACCTCACCAACGAGTGCTCGAACCGCTGCACGTTCTGCCCCCGCGCGCGCGGCGACCTGGTGGTCAAGGGGCACGACCTGCGCCTGCCGCGCGAGCCCGCGGCGGCTGAACTCCTCACGGCCCTCGAAGAAGCCGGGGCGGCCGGCTACGAGGAAGCCGTCTTCTGCGGTTTCGGCGAGCCGACGCTGCGCCTGGAGGTCCTGAAGGAAGTCGCCCGCCGGGTGAAGAGCCGCTGGCGCCTGCCCGTGCGCCTGAACACGAACGGCCAGGGGTCGGCCCTGGCCGGGCGCGACATCACGGCGGAACTGGCGGGCCTGGTGGACGCCGTCAGCGTGAGCCTCGACGCCCCCGATGCAGCCACATATGAGAAACTGTGCCGCCCGACCGTCCCGAACGCCTTCGCAGCGGTGTGCGAGTTCCTGCGGCAGGCGAAGGCCCGCCTGCCGACCGTCCGCGCAACGGCCGTGGCCGTGCCGGGCCTCGACCTGGAGGCGGTGCGCCGGCTGGCCGAAGAGGGCCTGGGCGTGAAGTTCGAGGTGCGGGCGTTCAACGTCGTCGGGTGAATCGCGCCTCGCCGCTACCGCGGAAACCGCTCGTTCAGCGTCGGGAACTTCGGGAACGGCGCCGCGGGCGGCGCCTGGTACCAGAACGCGGTCGAGGCGATGTCGTCGGTCAAGGGCTGGAACTTGCCGCCCGGCCACCAGCCGAGCGCCTGGATGGTCACCCGCAGGTCCTTGCGGAAGTGGATCGGGTCCATGATGTGCCGGCGGTACAAGCCGTGGCGTGGCGGGCGGCCGGGGCCGCGGTCCGACAGCGGGAGGCCCAGGAATGGCGTCGAGAACGGCTCCTCCACGCCTTCGGGCGAATGGAAGCACCACGCCCCGCCGAAATAATCCTCCGTGCCCGTGCCGCAGTAGGTGGGATGCTGCTTATCTCCGTCGATGTAGAACTTCACCTCTCCCTCGCCCCACCACCCGCCCGCGAGTTGCGTCCACGCGACGTACGTGCCCACGTAGTGCCCGCGGCCGCGGACGCCGTCCAGGATGACGTGCTCAGGGCGCTTGCGCGCCGTCAGGCTGCGGCGGAACTGCGCGTGGAAGTACGCGGCCCCCGGCGGCACGGCGGCCAGCGCGTAGTCAACCTGGTAGAAGAACCCGCCGTGGTCCTCGTGATATTCATTAGTTATAGTGATGCGGGCATGCTTACTGAACGGCATCGGCCAGTACGAGTTCATCCCGCCGCTCGGGCACACCGCCACGGGCAGGCTCACCACCCTGGTGCGCAGGCCGTGGCCGAGGGCGAAGAAGTCGCCCAGCGGCGCCTCCACGCCCGCCGCCTCCCGGCCGTCCCAGTAGAACCGAAGGACGCACGAGCGCAGGGCCTCCGGCCGCACGGTCATCCAGATGTGCCGGATGACGCCGGGGCCCTTGATGCCGGCGAGCGTGGCGGTCTCGCCCGCTTGCAGGGCAGCCGCGGGGGCGGGCGGCCTCCCGAAGATCCTGTCGACCACATCGTCGCCCGGGATCATGCGCCCCGCCACTGCGGTCGCCGCGGCGAGTTCCTCCTGCGACGGGGCGGGATGCTCGGCCGCGATCTGCCGTGCTTTCGCGCGCATCTCCGCGCTGATCATGCCGGAGAACGCAAGTAGAAAAGGCAGTTCCAGGTTCCAAGTTGCAGGCGCTGTCGGCCGTTGGCCTGTTGCCTGCCGCTTGCCGCCTGAGGTGCCGTTCTCGCTCCGAACTCCTCACTCCGCACTGCCTTTGCCCCCCTTGCCCATCTTCCCCAGCCCATCATAAACTATAGTATACGCCTCGTCGGCCCCAAAAGTTATCCACCACGGCTTATGGCCATACGTTCCATGCCAGAAGCGGTCAAAAGGCGTCAAAAAAGCGCAAACGGAGAACAAATCCGATCAAAACCGGTCAAAAACGTTCAAAAAGCGCGCGATTTTGCCTTACCTATCTTAACATTTCGGCCCTCTACCCCCTCTGGCGCTAGCGCCAGGGCCGTTTTGCCCCTCCGGACGGGGTCAAAAAGGCCGTTTTCGGGGCGCGCCGGGCCGGGTCAAAAAGTTATCCACAGGTAACGCAAAGGCGGGAGCCGGGAATCGGGATACGGCAGCGGCCAACGGCAATGATAAACTGGGCGAGGCGGGAATCGCAGGCCGGCAACCGGCAACGGCAGGTTTAGGTTCAATGTAGGCCGTTCCTCCTGGAGCGTATACGATACGCTCGTCGGTGAGTGAAGGTTTCACGAACCCTCAGGGGAGGAACGGCCATGAGTAAGAGTAACAGGAACTCGGCGAAGGGCAAGGGCGCATTGGTGAAGGCGGCGATGCGTGCGGCGTATCGTCTGGACCCGAAGGAAGGGATGGCCCGCCTCAGGCAACAGGCCGAGTGGCTCGAGACCGAGCATCCAACGGCTTCGGCCAGCCTGCGGGAGGGGCTG
>VGYT01000373.1 GCA_016872895.1 Planctomycetota bacterium
CCGGCCCTGTTCCCCCACGGCATGCGGCCGCTGGCCGATGCCGCGCATCGCCGCGGCATGAAGTTCCTCTTGTGGATGGTCCCGGAAAGCGCCCATCCGGCCGTGGGCATCGGCAAGGAGCGGCCCGACTGGCTCGGCCAGCCGTTCGGGCACCCGGACTACGGGAAGATGGTCTTCCACGGACTCGATCACGGCAACCCGCAGGTGAACCAATTCATGATCGAGCATTTCTCCAAGGTCGTGAGCGACTTCGGCGTGGACATCTTCCGCCAGGACGGCGGGAACCTGTGGCCGGAAGACACCGATCCCAACCGCGCGGGCATGAGCCAGATCCAGTACGTCCAGGGCTTCTATGCTTTCTGGGACGGGCTCTTGAATCGCCATCCGCACCTGCTGATCGACAACTGCGCCGAAGGGGCTCGGAAGATCGATCTGGAGACGATCCGCCGCAGCATCGTCCTGTGGCGCAGCGATTGCCAGGCCCCGATGGATTTCGACCCGGTCGTCAATCAGGGATTCAATTACGGCCTGCTCCAGTGGATCCCGTTGTGCGGCGCGGTCACGCCGATGCACGAGCTCTCGGCGTACTCGTTCCGCAGCGCCTATTGTCCGGCGCTGCTGATGGGTTGGCCGATGGCAGGGGTGCCGGACCTGAAGGACCGGTGGTCCAAGGTCGACGTGGACCTTCTGCGGGAGCTGCTGGACGAGTACCTCGCCGTACGGCCGTATCTCTTCGGCGATTTCTACCCGCTGATGCCGTACAGCCTCGAACAAGACACCTGGATCGCCTGGCAGTTCGACGTGCCGGAAAAGGGCGAAGGCATGGTCCAGGCCTTTCGCCGCGGCCGGAGCATCTATGAAATCACCCGGCTCAAGCTGCGGGGGCTCGATGCCGCCGCCGAGTACGTGTTGACGAATCTGGATTCCGGCGAATCGCAGGCCCTCGCCGGGCGCGAGCTGCTGGACAAGGGATTGGCGGTGCGGATCACGGAACAGCCGGGATCGGCGGTGATCGTGTACAAAATAACTAGTACTAGTGATAGGTCACAGCAATAGGAGAGCGAATGATGGACGCGAGGTGCGCGAGCTTGGGACGAGAACGGCCCAGGGCCCTCCCGCCGCTCTGGGTGATAGCCCGTGCGAGCACGGTCCTGTTGCTCGGTGCCCTTGCAGCGGATGGCGGCGGTCTGACGTTTGCGGCCGACCTGCCGGGCGCCGGGCCGGTGGCCATCGAGCGGGCATCTTTGGACGAGCTTCAAGGCCAGCCGGTGGATATCGCGCCCTGGGCCTACGCCTGGCGGGCCGATCGGGCCGTGCAGGAGAGACCCGAGGCCCATTTCATCCCCCGGCGCCTCGATCGCATCGATACGGTCTATCGCCCTGCTCTCGGCCGGGTGGGGGCCGCGGGGCTGAGAAGCGAGCACTATGACATGCCCGACCTGATCACACCCTTGCCGCCAAGACCACGCGGCAGGTTGCTCGCGGGCCTGTTGTGGTCGGTGCGATTGGCGGACTACCGCCTGGAACTCTGTTGGCCGGCCGGTCAGGAAATCCCCTCGCCCGACGCCGTGGAGGTGCGGGTGTATCCCACGGCGTTCGGCTGGTTTGGCTGGTGCAATGATGAGATTCTGGGCCAGCCCGAGATCTCGGCCGACCGCCGGACCTGGATCTATCACCATAGCGGCGTTCCGGAGATCCCCACGGTGGTCGGCCGCACGCACCGGAGGGGTTCCGCCACGGAAATGGTCGCCGTCTTCTGCGACGACGAAAAAACGTCCAGTGCAGGCAAGACTCGGGTGCCGGGGCTTCGGCTGATCAGCCCGACCGTCGGGACCTGGAAGCGGATGGACGTGGAGATTGAATGGGGATTCCAGTCCGGCTCCGAAAAGGCCGACCTGGACGGGCGGCTGGAATCGGATCTGAGTTTGATCGGTCCGGTGTCGCCCTTGGCCGGCGACATGGGAACGAAGGTCACAGGTTCGCACGCCTGGCGATCCCGCGCCGCAGGCGAGGGACGGCGCGGAATCGTGCTCCCGCTCGCGTACGTGCCCGGCGACCGGCGTCTCCTGGAAACGCCCACAGTCACGAGGTCGGTCTTGTTCGACACCACCGGGCCGGGACCCAAGGTCCCCGATCCCACGCTGGACAGTCGAGTGACCCTCTGGACGAAGACGGGTGGAGTCACGTTCCGTCCCGTGGATGTCGAGAAGGGCCCCGTGATGATCCCGGAGCATGGCCTGTTCATCGTCAAGGCCGGCAGCGGGAAGACCGCCCGGCAGTTCGCGGCGGAACTGGCGGTCAAGAACCTCAAGAGCATCCGCCAATCGACCCGCGAACATCGCGAGGCCGCCTCCTGGGACGAACTCCTGCGGGAAGCTCGCTTGTGGCGTTGTCCGGAAGGGACGGCCTTCCCACCGTTTCCCGAAGTACCCGACCCGCCCATGCAGGTACGGCTTTCGGACGCCCGGTGGACGGATGCCTGGCGTGCCGCCTCGCATCAACTGCGCGGCCGGCACATGTGGGGCGGTCTCGCGTTCGAAGTGGGCCGGGTGGCCCGGCAGATGGACATGGTCGGGCTGCACGACGAGGCCGACAAGGTGTATCAGCATTTCCTGAACGCCTCGGGGGCCAAAGCCGACGGCGATTATTCCGATGGCGACGGGGCTCTGGAATGGGCGACCAGTGTGCGGCACGGCATGGGATACAGCCACGACGGCACCCACGCCTCGACGGGCCGGCTCCTCTTCGGCATGGCCGAACGCTATTTCCTCACGGGTGACAGGGAGTGGTTTCAGCGCCACCGGGCCCGGTTGCAGGCGGCGGCGGACTGGATCATCCGCCAGCGGCACTCGTACATGAAGGACGTGCCGAACCGCCAGGATCTGCTGGTGGCGGGCCTGATGCCGCCGTTGATGCTGGGCGATTACGCCTTGCCGTCCAGCGACTGGCGCTGGTACTACTGCGACAACGCCTTCTCGCTCCAGGGGCTCCAGCGCTTCGCCGACGCGCTGGCGGATTTCGATGCGGAGGCCGGCCGGAAGTACCGCGCCGAGGCGGAAGCGTTCCGCCGGGACATTCGGCGGGCCGTGGAGCGGGAAGCCGCCCTTTCGCCGGTGCGCATCGGACGCGACGGCGTCTACCGCAGTTTCGTCCCCATCGCCGCCTACACCCGGGGGCTGATGATGGCCTTGGAGTATCCATCCGTCGGACGCCCGCAGGGCGACGTGATCCTGGGGGCCTTGCCGCTGGCCGAACCGTTTGCGGCGCTCGACGCCAACGACGCCCGCATGGTAGGGACGCTGGATGTCATGGAGGAGGTCGGCACCTCTGCCAGCGCGGTGCGCGAGTTGGAGGAGGCGCGGAAGACGAAGGGCCTTTCCGCCGCCGACGCCTGGTTCTGGACGAGCTATGGAGCCAGTCTCCCCAAAGCCTCGCACAACGCCAACATCTACCTGCTGCAGGACGACGTGCCGAATTTCCTGCGGTTCTGGATGAACTCCTATGCCATCATGGTCTTCGGCGACGGCAAGATGTCGGAATGGGGTGCGTGGAGCCACTACGCGGCGCAGTGCGAGCATCCCGACAACGGCACGGCCGGCTGGTTCCTGGAGAACTTCCGCAACCTGCTGGTGATGCAGGAAGGCACCTCGCTGTGGATCGCTCGCGGCACACCCCGTCCATGGCTCGAGTCTGGCAAGCGGATCTCCGTCAAGAACGCGCCCACCTCTTTCGGAACCGTGGCCTACGAGATCGCCTCGGACGCGGACCGCGGCACCATTGCCGCCACGATCGAGATTCCTTCCCGCCAGCCTCCGCAGACCGTGCGCGTGCGGCTGCGTCATCCGCAGCAGCTGCGGATCCGAAGCGTCACCGTCAATGGCCAGGACTGGAAGGGGTTCAACCCGGACAAGGAGGTCATCGAACTCGTGGGGTTGACGGGAAGAACGGTGGTTGTCGCCAGCTACTGAGAATCCGGCATGACTCGAACACCGGGCCGCAGACGTTCATCAACGCGTGGTTCAGGACGTGGTCGCGGAAGGGCGCCGTGCAGACGACCCGCTCCTTCGGGTCGTGAACGAGAAAGGCTCTGTACGG
>VGYT01000374.1 GCA_016872895.1 Planctomycetota bacterium
CACAGTGATGACAATCCTGGCGCGGCACGCCGCCAGATAAACGAAAGGGGCCACAGATGAAGATCACGCGAATGACGGTCGAGGGCACAAAGGGTTGGGCGAACATCGCCCGCCGCGAGGTGGCGGGGAAGGCGGTCATCGGCATCCGCGGCGACGGGGCGGCGGGCGTCTTCGACCTTAACGTCGACACCCGAGACGAGCGCAGCCAGCAGTATGCCGCCGCCCGCCTCCAGCGGGAACTCGATGGATACCAGGGCACCACAGGCGACGTGGCCGACTACCTGCGGGCCATCCAGAACTTCGCCGAATAAGGCGACCAGAACAAGGAGCAGACCATGAAGACGGCAGCACGCAAGACCGAGAACGTGTTGGGCAAGGACCTGCGGGTGAACGACGTGGTCATCCGCGGCGGCTACGAATGGGTCATCGACCGTATAGCCTTCGAGTCTGACTTCCCTCGCTACGTTTGCACCTGCCACTGGTCGGGGAACGGTGCGGACCCGCAGTTCTTCAACAACAACTTCGACACTGCCCAGCGCGACGACATCCCCTGGATGCGAGTGGTGAACCCCAGCCCCCGGCGCCTCGTCTGCCGCACCGATGCCCCCGCGTGGTACGCGACCCAGGTCGGCCGCAGGGTGGACCTCTGCCAGACCCGCACCGACAAGGTGCTGGCGACCATCCGGCCGCCGGCCGCCTGGGGCGAGGCGTGGGGTTGGAACCTCATCGACGGCGGCGTCCTGGTCGAGCACACGGGTCGGTAGGAGAGGCCCGGCGACGGGCCTCTTACCGAGGCCCCCAGCCCGGCAATTCCGCCGGAAGGAGCATCGCATGGCGTGGCGACCCAAGCAAAACCTGGTCAAGGGCGAGTTGGACAACACCGTGCCGGGCCTGGTCACGGGCTGGCTGGAATTCCGGGGGATGTCGGACATCGTCCGGATGAACCTGGTGGGCAACTTCCACGAGGACATCCGCGGCAAGAAGATCCGCCTGCGCAACCGCGAGCCGCAGACCGACCGCCCGTCGAGCATGGACCGGTTCGTGGCACAGCAGACGGGTGTGGTCGGCGACATCACGGCCGGGTTACCGCCGTATCCGTACTCGAGGTACCCGTACGTGGAAATATACAGCCGCGAGAACGGCCGCGTGGTGATGGAGTTCGATGCGGACGAGGTGGAGGTCGTGGACCAGTAAGGGATGCCCGGCGACAGCGCCGGCAGGAGGAAACCATGAAGAGGCATGAGACCAAGGTTGTCAGCACGCGCCCCCTGGGAAGGCATGTGTGTGGCGGGCCGCTGGTGAAAGCCGGGCGAAAGGTCCGGTGCGAGCGGTGTTCGTACCAGAAACCCCTGCGCCGGGACGGCCGCCCACCGCGTATCGCCAACGGCACGGCCGTGCACGTCAAAAGCGAGCACTTCGCCGAGGAGTGCGACGGCGTCGTCACCAAGGGCGAGTACGACGGCGGGTGGCTCTACCGCGTCAAGCCGACGAGCGGCACGGCGCCGGCAATCGCCAGGAACAAGGAGGGCGAGTACTGGTTCTGGGACTTCGAGGTTAGGCCCCTGTGCGGCGGCAAGAAGTAGCCGGGCGGCGGCCGGAATATTCCGGAATCCGCCTTGCATTCGGGCGAAAAGCAGGCCCTGATCTACACGGACGTATGGGCATACGAACCGCAAAACGAAAGGAGCCTTGAGATGATCACGACGAAACAAGCCAAGACGGTCCTTCCCGCGATGCGGGCGGCGGTCGCCGCGCTGCACGAGGTCTGGGCGCGGTGCCGGGAGGTCGAGCGGGCCATCGGCCACGACCTCGACGGCTTGGAAGGCGTCATCCAGGACATGGCGGCGGGCCTCGATGACCCCGAGTCCATCGACGTGGCCTACGTCCGCGACGCCATCAACGCCCAGGCGGACGAACTGGTGGCCGAGGCCGACGCCTGCCCGAAATGCCACGAGCGGAACGTCGACAACCTGGTGTGGCAAAAAAGTGGCAAGGTGAAGTGCAGCACGTGCGGTAAGCGGTACGTGCCGCCGGCGAAGTAGGAGGTCGCCATGTTGACGCTGAAACAGAGACAAGAGCGGGCCGCACGTCGCGCCGCGAGGATCGCGGCGATGCACGATGCCATCCGGCAAGCGGCTCGCACGAACCACGAAGGGAGCGGAGTCATGAAGAAGCACGAAGTGAAGGTCGGCGGCGAATTCATCGCCAAGGTGTCGGGCAAACTGGTCCACGTCCGTATCGACCGGGAGAACCCACACGGCGGGTGGGATGCCTCGAACGTGGCCACGAAGAAGGCCGTTCGCATCAAGAGCGCCCAGCGGTTGCGGGCCGAGGCCGGCGTGACCAAGGCCGAGGTCAAGGCCGCGAAGGTAGCCGTGGCCGCCCAGGTTGGCGCGGGGGCCAAACCGGTGGTCGAGTCGGCCAAGGATGCGAAGGCCGCGCCCGCGGCCGCCAAGGGCGAACCCACCAACGCCCTGGAGGCCCACTACCGGTCGCAGAAGGACGCCGCCAAGGCCGAGAAGGCCGCGAAGATGGCCGCATGGCGCAAGGAGGTCGCCGAGAAAGCGGCCCGGCCCGACCCCGAACTCGACAAGGCCATCAAGGCGTCCGAGGCCGGTCGTCAGGCGAAGAAGGCGAAGGCCGCCAAGCCGAAGGGCGAACGCAAGCCTGGCTGCCTCGATGCGGCCGTCCGTGTCCTCAAGGAAGCGGGCAAGCCCATGCAGTGCGGCGACATCGTGAGGGTCGCCCTCGAGAAACGTTACTGGCAGACGCGAGGCGCGACGCCCGGGGCCACGCTTTACGCCGCCGTCTTGCGCGAGTGCGTCGCCAAGGGCGCGAAGGCCCGGTTCCGCCGGGCCGAGGTCAAGGAGACGCGCGACGGCAAGGCGGTCGCCCTGCGCGGCTACTTCACACTGGCCGACGAGCACGCAGGCAAGAAGCAGTAGCATCTGCTCACCTCCATGCCACGCCCGGGTGCGTCCTGCCTGGGCGTGTCTTCCGCCTCGCGGTCAAGCATCGCTCTTTCGGACCTGCCGCAGTATAATCCCGTAGAGAATCCGCCGGTACGGGAGGAAGCGGTTTGCCGACCGCTGCCCGCCGACCATTCCGAAAGCGGTGCCGGGACGGCGAAACATGGCGAAGAGGATTGATGGAAAACGGCCCTTCGGCGCGAAGTCCGCCCAAGGGAAATCGGGCCGGCGCTGCCAAGCCGCCGTCAAGTGCCGCCGCCAGGAGAAACCGCCGGCGGCGAAGCCCGGATGTGCCGGGGCCGCCGCATCGTCCAGGCCCAGGCTCCTCTCGCGGAGATGCCTCGGGGATGACGATCCGGCCGCCGTGGAACGTCTGCGACGGCAGTTCGAGGCCGACGTAAGACGCCTGCATGAAGGTCCGCGGGACGAGGAATGCCTTGTGGCCGCCTTCGGCTACTGGACCGGCTATCCGATGCTACTGGAGATCATCGGCCACGAACGGGTCGCGGACCCGGTTCGCACGTCGGCCTACTACGCCTTGAACGCGGCCCATCACCAGGCGACCCAGGTTCTGATGGAGGAGGCGGAGAAGAACGGCCTGGACCCGCACCCGCTGTACGAGTGCGGCCGGGTCGTCCGGGAAATCTACGCCGGCGAACCCTGGAAATACTACGCCGGCCCCCACGACACGTGGCCGGAGTGCATGGGCGAGGCCCGCTACGGGCTGCCGGCCGGGCAGCAGGAGGCCCTGCGGGCGGGCGAATCCGTCCTGGTGCGCCTGGCGGTCAGGCTCGGCGTTGGCGACAGGAAGGGCGTTGCCGCCACCGTCCGAAGCGTGCTGCCGCCGAGGGAATCCCGCTGTGTGCCGATGTCGCTGGCGGAATTGTGCCGCCGCTACATGGACGACCAGGACGCACGGTCGGACCGCGTCAAACCCCTCCTGGAAGCACACGGCCTGCGCCGTGAAAGCCGGGGCAGGCACAAGTGGACGGTGCGTCTGGACGGCCTGGACGAGAAGGCCCGCGAGCGAATGACGCGGGCGACGTTCCCGTAAGCATCCCCGTTTGTCCCCTTTTATCCCACCTTATTCCAACACATACCGCTTTCTCCATGCCATGAGTC
>VGYT01000375.1 GCA_016872895.1 Planctomycetota bacterium
CAACGCGGACCAGAAATCGGTGGACTGGCAGTTCACGACCGAGACGGCCAGAATCAGACTCAAGCGGCTATACCCACAAATACAAATGACGTAAGGTACTAGCCCCCGCCTTCAAGCGGGGGGCGAGCCGGCGCTCGGCGTTCGGCGGCGCAGAGGCCCCTCGCCGTGGCGGGGGGCTAGTCACGGCGACTCGGCGCACGTAAGTGAGCCCTTACGCTCCGGCCACTTCCTGCTTGGCAGGCGGCGCCGCCGCGGTAGAATGGCGCCGGACACGGGCAACGGGAGAACGCGATGTCCGGCTGCGACACGCTTCTTGCGGAACTGGGCCTTAACATGGAGCGGCACGGGGAACTCGTCGAGAATCTCGGCCGGACGTACCGCGAGAAGGTGCTCTCGCAGCCGGACCGCCCGGCGTCGATGGCGTACTTCGACAGCGCCATTCACGAACTTCACGGCGACCGCATACGCGAGATCTTCGAGGCCCGCGCCGCCGGCCGCAAAATGATCGGCACCTTCTGCATCTACGTTCCCGAGGAGATCGTCTTTGCAGCGGGGGCGATCCCCGTGGCGCTGTGCGGCGGAACGGCCTGGTCCATCCCTTACGCCGAGCAGACGTTTCCGCGAGAGATATGCCCCCTCGTCAAGTCCACCCTCGGCCTGGCGTTCTCCGACACGTGCCCCTTCGCGCCGCTGGAGGACCTCGCCGTCGGCGAGACGACCTGCGACGCCAAGAAAAAAACCTGGGACATCCTCGGCGGCGACGGATTCCACGTGCTTCACCTGCCGCACAAGAAAACCGACGCCGCGCGCCGGCTGTGGCTGCGAGAAGTCCGCGCGTTCGCCGGCCGCGTGGAGCACCTGACGGGCGTCCGAATCACCGCCCGGTCGCTCGGCCAGGCCGCGCGCCTGATGAACCGCAAGCGCCGCCTGCTCGGCCGCCTGGCGGGCTTCCAGCGGTCGGCGGCGCCGCCCATCAGCGGAACCGACGCCCTGGTCGTCATGCAGGTCGCCCTTGTGGATGAGCCGCAACGCTTCTGCGGCGCCGTCGCACGCCTCCTGGAGGAACTGCGCCGGCGAGTCCGCCAGGGCGTGACCGTCGCCCGTCCCGGCGCCAAGCGCGTGCTCCTGGCCGGCTGCCCCGCCGTCGCCGGCAACTACAAGGTCCACCACGTCATCGAGTCGTCGGGCGCCCTTGTCGTGGCCAACGAGAGTTGCACCGGCTCGCGATACTTCGAGCACCCCGTGGATGCGCGCCGCCGCACGCGCGGCGGGCTGCTGGCGGCCATAGCCGACCGGTACTTCCGCATCGACTGCTCCTGCTTCACGCCGAACGACGAGCGGGTGCGCAGCGTGGTGCGCATGGCCCGCCGCGCTAAGGCCGACGCCGTCGTTCAGTACGTGCTTCAGTATTGCCACACGTACAACATGGAGGCGGTCCGCATCGCCGAGGCCCTCCAGCGCGCCGGCCTGCCGTCGCTCACCATCGGCACAGACTACGCCGACCAGGACACGGGCCAGATACGCACGCGCGTCGAGGCCCTTATCGAGGGCCTCCGCAGTTAACCCTACAACGCCACATGCTATCCCGGCCCGTCCGAAAAACCGCTGGCATGGCTGACCCGCGGTTTTTCGGATAAGATTTCAGCGTGCGACCATGAGTCCAGCGCCGCGCACCGCCATCGGCATCGACCTCGGGTCGCGCCTCACGAAGATCGTGCGCGTCGAGGGCGGCCGCATCGCAGACGCCCTCGTCTTCGACACGGGCCACGACCCGCTCGCCCGCCTGCCCGCGATGCTCAAGGGCCTTCAGGCCGACGCCGTCGTGGCAACCGGCTACGGCCGCCACCTCGTGAAGGGTTCGCTGCCTTGCTCGGCCGTAACCGAGATACGCGCCTGCGCGCGTGCTGCGCGGCAACTGGCGCCGGAGGCCGAGAGCGTCATCGACGTCGGCGGCCAGGACACGAAGGCGATAGAAGTGGGGCCTCGCGGCTTCGGCCGGTTCGAAATGAACGACCGCTGCGCCGCCGGCACGGGCCGATTCCTGGAGGTCATGGCCGCCGCGCTCGGTTACCGCCTGGAAGACTTCGGCGCCGAGGCCCTGCTGGCCGACCGCCCCGTCCAGGTCACCAGCATGTGCACCGTGTTCGCCGAGTCGGAAGTGGTGTCGCTTATTGCGAAGGGCGAAGGCCGCCGCCGCATCGCCCTCGGCCTTCACGTGGCCACGGCCCGCCGAGTGGCCGCCATGGCGTCGCGCGTCCGCCTGGGTCGGCGCACGCTCTTCGTCGGCGGCGTGGCGCGGAACCCATGCATGGTCGCCGCCCTCCGGGATGAACTCCCCTGCGACCTGGCCGCGCCCGAGCGGCCGGAACTGGCCGTAGCGCTCGGCGCGGCCCTCATCGGCCTGGAGGAACCCGCCGCCCACTGACCGGCGGCGCCCGCGCCTGCAACTCCGAACTTGACGCCGCCACCCTGCCATTGTACTCTTACAAGCACCCGGTTCCCACCAGAGAAGAAAGGATGACCCGATGGCCGCTCCTGATGACCGTGAGGAACTCCCCCCTGCCCTGCGCGCGGCGGGCTGCCTCAGCCGCCGGGGCCTGCTGAAGGGCCTGGCCGGCGCCGCCGCCCTGGCCGCCGCCCGCCCCGCGTGGGCCGCAGAACTCAAGCAGGAGGGCGCACCGTTGAAGGGACGAATCAAGCAGTCCGTCAGCCGCTGGTGCTTCAGCAAGATTCCGTGGGACGAGTTCTGCCCGGCCATCCTGAAGATGGGCATCAAGGGCGTTGACCTGGTCGGCCCCGGCGACTTCGCGACCCTCAAGAAGCACGGCCTCGTGGCCACCATGATCAACGTCGGCGGCGGCATGAGCATCGCCAGGGGCCTGAACCGCAAGGAGAACCACGAGATGTGCCTGGCCGGCCTCCGCAAGGCCATCGAGGCCGCCGCCGAAAACGCCTACCCCAACGTCATCTGCTTCTCCGGCAACCGCGAGGGGCTGGACGACGCCGCCGGCGCCGCCAACTGCGTCGAGGGCCTCAAGAGAATCGCCCCGCTGGCCGAGGAAAAGAAGGTCACCGTCTGCATGGAACTCCTCAATTCCAAGGTCAACCACAAGGACTACATGGCCGACAACACCATGTGGGCCGTGGACATGTGCAGGAAGGTCGGCTCGCCCCGTATCAAACTCCTCTACGACATCTACCACCAGGCCATCATGGGCGACAAGCCCGAGGAGGTCATCCCCAAGGTCATCGACTGCGTCGCCCACTTCCACACGGGCGGCGTGCCCGGTCGGGCCGAGATCGACGAGACGCAGACCCTCGACTACAAGGCCATCATGAAGGTCATCGCCTCGACGAAGTACGACGGGTGGGTGGCCCACGAGTTCATCCCCAGGAGCAAGGAGCCGCTGAAGTCGCTCGAACAGGCCGTCCGCATCTGCGACGTCTGAGGCGGTTCCAGGTTCCGGGTTCCGGGTTGGGGTCCCAGGTGCAAGGCGCGCGGCCGCCAAGGCGGGCGGCTAAACCCGCCGTTGCCGCTGGCCGTTCCCGATTCCCGGACTACGAATCCCGATTCCCGCTTCCCGCTTGCCGCCGTTGCCCTACCTGTGGATAACTTTTTGACCGCGCCGGCGCGCCCCGAAAAGGGCGTTTTTGACCCCTTCCGGCGGGGCAAAACGGCCCTGGCGCTAGCGCCAGAGGGGGTAGAGGGGCGAAATGTTAAGATGGGTAAGGCAAAATCGCGCGCTTTTTGCGCGTTTTTGATCGGTTTTGACCGGAACATGGTCCGATTTTGCGCTTTTTGAGCGTTTTTGGCGGCCTGCTATATTGGCAGTTATAGATACTTCTTTGTGGAAAACTTTTTCCGGGGCCGAGTTTGATGTGGCACGGCCGGCCAAGCCGGCCGTGCCACGTCCACGGCCTGCCCGCCGGCCGGCAGGCGGGGCCGGCCAAGCCGGCCGTGCCACGCCCACGGCCTGCCCACCGGCCGGCAGGCGGGGCCGGCCAAGCCGGCCGCGGCACATGTGCGGGTCAACAAGCGCCATCCCGTGCGGGGGGCGGTCAGAGCCGG
>VGYT01000376.1 GCA_016872895.1 Planctomycetota bacterium
CTCGAAGGAGGCAAGGTGGCGCTCTCCGGCGCCGGCGGCGAAAAGGGCGCCATCGAGAACGGGAAACTCACCGCTGAGGCCGCCGGCGCGAAGTTCGTCCTCGCCCGCACCGCGCCCCGGTCGCCCGCCGAACTCCAGAAACCGCCCCCCGGCGCCGTCGTCCTCCTGCCGTACGAGCCGGGCAAGGCCCCATCGCTCGACGAGTGGACGAACGGCGCCTGGCAGGCCTCCGCCGACGGCAGCATGACGGTCGCGAAGGGCGACAACCTGACGAAGCGCCGGTTCGGCGACTTCCAGTTGCACCTGGAGTTCCGCCTCCCGTTCGAGCCGCAGGGCAAGGGCCAGGGCCGCGGCAACAGCGGCGTATATATCTTCGGCCTTTATGAAATCCAAATACTCGATTCGTTCGGCGTCGAGCCGGAAGTGCACCAGTGCGGCGCCGTGTACACGCAGACGCCGCCGCGCCAGAACGCCTGCTTCCCTCCGGGCTGCTGGCAGACGTACGACATCACCTTCCGCGCGCCCAGGTTCGACGCCGACGGCAAGAAGGCCGCCGACGCCGCCGTCACGGTCGTCCAGAACGGCGTGACCGTCCAGGACAAGACCCCCGTCAGGGGGCCGACGGGCGCCGCCAGGGGGAAGCCGGAGGTCAAATCCGGGCAGATCAGGCTCCAGGACCACCAGCACCCGGTGAAGTACCGGAATGTCTGGATTAAAGAACTCAAGGACTAGCGCGTGGGGGGGCGGTCCCGTTTCTGCGCGATCGCCTTCCTGATGGCCGCCAGTTCGGCGAACGTTTCCCGCGCGCCGCGCGCGGGGCGGAGCCGCGAGTCCAGGTCGCACCGCCACTCCACCGGAAACTCCTTCACGCGGTATCCGTGCGCGAGGGCCCGCAGCAGCACTTCCACGTCGAACATGAATCCGTCGGACAGGCACTCGCCGAAGAGGCGGCGGGCGGCGTCGCCGCGGTACACCTTGAAACCGCACTGGCTGTCGGTGATCTCGTCGGGAATGCCCATGAACGTATGCACGATCCACCGGAACAGGCGCGAGCACAGCCGCCGGTACAGCGTCTGCCTGCGGATGATGAGGCTGTCGGGCAGTTTGCGCGAGCCGTGGGCGATGTCGCACTCGCCGCGCCGGATCATCGCCATGCCCCTGAGCGCGTACTCGTAGGGCACGCACAGCCCGACGTCGGCGAACATGGCAAACTTGCTGCGGCTCGCCAGCATGCCGGTGCGGACGGCATAGCCCTTGCCGCGGCGCGGCTCAAGGCGGATTACCCGAAGATCGACCTCCGGCGGGACCGCCGCGGCCACGGCGGCCTCGCGAGTTCCGTCGGGGCTGCCGTCGTCGACCACGATAATCTCGCCCCGCAGGCCCTCGCGGGTCAGGAAGGCGGCGGCGGCCTGGACGTCGAGGCCGATCTTGGCGGCCTCGCGGTGCGCCGGGATGATGATTGACAGGTCCATCCGACGGTTGCGCCGAAAGCGCCCGGCCCCGCGGCGCCGCACCTGGTGGTTCTGCACGGCGGGTCTCACGACCCGCTGCGCAAAGCGTGTTCCCGACTGCGGCGCTCCAGGCCGATGCGGCCTACGCGTGCCGCGCGGAACCCGAGGCCGGCGCCTTCCCCCACAGCGGATGATACCGCTGCGCCCAGGCGGCGCTTACGTAGCCTGAGATGAGTGCGGCGGCCGTCCCGGGCTTGGCCAGCGTGGTGGCGTAGGCGTGCCACAGGGTGGCCACCGTCAAGACGAGCGTCGAGTAGCGGTGCACCTCGTACAGGAGGCAAAGCCCGGCCGTGCCCTGCCAGGGGATCATGCTCAGGAGCATCGACAGGAGGGCAGCCAGGGTCAGGGGGCCGGCGAGCCAGAAGTACACCTTGTCGCCGCCGGTGAACCTCGCGGCCGGCAGGTCTTTCTTAAGCGTCAGGCAGCCGAAGCGCGTCAGGAAGTGGCCGTCGTGCGCGCTGAAGGTGTGGTCGGCCGCCCACGTGATGAGCATGGCAGCCACGCTCACGGCAAACACGGCGCCCGATGTCGTGTGGATCATCAGCATGTAGCCCTTCATCGGGCCGCCCCAGCCGATGGCCGCGTAGAAGCCCGTCCAGGCCAGCACCAGGAAACTGGCGAGCAGCGCCAGGTGCACCAGCCGCTCCCACAGGCTGTAGCGGCGGACGGAGCGCAGGCCCAGCCCCGGGTGCGGCTGCCGGCGGGCAACGAGGAAGTAGTGAACCGGCATGAACGCCACTACGCCGCCGATGCCGATGATGGAGAGAATCTGAAACAGGCTCATCCCGTACATGTTTAGCGTCTCCGCCGAAAACCGCAATAACGCTTGTGGCACGGCCGGCTTGTCCGGCCATGAAAAACGTCGTCGGCACTACGCCACGGCCGGACAAGCCGGCCGTGCCGCATCGCGATAGCCGTGGGGCGCTGCTGCTTCACGCCGCCGGGCCTTGGGGGGCGCGCCGTGCGGCCCACCGCGCCAGGGCGACGAGGCCCAGCAGCGCGTACGCCGCCAGGACGGCGGCGATGACGCCCGCCGTCACGAAGCCCACCACCTTGAACATCGGCCGGAACATGTACGACATGCCCCACGCCCAGAGTTCCGTCGGGTCCTTGCCCAGGAACTCGTGCATGGCCTTGACGATGGGCGCCTGCGTCTCGGCGGTGGAGTCGGCCGTTACATTTCCGAAGAAGATGGGGCCGTCCAGGGCGTGGCAATCGGTGCATCCGGCGGAGCCGAGCGACCGCCCCTTGGGCCGCACGTCGTGCGCCACGGGCCAGGCGCACGGGGCGGCCGCCGGGTGCTCGGCGCCGGCCAGGCTGCCGCCGTCGGCCTTGCGGTACAGGCGGCCGCCGCTCACGAAGACCGGCTCTCCGGCGTCTTTCTGAGCGGCCAGGGCGGCCAGGCCCTTCGTAATCTGGTCGGCCGTCAGGGGCTTCCACTTCCTGAGTTCGGCCGCGGCCAGGACGTCGCCCGCGGCGGCCTGCACGGCCTCGGGCGCAAGCGGCGTTACGGCGCCGTCCTTCAGGCGTCCCCAGAATGCAGGCCAGAGGACCTTGTGCGGCGTAATCTTGCCCTTGCCGCCGGAGCCGGCCTCGGGCATGAAAACGGGCCAGGCGATGAAGGGCGGGGCATCGTCGCGGTGCTCCTTTGCCTTGACGCCCAACTGGTGCGCCCGCGAGGTCTGAACGTGGCCGACGTCCTTCCCCGGCCGCGGGCCGCTGTGGCACGCGGTGCACGAGAGTTTGTCGAAGTGCAGGCCGGGCAGGCCGGCGTGCACGGGGACGGGGGCGCCCAGGCGTCCGCCCATCGTGTCGGGCCCGGCGGCGGCAGATTGATCACCCAGGTGGCATCCGCGGCAGGTGAGCGTGGCGGCAGTGGCGGACACGGCCTTGTCGCCTGCTGCCGCGCGTACCGCCGTTTCGCCCTCGTAGTTGCGGGTTATCATGTGGTCGAGGCCGTTGCGGTGGCAGTCGGTGCACCCTATGCCGGCCCGCAGGTGGACGTCTTCGTCTGTTTCCCATTTCTCGGGCGCGCCAGGGCCCACCGGGCGGTTCGTGTGGCAGAAGTAGCAGCGGTCGTTGGCGGGTTTGCCCAGGCAGTCGAAGAACACTTCCTTGGCGGCGTTGAAGCGCCACGCATCGTACGCGAGGGAGGGCGGGAACTCCTTCGGGTTGTCGCCGGTTGAGGGCGTCATCGGGTCCCACGTATCGGGAACCGTCTTGGCTATGCCGCGCATCAGGGCGAAGCCGCACGAGGCTGTTGCGGCCCACTGGAAGTTCTCGCGTTCGATGTTTGTGGCCCAGAGGCTCTGGTCGTGCAGTGGGTCGCCGCTGTGGCAGGCCTGGCAGTCGATCTCGAGTGCGCCGGAGACCATCCAGCGTGCCTTCGGGTCGGCGGCGATGTTGCCGCGGAACCTCTCGCCGTATCCGCCGCCGGGCGTGTGGCTGCCGAAGGCGAGGACGACCTTCCAGGGCGTA
>VGYT01000377.1 GCA_016872895.1 Planctomycetota bacterium
CAGGAATCACTCATCCCCGGCGCGCTCCTGCGCGTCATCCCCGAACAGCGCGTCCCCGACAAGGACGCCATCCGCGAGACCCTGGAGCGCGGCCAGGCCGTGCCCGGCGCGCACCTCGGTGACCGCGGAAGGAGGCTCAGTATCCGATGACTGCCAAGACCACCAAGACACCGGCGCCGCTCCCGGCGCTGAAGAACCTGCCGCTCAACACCATCCGCCTCGATGGCGGGACGCAGCCCCGCGTGCGGATCGACCCCGAGACCGTACGCGAGTATGCCGAGCGGATGAAGGCCGGCGACCGTTTTCCGCCAGTGCAGGTGTACTTCGACGGCACCGACCACTGGCTCTCGGACGGCTTCCACCGCGTGAAGGCTGCCGGGGAGGCGGGCATCAAGTCCATCCAGGCCGAGGTCTGGGAAGGCACGCGCGACGACGCCTTCTGGATGTCCCTGGCGGCCAACAAGGACCACGGCCTCCGGCGGACGAATGAGGACAAGGTCCGGGCTGTGAAGGCTGCGCTTGCCACGCGTCCCAAGTTCTCGGACAGGTCCATCGCCGAACACGTTGGCGTCAGCCACGAGATGGTGCGCAAACACCGACTGTCAACGGTTGACAGTCAAACGACTGGCGAGATTCGCCAGTCAGCCGAGCGCACCGGCCGCGATGGTCGGACCATCAACACGGCCAACATCGGCAAGGCCGCCGGCGCGAAGGCCGAGGCGCCCGCGCCGCCCGACCCCGACGATATCCCGCTGGACATTCCCGGCACGCCGCAGGGCACCGCCACCGCTTCCGGCGGCGCGCCGGCGGCCGAGGTCGTCACGGATCAGGAGGGCCACGTCGTCGAGGGCAAGGTCGCCGATGCCTTCCGCCGGCGGCACGAACTTCAGGCCCTTGTGCTGGCGGTCATGAAGGTCAAGTCGAACGTCCTCAAGGCCGTCGAGGCGAAGGACCCGCTCTACACCGACATCCTGCCTTCGCGGTTCCAGGCCGACTGCGGCAACGTCATCCGGCAACTGAAGGCCGCTATGCCTCACGCCGCGTGCCCGTACTGCCGCGCCGCCGGGTGCAAGGCCTGCCACGGCCGCGGCTGGGTCGGGGAACTCGCCTGGAACGCTGCACCGAAGGAACTGAAACGGTGAAACTCCGTTCTTATCAGCAGGCCGCCGTGGACGGCATCTTCGACGCGTGGCGCATCGTGCGCTCGACGCTGCTCGTCCAGCCGACGGGCACGGGCAAGACGGTCACGTTCGCCCACGTCATCAACCGGGTGCCCATGGGGCGGACGCTCGTTCTTGCGCACCGCGAGGAACTCATCTTCCAGGCTGCCGACAAGATCGAGGCCGTCACGGGCGTCAAGCCCGACATTGAGATGGCCGAGATGCGGGCCGACCACGCGATGTTCGGCAAGGCCCGCGTCGTCGTCTCGTCCATCCAGACGCAGTGCGCCGGCCGTAACGGCGACAGCCGAATGAAGCGGTTCAACCCGCAGGAATTCAGCCTGCTCGTCCTCGACGAGGCCCACCACGCCACAGCGCCCACCTATCGGCGAGTGCTCGAGCACTACGGCCAGAACCCCGACCTCAAGATCCTCGGCGTGACGGCCACGCCCGACCGCCACGACGAAGAGGCCCTCGGCCAGGTCTTCGATTCGGTGGCCTACGACTACGAACTCCTGGATGCCATCCGTGACGGGTGGCTCGTGCCCATCCAGCAGCGGAGCGTGGTCGTCGATGGCCTGGACTATTCCGGCGTGCGGACCACGGCCGGCGATCTGAACGGGGCGGACCTGGCCCGCGTGATGGAGTACGAGGAGACGCTGCACGGCATTGCCGCGCCGACGATGGAACTGGCCGCGGGGCGAAAGACCCTGGTCTTCGCCGCCTCCGTCGCCCACGCCGAGCGGCTGTGCGAGATCTTCAACCGTCACCGGCCCCAGTGCGCCCGGTTTGTGACCGGCACTACGCCGAAGGACGAGCGGCGCGCGATGCTCGCCGACTACGCCGCCGGCAAGTTCCAGATGCTCGTCAACGTCGGTGTGGCCACCGAGGGGTTTGACGAGCCGGGCATCGTGTGCATCGTCATGGCTCGGCCCACCAAGAGCCGGGCGCTCTATGCGCAGATGGCCGGAAGGGGCACGCGGCCGTTGCCGGGCCTCGTGGACGCCCACCCGGAAGCCGACGCCCGTCGAGCAGCGATTGCCGCCAGCCCGAAGTCCGCCTGCGAGATTATCGACTTCGTGGGCAACTCCGGACGCCACCGCCTCATCACCACCGCCGACATCCTCGGCGGCAACTACTCCGACGAAGTGGTCGATCGCGCCCGCGCAACAGCCGAAAAGGCCGACGGTGCGGCCGTCGACATGGCCGAGGCCCTCGTGGACGCCGAGAAAGACCTCGCCGAGGAGCGCGAGCGAGCCCGCCGCGCAGCCATTCGCGCCAAGGCCCGCTACACGAGCCAGGTGGTCGACCCGTTCGACGTCTTCCACATCGAGCCGTGGCGGGAGCGCGGCTGGGACAAGGGCCGCCAGCCCTCGGAGAAGATGCTCGCCCTCCTGGAGCGCAATGGCATCGACACCAAGGGTCTCTCGTTCACGCAGGCCAAGCAACTCGTCGGCGAGATCATCCGCCGCTACGAAGAGCGCAAGTGCAGTTTCAAGCAGGCCCGCCTGCTTTCGCGCTACGGCTATCCCACGGACGTTCCGTTCGCCGAGGCCAGCCGCCTGATTGACGCCCTGGCCAAGAACGGCTGGCGCCGGCCTGCGGACAGCCCGGCAGAACCGGTGGAGGTGTACTGATGGTGTCGCACGGCGTTGCCATCGACCCGGAATTGAAGAACCTGGTTCTGCCGCTGACGGAAGCCGAGCAGGCGGGCCTTGAACGTGCCATCCTGCGCGACGGCTGTCACGACCCGCTTGTTGTATGGCGCGAAGAGGGCCTGCTGCTGGACGGCCACAACCGGCTGGCCATCTGCGAAAGGCATGGCCTGCCGTTCGAGACGTTCGAAGTCAGCCTGCCCGACCGCGATGCCGCCGCGCGGTGGATCATCGAGAACCAGTTCGCCCGGCGGAACCTGACGCCCTACCAGCGGGCGGAACTGGCGTTGAAACTGGAACCGCTGGTGGCCAAGAGGGCAAAGGAAAACGAGAGGTGCGGCGGCGGGTCAGGGCCTTCGGGTCGTCAGAAATCTGACAACCCGGTAGACACGAAGAAGGAGCTCGCCGAGGTAGCAGGCGTCTCCCACGACACTATCGCCAAGGCCAAGTACGTCCGCGACCGCGCCGATGCCGCCACCCTGGACCGTCTGCGCCGCGGCCAGACGACCCTCAACGCCGAGTACAAGAAACTCCGCAAGGCCGAAACGCGGACGGCGCGGCTGGCCCGCAAGGCTGCAGGTCATGTTCCGCGGGACGCCGACTGCTACCGCGTCGTCTGCGCCGACATCGCCGACGCCGCCCGGCACGTCGAGGCCGCGTCGGTCGACTGGATCATCACCGACCCTCCCTACCCGAAGGAATACCTGGACCTGTACGGCCACCTCGCGGCCTTGGCCGTTCATGCACTCAAACCCGGCGGGTCGCTCGTGGCGATGGTCGGCCAGTCGTACCTGCCAGAGATCCTGCAGCGGCTGAGCGGCGTGCTCGCCTACCACTGGACCCTGGCCTACCTCACGCCCGGCGGCCAGGCCCCGCAACTGTGGGGCCGCAGGGTCAACACCTTCTGGAAGCCGCTCCTCTGGTTCACCAAGGGCAAGTACGAGGGCGACTGGGTAGGCGACGTCTGCCAGAGCCGCACAAATGATAACGACAAGGCCCACCACCACTGGGGCCAGTCCGAGAGCGGCATGGCCGACGTCCTGGAACGCCTGACCCTGCCGGGCCAGGTTGTGCTGGACCCGTTTATGGGCGCCGGGACCACTGGCGTGGTCGCCGTCGGCATGAGCCGC
>VGYT01000378.1 GCA_016872895.1 Planctomycetota bacterium
GATTACGACCCACGTCGTCAGCGATGCGCGGCAGAGCGGGGCGCCCGATGTCGCGACGCCGCTCGAAGAGGGGTACTTAAGCCCGCTCGACCCGATCTCCGGTCCAACAGGCGGCCGCCGATGAGGACAACCTGCGGTCTCATCCTGTGTCTGGGCGTCCTGGGGGCGGCGGGGGCGGGGTGCGGCCCGTTGCACCGGGAGGACCTCGTCTTCGAGCGGGGCCTCCAGATGCTGGCCGCCGGCAGTCCCCGCTCCGCCGTGCCTGTGTTCTCCCAGGTCATCGCCTCGGTACCGGACGGCCCTGAGCCCCACGCCATGCTGGCCCTCGCTTATGCTCTGGACCTTGAGCCCGAGCGGGCCGTCCAGCACGCCGAGGCGGCCAAGCGCCGCCGCGACGCCCGGGAACCGCCCGGATGGGAGGTGGTCGCCCTGGGGCTTGCAGCCATGTCCGAGCGCTCCTACGGCGAGGCCGTGGACCATCTCCGGAGGGTCGCCCAGGAGGCGCCGCCCCAGTCGGGCATCCGCCGTGCGGCCGCGCAGTGGCTGACGATTGCCCTGCTTCTGAAAGGCGATCGCCAGGCCGGCCTCGATTGCCTGGATGCCGCGTTCTTGAGCGGCCCGGCGACGGCCAGGGAGCGCACGACGGCCCTTCTATGGTCGGCTCTCATTCGCGGCCGCCAGGGAGAGGTGCAGCAGGCCGGCAAGGCCCTCTCGGACGTGGCTGCGCAGGTGAGCGGCGCAGGGGCGTCGGATGCCCCGCGCGGGCGCGGCGCGGCCGACGGCGCCATGGGCGCCTTGGCCCGAGGGGACCTGCGCGCGGCCGAGGAACAGATGAAGGCCCTGGAGTCGTGCCCCGAGCCGTGCAACGCCGCCGTCTGGCTCGCCCTCATCGCGGCCGCCCAGGGCAACTGGGAGCGGGCCTGCGAAGGCTTGAAGCGAGCCGGCGAGGAGGGGACGCCGCGGTCGCGCGGCCTGGCACACGGCCTGCTGGCCGTTGCGCGCGCCCTGGATGGGCGCCCCCAGGAGGTGATTCACCATACCCTGGCAGGTCAGCGGCTCCTGAGGCAGAACCGCTTCCTGTCGGGCGGGCCCACCGAGGCCAGGGCGGACACGGTGTGGCTCAGCGACAAACTGAATCATTGAGGTCAATATGCCCCGACCGGATGTCACTCGGCCGCCAGTTGGACCTCCTGGATGGCGTTGTTGCCCGACTTGGGGAATGGCCTCGGCATAGGCTGGGCCGCACCGGAGGCGTCAACCGTGCGGCAGCGGAGTTGGTACTTGCCCGGCGCGACGCCCGGCAGGAGCGCCGCCCAGTGGACGAGGGCGCCTCGCAGCGGCCACGCCAGCGGCTTGCCGGTGGCCGGGTCAACCTGGCGCGGGACGGGTGGCAGCGTGCCGTCGGGCAGGCCTCCGCCCCAGCGCGACGGCGGCGGGAGGATTTCGGCGTCTTTCCAGGGGGCCTTCGTGAAGCAGGGGTCGTCGGCCGGAAGCGCCTCATCCTGCGGATGGAGCCAGTACTGGACCCTGGCCAGACCCGCCGGCCCCACCTGGGCCAGGCCCGTGATGGCCGCCGGCCTGCCTGCCTTGACCGTCTTCGGCGCGTGGACGAACCGCGCGTAGGTCTTCAGCGGACTCTCGGTGTCGTTGTTCCACTCGGCATACGTGTCGTTGGCCTGCGGCGTGTTGGTGAGCACCACCTTCTGGAGCCACTTGACGGACTTGTTGCCGTAGCACTCCGGGACGAGCATCCTGACGGGCCCGCCCGCCTTCGGCGAGAGCCACTGTCCGTTGAGTTTGTAGCACAGGATGACGGGGTGCTCGCCTGGCGGGTCCTCCAGCACGCGAGAGAGGGGCAGGCTGCTCTGGAACCGCTGCTTCGGGTCGTCGTTGTGATAGCCGAAGTAGAAGACCCGCCGCACGTTCGCCTTGGGCTTGGCCAGCCAGACGACCTCCCGCAGGGGCACGCCTTCCCACAATCCCATGCCGCACGGGTCCGCCACGTTGGTGCAGGTCATGACCGACAGGAATCGGACGGCGTGCTTCTCGGCAAGTTTCATGAGCGCCGGCCAGTCGAGGGCTGTGCCGAGGTCTTTCGAGAGCGGGCGCTCCACATGGGCGTTGCTCTGCGGGTCGGCGATGACCTCCAGGCGCCAGGTCTCGGGAGCGAGGCCGACCTCGCGCAGTTTCTCCGGCGGCAGTTCGTGCGGCGGCGGCTTGCCGCGGCCGAACATGCGGAACCGGGTGGGCGGCGTCAGGTACTCCAGCCGCGAGGCCGCCTCGCGCACGAGGTCTGCGGCCTGGCCGTCGTCTCCCCGCAGGGGGGAGGCGGCCAAGGCAGCGGCCCCGGCGGCGCTCAGCCCCAGGAAGTACCGGCGCGTGACCGCCGCGTGCTCCGCCGCAAACTGCTCCAGATTGTCCATGTCCGCTCCTCGGCGCCGGGGCCAATCCGCAATCCGCAATCCGCAATTCGGCATGGTTCAAACAAGCCCCACGCACCGCGTGGGGATGGATGGTGCGGGCCGATCATCCCCCGGCGGTGCCGGGAGCTTTGAACCATGCCCGCAATTCGGCATGGTTCAAACAAGCCCCACGCACCGCGTGGGGATGGATGGTGCGGGCCGATCATCCCCCGGCGGTGCCGGGGGCTTTGAACCATGCCCGCAATTCGCAATCGGCGCGCGGCGCGCCCGCCCCAACAGCACCGCTCCCTTACGGTCGCGGCTCTGACACGGGCCGTTCTGCGCGCAGGCCCCACGGCCCGGCCAGATTGTAACCGAAGCCGTTGCGGCTTCAAGACGTAAGGCTGCCTGCACGGCGTTACTTACAGGAGCACGTGAAAATGGCACGGCCTGGTGACGCTTGCCCCCGCAAGTAACCCACTACGCAGTGTTCGTTCCGCTGTCCATTCCGGCAACATGTTGCTATCATGGCGTCCCCGTAAGGAGCCGATCCGATGAAGCCCGCCCTCGTCGTGCTTGGCGCCTGGCTGGCTGTGGCGCCGGGCCAGGCCGTGACGGCAAGCAAAGAGCCGCTGACCGATGGCAAGGGGCAAGTGGTGTTCGAGGCGCGGCGGATACTGGTCGACGCCGACTCCTGTCCGCGTCGGCCCGGCCGAATCGTCCAGGGGCCGGCCGTCCGGCCCGACGGAGACGGCTTCCGGGTCGCCTTCGCGCTCGACGTGCCCGACGACGTCCTGGTGCGGGTTGTTGACGCCCAGGGGCGGGTGGTCCGCCGCCTCGGCTGCGGCGTTATCGGCCCCAGCGCGCCGGAGCCGTTTCAGAAGGACACTTTGCGCCAGGAGATCGCCTGGGACGGCAAGGACCAGGCGGGCCGCCCCGCGCCCCCCGGGTGCCGGGTCCAGGTGGCCGTCGGCCTGACACCCCGGTTTGAACGGTTTGTGGGGTACGACCCCGCGCAACTGCTCTCGCGGATCATCTGGCTGGAGGTCGATCCGCAGGGGCGTCTTTACGTCCAGGTTGGCGCCGGCCGCAAGACCGACCCGGGCATCCTGCGGTTCAGCCGCGAGGGCGCGTACGTGGATATGGTCTATCCCTCGAACCCGCGGACGCTGGAGGCCATCGGCAAGCGGCTCGAGGAAGTCTGGCCCTTCGTGGTCGAGTATGAGGGCGAGACGATGCCGCACCGGCCCCGCTCGTGGCCCACGTTCGTCCCGTATCGGTCGGATGCCCTGATTCCATTCCCCATGCGGATCGCCGGCGACGGCACGGCGTACGTTGCGGAAATGACCACCGGCTACCCCGGATGGGCCGCCGACCGCGAACCGTTCCGCCTGTTTACCGCGCACGTGGATCGTTTCTGGTTCCTCCAGATGGTGCCGCTGATGTACTCGATGGGGCCGTTTGCCATCGACGACAAGGGCTGCGGGTACCTGGCCACGTCGACGGCCGAGAAGTGCACGGGCACCTATCCGCCCGTG
>VGYT01000379.1 GCA_016872895.1 Planctomycetota bacterium
GCTGCCGATGGATTCTGTCCCACACTTCATGGGCAAGCTCCTGTGATGGAACCGGATGCGTCTCTGCGAGACGGTGCAGTAAGTAGGCCGCAGCACAATGCGCCTTCCCGTCATCGATGGCGGTGAAGATCCTCGCCTCGCCAAGAAGGGCGTCGGCCTCCTTCTCCGGTAGGCAGAGCTGCCGTGCTTCCCGTAAGCCGATGTCGAAGGCAAGGAGCGCATTTGAGAGATCCCCCTTGGAAAGGAAATGATGAGCGAATCTGAGGGATTGCGTGCACATCTTCGTGGGATCGCTCACGTTACCGGGAGCACGTAGTTTCTCTGGTCCTGGCGGTGATGGCGGACTGCACATGGTGAATCCCCCCGCCTTGTGGCGACGTGGCGCCGCACGTCAGCCTTGCCTATGGCGTGTCCTCGATGCCAAGGTAAGAACGGAGCCTCGCCACATCGTGGCCCGTAACGAGCTCGCATTGCGCTTCCCCATCCGATGAGAGGGTCATCAGCCATCCAACGAAGCCCTCACTCACATTGAGCGATGGCCTTGGCGCAGAATCCACGCCCAACGTCAGCCAAGCGGTCGTCTGATCTGCGACGCGCACCAAGGCGATGCCGTGCGTGAGCGCATACTGGATCGCTCCCTTCTGGAAGCCGCTTGAAGAGAACAGGATACCCTTGTGGGCACCCGTTGATCGTATCCTGTCATGCAGTATCTGTACCGCATCGCGCTTAACGGGGGTTCGCTGGTGCTTACACTCCACCAGCACTAGGAACTTGGCCCCCATGGCTCCGAACCGCGCCGTCACATCAATCTCATATGATCCATCCACTCCTGTGAGCCGCTCCTTATGGCGGGTCGCAAACGACTTCAGTGAGGCCCCCAGACCATCGAGTATTTCCCGGACTGTCGTCTCGAACTGCTCTGATGTCAGTTCTGTCGGGCCGTCCGGGGATCCTGTTACACTCATGCCCATATCCCTTTCCGCCTCAAGGTAGTCACTCATAACCAGCCGGCATTTGCACTCGCGGCGGCCCGCCCTCCACGTGCCCCGGCGGCGGTAGTTCCCGCTCTCAATCCTGAGCCCCGGTGAGCTCGTCGGCACACGAAGGCCCCTTGCACACGGTCCTCGCCTCCGCGCCATTTCCACGATGCTGCCGCGGCAGCATCGTGGGACCTATATAGGCGCGCGGACACGGTCTCGCCGCTGCCGGGCGGGCCGATCATGAGGACGTTGTGCCCGCCCGCCGCCGCCACCGTAAGCGCCCGCTTCGCGTGTTCCTGGCCGCGCACGTCGGCAAAGTCGACGTCGTCGCGCCGCGATTCCTCAAAGACGCTCGCCAGGTCCAGTTCGCACGGTTCAATCGGAAGTTCGCCCGTCAGGAACCCCACGGCCTGCGCCAGGGCCGTTACGGGCACCACCTCGATGCCCGAGACGACGGCGGCCTCGCGGGCGTTGTCGGCGGGCAGGATGAGGCCCTTCAGCCCCGCCTCGCGCACCGTCATGGACATCGCCAGGGCCCCGCGCACCGGCCGCACAGACCCGTCGAGCGCCAGTTCCCCCACCGCCGCGTATGATTTCAGGCGGTCGGAGAGCATCTGCCCGGTGGCGGACAGGCACCCCAGCGCCAGCGGCAGGTCGAAGGCCGGCCCCTCTTTCTTCGTGTCGGCCGGGGCCATGTTGACCGTGATGTGCCCGTCGGGCCAGGAGTAGCCGGAGTTGCGAAGGGCCGTGGCCACGCGGTCCTTCGATTCCTTGACGGCCGCGTCGGGCAGGCCCACCACGACTACCGCGGGGAACCCGCCCCGCACGTCGAACTCGACCTCTACGCCGTACCCGTCGATGCCGAAGACGCCGACCGAGAGGATTTTGCCGAGCATCGTTCGCCTCGCTCCGTGCCCGAATGTAGATACCAGAAACGGTCCGCCATGCTACAGCGCCGGCGGCGGGGATGCAACTGAAAGCGGCGGGCCGGGGCAATCGCTTACTTGCGGGCCCGAGATTCCCACAGCGGACATGGCACGGCCGGCTTGCCCGGTCGTAGCGGATTCGGCGCGGATTCCCACGGCCGGACAGTGGCCGTGCCCCACGCGCCTTGGAGGACCCGGGCCTGAGACTGAGCGCTTACGGGGCAGGCGCGCGGCGGAGCGCGCCTCGAGGGAATGTGAACCGCCCGGCCGGCGTCAGGGGGTCGGGCAGCCGGCGGCGCAGCCGCCGCCGGAGCGCACGGGGCCGGTGCTCGGCGGCTTGGCCGGCCCGCCGCCCGACGTAATCGGTGCGCCCGCGCCCCGCAGCCACCCGCGGTTTATGAGGATCCGGTGCAAGTCCCGGTCGGTGGAAATAAGCCGGTTCATGGCGTTCGGGATAAGGTCCGCCAGCGGCCGCAGGAATCGCCCGTCGGCGATCTCGCCGGGCGTGAAGAACAGGGTCATCGAGCGGCTCGTCGCCCGGTTCACGTCGTGCGTTGCGTACGTGACCAGAAGGTATGTTGGTATTGTGACATACGGGCTGGCGGCGCCGAAAGCCGGGCCCATGTAGCGCACAAGACCCTGCGCGAAGAGGGCGGTCAGGTTGTTCGTCACGTACCAGCGCGCCAATTCTGCGGTGGTCGTCTGCATGGCGGCCTGCGTCCCCTGCTGGTTGTAGGCGTTGATGATTCGGATGCCCCGGTTGGCCCACTTGACCCAGCCCAGCCCCTCCGAAATGCGACCCTTCGGCGGCATCCCGAACGGCTTGCCCGCTTTGTCGCCGGCGCTGGCGATGTTCGAGAGGTCCTCCGGAATCTCCGGAATCGGCGCGGGCCGGTCGGGATTCGCCTCGATATGCGCGCCCACGCCGCGAGGCCAGCCGGCGGCGCTGGCCGGAACGCCAGCGGGCGCCATGAGCGCGTCGCGGAACGGATTCGGGCGGCCCATTTGCGAGTCGGCCGGCGGCGGGGGCGAGGCCCACAGTTCCGGCACCGGCTGCGGACTCCATCGCCGGCCCGCTGGTGCGCCGGCCGGCGGCGCTGGCGCGGGGGCCGCTGGCGCAGGCGCGGGCGCGGGCACGGGCACGGGCGCGGAACCGGCCGGCACGGCCGGCACTTCCGACGCCTGCGCAGAATACGTACCGGGCTGCGGCTGCACAGGCGCGGTCCGTGCTTCGGGTGCGGCGGGCGCCGCCGATGCAGCGGCAGTCAGCGCGAGCGCGGCCGCAAGGGCAACCGCAGCGGCTATCAGTCGAGCGTTCATGGCTTGCCTTCCCTTTGTGCCAAGGCGGGCGGCGCGGCACCGGCGCCCGCCTCAAGGTCATAGATGGCCAGCGACACCAGGCGGGCCGGCGGCCGGGCATCGTACAGGGCGATCGCGCCGAAACGAAGGGCGCTCCCGTCGCCCAGAAAGATCAGGGCCTGCCGGTCGTCCCACACAACAAACACGGGACACAGGCGGCAGCGGAACGGCAGCGGCAACTCCGCGACGGCCTGGGCCGAGAGCGGGTTGCCCGCGGGGAGCACCTGCGCCAGACCTGCCGCGTCGCCTTTCAGCGCGGCCGCGCGCAGGGCGGCCAGCGGCTCGCGCAGCGGGCTTTCAGGAAGGCCCTGAAGGTCCACGAGGATCGCGGCCTGGAGCATGGCCAGGCGGCCAGTTACGTTCAGCGTGGCGGCCGAGGGCTGGGCCCACGCCGCCCACGGCGTGGGAGCACCGGGCGGGAACTGGCGGCTGAACGCCGCTGCGAACCCGCGGTACTGCCCCGCCAGGGATGCCGGCGGCGGACCGTCGGCCATCATCCACCGGGGAAGCGATTCTTCGGCGCCCGGCGCGCCCCCCTCCACTTCGGCTCCCGACCGCAGCGACGCGCCGGCGACGTACGGGCGGCCGGCGGCGTCGAAATTCCACCGCACGAGCACCGCCGCATCGAAGAACGGGCTGTAGAAGGCGGC
>VGYT01000380.1 GCA_016872895.1 Planctomycetota bacterium
CATCCGCCGGCAACGTCCTCCGCGCCTCCTCCCACTCCTTGGCCGGGAAAAACGGAGAGGCATTGCTCGGGAATCGAAAACTGGCGTACTCCGTCTCGCTCGGGTCCAACCCACGTGTGAACAGATCGTAGAACCAGTTACGCCCCTTCGGCGTACTCACGAACGCGGCCCACCCGAGCGTCTGCGCGATCGTCGGCCGGAGCACATAGTGCCAAACGTCGGCAGGGATAGACGCCGCCTCGTCTATCACAACTCCCTGGAACCCGAACCCGCGGATGTTGTCCGGATTATCGGCCGACAGGAACCAGACTCGCACCGGGCCGGCCGGCCCGCAGAACTCCACCCGCGACGGCGCTCGTCCGCACACATCAACGAAGCCCTCAGCGATCGTACGGAAAGCCTCAATCCCACGCTCCGCCACGTTGTACGTCGGCGCGACCCACCCGTAATCCCGACCGCGCCTTGCCGCGCCGTAGCCCGCCCCCGACGACGACAAACATCCCCCCGGCGCAGTCTCTGCGGGCGAAGGCGGGTCACATCCCCCACGGTCCAGCAGTTCAGCCGCCAGGCAGAGCGTCTTCCCGAACCGCCTGCCGGTACAAACACTGCGGAACCGCTTCGCCCTGGCCCGGTGGATCTCCAACTGCGCGGGGTGCGGCGAGTAGTTCAGCGTAATCCCCATGGTGTCCTCTCCCTTCCATCGCGCCTGGCGCGATGGGTGAAACATGCCGCGCATCGGGACGGACGGCGAAGACGGCCCGAAGTCAGAGCACTTCACCTTGGTCCAGATCCAAGGCGACGCGGGCGCCGCTGGATACGCATCCGCGGCACCCGCGGCAACGCAGCAGGTGGGCCAAGATCACGTGCGACTGACTTCGCCCGATGCGCGGCATTCTTCGCTCCCCACCACCCCAGCATCATCCTCAGGCCCACGCTCGACGCCCCCGCCAATCAGACTCCGCCACTGGATCACCCCCTCATGGTCAAACGACAGCTTGGACTCCCTCGGCAACAGCGGCATGACCACCGTCCGGAAGAATCGTACCGGATTCGCCTGCAACTCTTTCTCCAAGGCCGAGATCAACGCCCGCTGGTTCTTTTTCCTCGCCAGCAACTTATCCAACCCGGCAAGCGCCAGAATCCGTCCCCCATAACTGCCCTTGGGCCTCCCACCAGGATTTCCCGATTTTCCCACCGCGAACAACATGATCACACCCCCGGAGCCTGCCCCGCAGCGTGCGGCGCCGCGCCGCTCTGCTGCGGGGGCCGACCGCCTGCGTTGCCCGACTGTCCTGCTTGAAACTTCATCGTTGCCCCCTCATAGAAGGAGCGGGAATCAACCGACCGACCGTATCCCCCCGGCCTGTCACGCGGGCTGCTTACGCACCCCGCGCGCCAGGCCACCCCCACCTACGCCCGTCCGCTACGCGGCCGGGCTCCGGCGGGGGAGCGCCTCGCCCGCGCCCTACGCCGTCCGGCTACGCCCCGCAGGGAGCTACGCTCTCCTGCGGGGCTCCGCCACGCGCCTGTCACGCATCGTGCTTGGCCTACGGCCGGCACGCTGCGCGCCAGGCGCTCCCGCTCCGCCGTCCTCATCCCCACCGCCACCGCATTTTCCCGGTCCCCCCATCCCCGGCGCGCTGACGCGCGCCTCGCCGTACTACGCTCCGGGGTATGTCACGGCGGCTGCTTACGCACCCGCCGCGCCAACCCCTACGCTTCAGCGGTGCGCCGCCGGATCGCCGTGATCATAGAGGCCGTCGTCATCGGCCGGCGGCGCCTCATTTCTTGACCCCCTCGCTACGCTCGCCCCACAGACCCCCTCCGCGCATCGAGTGTCGTCTGTTCCCTCGGTCGCCTGCACGGACGCGTCGCCTACGGCGCCGCGCTCCGCTTGGCGCCCTCCCTCACAGCCGCCACTCCATGCGCTCCGCCCCAAAGACAACAAGGAACGCGGCCTTCAAGTGACCGTTCCGGCTGCGCCCGCCATAGCTCGCTTCGCGAGCGTCGGCGGGTTCTCCGCGCCTACGGCGCTACGCCCCGGACCGGTCACATCAAGGCCGCTGCTCATGTTTCACGCCCCGCTTGCCGGCTACGCCGGACGCGCAGGGCTCTGACCGCTACGCCCTGTCACGCCGGCTGCTTACGCACCCGGCGCGCCAGGGCTCCGCTTCGCGCGTCTACGCCGCGCTCGGTCGCTCCAGGGCTGTCACGGATCGTGCTTGCCCTCTTGCCCGCCATAGCTCGCTACGCGAGCGACGGCGGGACGGGCCGCACGCTCCGCGCCAGCCCTTCCGCTCCAGCGGAGTGCCGCCTACGGCGTCACCTCGACGCAGTTGCCGTGCGGCGTGTTCTCCGCCGCAAGCGGCTCCGAAAACGCCGCACCGCAACTGCTTTTCAAAGACGCTCCGCTCCACAGCGAGTTGTCCGTGAACGTCCCCGCTTCGGGATTCGCAAGCTCACCGCTCCGCGGTGCCGTTCACGGTTCCCGCGCCTACGGCGCGGCCAACTCCCTGTTCCGCTCCGCGGGATCCGCGCCGTCAGGCAGATGCGGCTTCGCCGCAACTGCCCTCCGTCGCTCTGCGGCCTGCTGCGCAGGCCCACCGGAACGCTCCGGCCGGACTGCGACGGCGTCTTCGCCGCCGCCGCAGACCGTCCTCCGCTTCCCAGAATCGCCTTGCCTCGCCGTAGCCGGCTTCGGCGAAGGCGGGTCCCCAAGGGGTCGCTCAACTTCTGACTCTGAAATCTGGAACTCCGTACACACCTCAGTCCTGGCCAGACACCCCCGGCGCCGCTTCAAACGCCCGGACGCTGCGCCCGCCATAGCTCGCTTCGCGAGCGTCGGCGGGGCGTGCGCGCGACCACTCCTCCGGACCCTTTGGCGTCCGCCCCGACGCCTACCTGCCCTGAGCTCAGTCGAAGGGCGGCGTCGTGGCGCTGCGCGATCCACGCCGGCTCGATCGCGGGCGCCAGCGCGGCCAGATCACAGCCGGCGCGTACCGCGCCGTCCGCGAACTGGCCCGCGGATGCGCTGGCTCTCGGCCTTGCCCCGCCATAGCTCCGCTACGCGGAGCGACGGCGGGTTCGGCCTGCGGCCTCCGCCGACCCGCTTCACGAACCGGCGTCGGATCGCTTGCCCTTCGGGTCCGCCGGCAGGGATCCGTCTCCGTTCACGCGCTTCGCCGTCCGGCTGCGCCCCGCAGCGTGCTACGCACTGCTGCGGGGTCGTTTCAAGCGTCGCCACCCGGCCGCCTGCAAGAGCGTGTTGCTCTGCGTCATCGTCCCCGCCAGGAGCGGGGCCGCCGCCGCAGAGTCCGCTCTTGCCCGCCATAGCTCGCAAAGCGAGCGACGGCGGGACGCCAACACCCTCTTGCTCCGCCTGCGGCGGACCGGCGGCCCAGACCAGACCCCCTCCGCCGCCATTCCGCCGCTGTCGCCGGACTCCGCCCCTTGCAGCGACGGCGCGCAGCGCGCCGACGCTGCTGCGGGGCTCCGCCGTCGCCATCGTCGGATTCGCGGCTCCGCCCCGGAAGACCCCCAGCGAGCGCGGCAGGAGGCACTCGCGGTCATGGCGCAGACGCCATCACCGCTCGCCACGTCGCCCGGCTGCCGGCACAGCGGCCCCCACGCCCGCCGCTGACCGTCAGCCGTTCGCCGTGGACAGCCTCCCGCCGCACTTCGCTGCCCCCCGGAGACGCTACGCGCCGTCACGCCGATTGCTTTGAAAGGCCAATCGCCGCGCCGGCGCTCCGCTTCAGCGGTGTTCGGCCTACGGCCTCACCTCCCACGGTCGCCGCTACGCGGCTCCCTCCACACGCGGCGGGCGGCCCCGGCAATGCTGTTTCCCCCCGCCAGGTTTCCCCCCCTGCACCCCCCCTTCCGGGCGTCCCCCCTTCAAAAAAAGGAAT
>VGYT01000381.1 GCA_016872895.1 Planctomycetota bacterium
CGGGTCCTGTGGCAGCATCGAATTGCACCCAAGACGATGTTCTCGACCCGAGTTCAGCAAATTCTGGATACCGTTGCCTACGCCCTTTTCGCGGCAGCGTAAATGGCTAAACCGCACAGGGCGAAAGTGCGTTGGATATCGTCAATGGCGTCGTTCAGCAGATTAAGGGCCTTGAAGCACTTGCTGCTGAAATCACCTGGGGTCAGCGAGTAGTAGAACCTCCATTCGCGCCCATCGGTTATGATGCAAAAGGGGGTTGTGATGTTCTTGTTATAATCGCGCAGTTGCCGCTCTGTGTCCGCCAGGTTGGTGATGGCCCCTACCGCTTTGACTTCTATGAAAACCGCAGGGGTGAACGGGGGTGCGAATAGGGCAATGTCCAACCTCTTGTTGTCCTCTTCGGGCACGGGGACAAACTCGGCGTTGACCTCTGTGGGGTCCCAGATATCCCATCCGTATTCTTGCAGGACTCTCGCCACCAAGGAAAGCCGTACGTGTTCCTCGTTCTTGTACTGATTTGCCCGGAGCCTTGTTTGAATGTCTTCCAAAGTTTCCATTGCGTTCTCCATTGGCGCGATGCGGTGAATTTGCTCTACGCCAGTTTCCTGGCAATCTGTTCGTCCAGGATGTCCTTGACCGTCAGGGCGCGGATCATGATGCCGGTGCGTTTGAAGAACGCGCCGATTTCGGTCATGGCGTCGGTGGAGTAGTCAAAGGCGACGAAGAAGCCGGTGGTGCGTTTTTCGCGCTGAAGGGCGGCCTCGAACGAGTCAATCTCCGGCCGGCCCATGCCATGCTGCGGCGCGGCTGGCCCAGGCTGTGCGTCTTTCGCATCCGAGGGCGGGCGGCCGACAGGGCTCCCGGGCGCATGCGCCGGGGGCGCATCGGGCTTGGCAATCTTCTTCCGTGGCATGGCGATATTTTACGGCTGAGGCGGGCGGAAGTCAATCCGATAGGCCCACGCCCTCATGACCATGCTTTCGCAGCAGCGCGAAAGCATGGCGCCCGGCGGACCCATGCTTTCGCAACGGCGCGAAAGCATGGCACCCATAGAATCAACAGCGCGGGGGGCGTTCAGAGGGTCCAGCCCTTGCGGTATTCGCGGTGAAGGAGGCGGGCTGCGTCGTCGTCGTTGGTGATGCGCAGGTTCGGGCCGTCCCAGGAGAGTTTCTGCTGCGCGCGGAGGGCCACGTTGCCCAGGAGGCATGTCTCGGTGAGGGGCCCGGCGTGGTCAACGAAGTTGGCCCCGGGGGGCGGGCCGCCGCGGCAGGCATCCACCCATTCCTTGAAGTGGCCGACGGACCGGGGAAGGACCTTGGGCGGCCGCCCGTAGTCTTTCATGCGAGATTCGGGGATGAGGCGGTGGCCCATCATTTTGCCTTTTTCGCCGACGTAGAGGACGTCTTCCAGGCGGCGGCCGGCCTCCAGTTCGGCCGGGCGGGGGCCGCGGAGTCCCCCGTCGTACCAGTTCAGGGCAAGGGGCGGCATGTCGCCTCGGGCGGGGAACTCGAATCGCGCGATGACGCCCAGCGGGTAGGTCTCCGGATTCAGTTTGGTGGAAGATGCCTCGACGGCGCTCGGATAGGCGAGTTTGAGGGCCTTGAAGACGGTCGAAAGTTTGTGGCAGCCCAGGTCGCCCAGGAGGCCGGTGCCGAAGTCCCACCAGTTCCGCCACGTCCAGGGGCAGTAGGCGGGATGATACGGGCGTAGCGGCGCCGGTCCGAGCCACAGGTCCCAGTCGAATCCGTCGGGAACGGGCGGGGTTTCGGGCGGGCGGGCCTCGCCCCAGAACCAGGTCCAGAACCGTGCCGGGCTCCATACGTGGACCTCGCGCACGGGGCCGATGGCCCCGTCGGCGATGAACTCGCAGACGAGCCGCGCCTCTTCGGAGGCCTGGCCGTGATTGCCCAACTGGGTGGCGACGCCCGCGCGTCGGGCGGCCTGGGTCACCTGGCGGGCCTCGAACACCGAGTAGGCGAGCGGCTTCTCGCAATAGACGTGCTTGCCCCGGTTCAGGGCGGCCATTGAGATGACGGCATGCGTGTGGTCCGGGGCGGCGACCATGACGGCGTCGGCGTCTTCGCGGGCGAGCAACTCGCGGAAATCGGCGTAGGCCCTGGTGCCCGTGTACGTGCCGGAGGGGGCGAGCCGGGCGTAATGGGCGTCGGCGGCGCGGCGGGCGGGCTCGCGCCCGGCGGTGCGCTGTTCTTTGCCCTGGTTCCAGTTCCAGGAGAGGTAACCGCCGCTCTCGCGATTGACGTCGCAGACGGCGACGACCTGGATTTCGGGGAACTCCAGGAGGGTGGCCAGGTTCTGAAGGCCCTGTCCGCCCGTGCCGATGGCTGCCAGGGTGGTCTTCCGGCTCGGCGCGATGTTGCCCTGGCCTCCGAGGACGTGGCGGGGGACGAGGGCGAGCGCCGCTGCGGCTGCTGCGCGGCCGAGGAACTCGCGCCGGAGGATTCCGCGCCGGCGGCGCGTGCGGGCGGACTTCTTCAAAGGGCCGGGGTTGCTCGTGTGCGTCTCCCTAGCCAGCAGAGCCGCGACCATAGGGGAGCGGCGCGGTCGGGCTGCCTGGCGCAACTGCACCGTTCCCTCGCGGTTGCGGCCCTGATTCGCCGACGTTCAGGCACGCAAGCAGGCTACCCTGTCCGAGCCGACCTGTAAAGCCCTTTCGCCGGTAAGCGCGCGACCCCCGCGTGCAGGACTGGCGTTACACGGGGAGAATGTGCGGGTAAAATGGCACGGGAAACCACCTGCTGCAACCGCGGCAGATGCGCAACCAGCAGGGAGCGCCGGTTCACGGCAAGGAAGACGCACATGGGCGGAGCGTTCGGGTGGATTCGGACCGTCGGGGCGGCGGCGCTGGCGGTGGCGGTTGCGGCAGGGTCGCAGGCCGTGGCGGCGGCGGCCGGGCCGGCGGCGGGGGCCGCGGCCGCGGCGGCGCCCGCTCAGGACACGGCCGGCCAGGTCCCGTGGACGGCTGCCGAGGGCGCGGAATGGCGGGCCGTGGACGGGTCGCAGGCGGCCGTCGCTCCGGGCAGCGCCCTGGACATGAGCCGGCTGGTGGAGGCCCCGGCGGGCAAGTACGGGCGGGTGATCCTGAACGAGCGCGGGCGCCTGGCCTTCGAGAAGCAGCCGGACAGGCGGGTCAGGTTCTTCGGCTGTTCCATCGCGCCGCACCAGGTGCTGGGGCAGTGGTGCACGACGAAGGACGACATCCGGCGGTGGGCCGAGGCGGTCCGCCGCCAGGGGTACAACCTCGTGCGGCCGCATTTCCTGGACCATTACCTCACGGGGGCGAGCAGGGCCGACCTGGAGTTCGACCCGGAGGCCCTGGACCGGTTCGATTACATGGGGGCCTGCCTCAAGGAAAACGGTATCTATCTATACGTGGATGCGATGACGTCCTGGCGCGGGTACAAGGCGGGCCCCGGCTGGACGGAGCGGGCCAAGGGCGAGGCCTTCAAGAGCCGCATCTTCTTCGACGACGCGGTGCGCGACCACTGGCGGGCGGGGGTGCGGAAACTCCTGGACCGCGTGAACCCGTACACGAAGATGCGCCTGTCGGAGGACCCGGCGGCCGCGGTCGTCCTGTTCTTCAACGAGCAGAACCTGAACTTCTACGGGGGCATCCCGGAGGGTTTCGCGGGGCAGTGGCGGGCCTGGCTGCGGAAGAAGTACGGCTCCGCGGAGGCCCTTCGCAAGGCGTGGACCGACGCCGGCGGCAGGGGCCTCCTGGCGGACGGCGCGACGCTGGAGAACGTGCCCCTGTTCGAGACGCGGAACGTGTGGCAGGCGGACCCGCGCGCCCGCGACGTGGGCCTGTTCATCTACGACGTCCACGCCGAACTTCTGGACTGGTACGTC
>VGYT01000382.1 GCA_016872895.1 Planctomycetota bacterium
TCCCGACCCGCCGCGCTCAAATGGGACGAAGGCAGCGGCCTCCTTGGCCCAGGAGCGCCTGGCCGAGAAGGCACTGGGCGCGGCCCGGGAGCGGCTCTTTGCGGGGATGCCGGAACCGCCTTGGCGGCTCCTGTGGGAATCCAAGGACAAGTCAGGGTCTGCCCCGCCGCTGACGTTCCAGCGGTGGCCGCAGGTGGCGCCGCAGGACGTCTCGCAGTTCATCGAGGAGCACCTTTTCCTCCAGCGATACGGGACGGAGACTGTGCTGGTTTGCCGGCGGCTGCGGGACGGCGAGGTCCGCTACGAGGCCAACATGGGCCGGTCCACCGCCGTCCGGTCGCCGCAGGGGTCGAGCCGCGATGGCCACATCGTCCTTCTGGCGGCCCAGGACACGCTGAAGGGCTTCGGCCTCGTGTCCGGGAAGATTCTCTGGACGCAGAGTGTTGCGGCGCCCCAGGGCGCGCTCGTGGCGATGTCCTCGGTGCATTTCGTGAGCGCAATGCGTTCCTCCGGGTGGGAGAGCACGGGCCACGGGTACGTGGCCATCCGGACGGACGAGCAGAGTGTGCGCGTGGTCCACTGCGCGACGGGCGAGGTATGGTGGGAGCGGACGTTTCCGCGCAACGCCATCGCCTGGACCGGAGAGGCGGAGCGCTACGTCCTTCTGATGCTGGACGGGCGCGACTTGTGGGTCTGCGACGCGATGACGGGGGCGCGCCTGGCGGTGCTTGCTGGCGGCGAGGGGGGGGCTGCCCCGGCACTGTCGGTCGGGCGGGTTGCGTGGAGGCCCGTCTGCGTAACCCGCCACGGCATCCTGGAGGAAAGCCAGTCCGGCAGCGGGAAGCGCAGCGTGGCCCTCCGGAAACTGCCCTCGGGCGATCTGGCGTGGCGCGCCGAACTGCCTGAAGGTCGCATCGCCGTCGCGCCGGAGGCCGATACGATCTGCGTCGCCGGTTCCGACTCGCTCCAGGTGCGCGACCTGGCTACGGGCGAGATCAAGGCCGTTCATGGCACGGGCGCCATGCGCGGCTACCTGGTGGATGCCCGCCTGGACCCGGTCAGCCGCGTCTTTTACATGCTTTCTTTCGACGGCGGGGGGGAAGGCGGCCCGAAGGCGACGCTCGCAAGCGTTGACCTGGCCAGCGGCCGCAAGCGCGACGTCGTCTCCATCGCCATGACGTCTTACCCGCAGTTGCTCCTGGACGCGGCGGTCCGCGGCGGCGACCTGCTGCCCTGCCTGGTGCGCGAAATGGTGAAGTCGCCCGACGGCAGGAGCACCACGTCAACCAACCTCTCAACCGTGTCGTTCGTCCGCAAGAGCGACGGCACGGTGGCCGCAGGGCTGGGCCTGCCGTCGGCACGCAGCGACGGAAAGTTTGAGAACCTCCGCAGCCTGTTCCTCCAGGACGGCACGCTTGTGCTGCTCGTGCAGGACGGCGTGCAGGTGTTCAGCCGGTCAGTAGAATGAAACGGCAAAACCGAAACCCGAAGCCCGAATCAAACAGCAACGGCGAAGCGCCGGCTGCCGTTTGCCGTTTGGCGTTTGGTTCGGGCTTCGGGTTTCCGGCTTCGGGTTTGCGCTGTCGGGCTTGGGGTTTTGCGGTTCGGGCCGCCTGCCATGCGGCCATGCTTGCGGCGCTGGCGTCGGCGGCGGTTGGCCCGCCCGCCCTGGGCGCAGAGGTTGCCGTACGGCCGGAGTTGATTACGCCGGAGGCCGAGCAAGCCATCCAGAAAGGCCTGGCGCACCTGGCTCGCACCCAGGCCCGCAACGGCTCCTGGCGGGCGCAGGGACCGATGGGCGTTTACCCGTGCGCGATGACGGCCCTTGCAGGGCTGGCCCTCATGGCGGGCGGCAACACCCCCAGCGAGGGCGAGTACGCCGAGAACGTCCGCCGCGCCGTCTATTACACCCTCAGTTGCGCCAACCGCACCGGCCTTATTACCGTGATGGCGGAAGAAGAGCGGCCCATGTACGGGCACGGGTTCTCGATGCTGTTCCTCGCCCAGGCCTACGGGGCCGAACAGGACGTGGACCTTCAGCGGAGAATCCATGACGTGCTCGCCCGGGCGGTCGCCCTGACGGCCAAGAGCCAGTCAGGCCAGGGCGGATGGTACTACACGCCCGACGCCAACACCGACGAGGGGTCGGTCACGGTCACGCAAATCCAGGCGCTCCGGGCGTGCCGGAACGCCGGCATCAAGGTCCCCAAGTCGACCATCGCGCGGGCATGCGAGTACATCGGCAAGTGCGCCGAGTCGGACGGCGGCATTTCGTACTCGGTGCAGGCCCGCGGGAGCCGGCCGCCCATCACGGCGGCGGCGGTTGCAGTCCTGTACAACGCGGGCCAGTACGAGAACCCCGTCGCGCTGCGCGCCCTGGAGTACACGAAGAAGCAGATACGCTCCGGGGGCGCCACGGCCTTCGGCGGCCACGGGTTCTACGGCCTCCTTTACGCCTCGGAGGCCATCTTCCTGACGAGCGCCGAGGAGTGGCGGGCGTTCTTCCCCAAGGCGCGAGACGACATCCTGCGCCGCCAGAACAAGGACGGCAGTTGGCCCGGCGACAGCGTCGGCGAGACCTACGGCACGGCCCTGGCCCTGGTCATCCTGCAACTGCCCTACCAGTACTTGCCCATCCTCCAGCGATAGAAGGAGGCTTTTGACGCATGGCTCCCGAAAACGAGGCCCCGGCGGACCCCCTGGCATCGGGCGACCTGGAAGAACTGGCACGCCTGCGCGAGGCCCACGCCCGCGTCAAGGCGGAACTGGCGCACGTAATCGTGGGCCAGGAGGAGGTCATAGACCAACTCCTCGTCGCCATCTTCTCCCAGGGCCACTGCATCCTGGAAGGCGTGCCGGGCCTGGCCAAGACGCTCATGGTGAGCACCCTGGCCGGCTGCCTGCACCTCTCGTTCCACCGCATCCAGTTTACGCCGGACCTGATGCCCTCCGACATCACCGGCACGGAGGTCATCCAGGAAGACAAGGCCACCGGCCACCGCCAGTTCAAGTTCCTACGCGGACCAGTCTTCGCCAACGTCATCCTGGCCGACGAGATCAACCGGACGCCCCCCAAGACGCAGGCCGCACTGCTGGAGGCGATGCAGGAGAAGCAGGTGACCATCGGCGGCGAGCGGCACACGCTGCCTGTCCCGTTCTTCGTGCTGGCGACGCAGAACCCCATCGAGCAGGAAGGGACGTACCCGCTGCCCGAGGCGCAGCAGGACCGCTTCATGTTCAAGTTGTTCGTGCGGTATCCGAGTTTCGATGAGGAGTACCGCATCGCCGAGACGACGACGGCCCTCTATTCGCCCGAGGTAAGCCAGGTGCTGGCGAGCGACCAGATCATCCGCCTCCAGGGGATCGTGCGGCGAGTGCCCGTTCCGCCGCATGCCATCCGCTACGCGCTTCGCCTGGTGCGGGCGACGCGCGTCAGCGAGGGGCCCGAGAACGTGCCGCCGTTCATCAAGGAATGGGTCACCTGGGGGGCCGGGCCGCGCGCGGCGCAGTACCTGCTGCTGGGCGGCAAGGCCCGCGCCGCCCTCGACGGCCGCACCTTCGTCACCACCGGCGACATCAAGGCGGTCGCCCACCCTGTGCTGCGGCACCGCATCATCACGAACTTCACCGCCGAGTCGGAGGGCGTTACGCCCGACCGCATCGTGGACCAGTTGATAAGCACCATCGCCGAGGCCGAGAGTCCCGAGACGCTCGCCGGCGAGGCCGCCAAGGTGTTTTCACCCCACGTAAGGCTACATAAGGCTTAGGATGCCAGCCGTGCCTGAGGCCGACGGACGCAATTTCCTGGACCCGAAGGTCCTGACGCGCATCGCGCGCCTGGAGGTCCGCGCCCGCACGG
>VGYT01000383.1 GCA_016872895.1 Planctomycetota bacterium
GGCAACAAGGGCTCGATTTCGGCCCAGAGGTCATCGGGTAACAGTTCCTTGGCCATGGCTTGGCTCCCGTATGCCAGGTTGAACTGTTACCTTCATCGGCAATCTCCGGGGTTGTGAAACAGCTTCTAAACAACGGCGTTTGCGTCGCCGTGCCGGCGACGGCTAAACAACGGCGTTTGCGTCGCCGTGCCGGCGGCGGCTAAACAACGGCGTTTGCGTCGCCGTACCGGCGGCGGCTGAACAGGATGCGCCACGGCTGCGCCGGCCGCCTACGTGGCGGCGCGGGGCAGCAGGCCGCACGGCGCGTAGCGCGCCCCGCACTCTGCCGCCAGCCTCTCCAGGTCCGCGCGGACGCCCGCGAGGCCCAGGTCGCGCGCGTACTTCATGACGCCGCCGCGAAAATCGGGGAACCCCGTCCCCAGCACCATCGCCACGTCGAGGTCCGATTCGCGCTCGGCGATGCCTTCCTGCATGACGCGCAGCGCCTCGGCCACCATCCGCATGACCAGCCGCCGCGAGATTTCGTCGTCTTCCATCCGCCGGGGCGTCCGGCCTTCCTCCTGGCGCACCTGGGCGATAATCTCGGCGGTTTCCGCGCTCGGGCGGGGCGTGTGGTCGCCCTTTTCGTATTGATAGACGCCCGCCCCGGTTTTCTGGCCGAGTCGCCCGCGCTCGACCAGGCGCGCGGCAATCTTCGAGAGCGGCCCGTGCGCGGGAAACGCCGCGCTCAACACGCCGTCGGTCATCGCCAGCACGTCCAGCCCGGCCATGTCGGCCAGCGCCAGCGGCCCCATCGGGAACCCGAACTCGACCATGGCCTTGTCTATCGCGGGCGGCTCCGCCCCTTCTTCAAGCAGCCGGAAGGCCTCCTTAAGGTACGGGATGAAGAGCCGGTTGACCAGGAACCCCTCGCGGTTCCTGACGAGCACCGGCGTCTTGCGGATGGCCCTGGCGAACTTGAGGGCCGTTGCCACGACGCCCGGCGGCGCCGCCTCGCGCCGTATGACCTCTACAAGCGGCATGTGGTGCGCCGGGTTGAAAAAGTGCATGCCTATGAGCCGCTCGGGGCGCCGCATGCCCTCGGCCAGCACGTCCAGCGAGATCGTGGACGTGTTCGAGGCGATGACGGCCGCCGGCCCGCACGCCGCTTCTATGCGGCCGATTACGGTGCGCTTCACCGCCACGTCCTCGAACACCGCCTCGATGACCAGTTGCGCGTCGGCGATGTCGGGCCAGTCCGCCGCAGACAGCAGGCCCAGGTTCTTTTCCGCGGCCGCCGGCTCAAGGCGGCCTTCCTGGACGCGGCGGCCGATGCTGCTCCGTATCCTCCCGATTCCCTTATCAACGGCTGCGCGGTTCTGGTCGAGCGCCGATGCCCGTATGCCGCCCGCGATGAGGGCCTGGGCGATGCCCGTCCCCATCGAGCCCATGCCGACGACCGCGGCGCGGGTTATGTCGGCGGCCGCGATGCCCGAGAGACCGGGCATTCTACCCGCCTCGCGCGTGGCAAAGAAGAGGTAGATTTTGTTGCGCGGCGCGGCCGTTCTCATGCACTGCGCGAAGCCTTCCTGTTCCTTGCGCAGGCCCGCCTGGAAGGATTCCTCCAGGCCCGTCCGGACGGCATCCAGGATGATGCGCGGGGCGATGATCTCCGGGCGGACGCCGGCGATGCGATCGCGGGCCCGCGCAAAGGCGGCCGCGTTGGCGGCGGCGTCGGCGGTCTTGTCGGTGCGATCGCCTGTTCGCCGGGGCGGGCGGGCGGTGCGCAGAAACGCACGAGCACACTCTACCAGGTCGCCGCCGTCGCATATCGCATCAACCAGGCCGAACTCAAGGGCCCGCTGCCCGCCGACGGCCTCGCCCGTAAGGAGCATCTTCAGCGCCTGCTCCGCGCCCACCAGCCGCGGCAGGCGCTGCGTGCCGCCCGCCCCGGGATTTATGCCGAGCGTTACCTCCGGCATGCCGAACCGGGCCGCCGCGTCGCACACGCGGAAGTGGCACGCCATCGCCAGTTCCAGGGCGCTGCCCATGACGCGGCCTGCGGCGGCGGCCACGAAGGGCCTGGCGGAATCCTCCACCGCCTGGAACGCCTCCTGAAAGACGCGCGACGTGCGGACGGCGGCCTCGTCGGTCGCGGCGTCGCGCAGGAGGCCCACGTCGGCGCCCGCGCTGAAGTGGTCCGGCCGGCCCGTCAGGATGATCCCACGGACCTCCGCGTCCTCGTTCGCCCGGCGGACGGCGGCCCGAAGTTCGTCCAGAAGCGGGAAGGTCATCATGTTCAGCGGCGGCGCATCGAGCGCCAGGACGCACACGCCGCCGGATACCGTGTACCGTATCATCCGCGCCGCCTTCCCCCGGCAAGATTCTCCATAACCCACATATACAACGTTCGCGCACCACGAGGATAGTGCGCGGCGGTTCTCCTGAACCGCCGCGCGTTGGCTCAACCGGCGTCGCAGTACTACATGACGAGCGTAAGTTTGAGCGACCCCTCGGCGCAGGCGGCGTACATCTCGAAGGCCTCGGGGGCCTTCTCCCAGGGCATCCGCGGGGTGACCATTGCGCCGAGGTCCGCGCGGCCATCGACAACCATGTCCACGGCGGTCTGAAAGAACGCTGCGCACTCCGGCCCCACCGACGTTATGATGTTCGTCTCGTTGCGGAACGTGTCGTACCACGGGAACGGCTGGTCGTTGTAATCGGGCATGCCGAAGACGAACAGGCGCCCGGCGCGTTTGACCAGGTATGCGGCGGTGGCCATGGAGTCGGGCTTTCCGGCGGCATCGGCGCAGAAATCGACCTTTTCGCCGCCCGTCAGGTCGCGGACGCGCTGGACGACGTTCTCCCTGGAGGCGTCGATCGTGGCGCTTGCGCCGAAGCGCCTGGCCCACTTCAGGCGCCACGCCAGTTTGTCGATGGCTATGACCTGCCGGGCGCCCATGTGCCACAGCAGGTGCGTCCATATCAGGCCCATCGGTCCCTGGCCGACGACCGCGCACCGCTGGTTGATTACGTTGCCCGTCTGCGAGAGCGCCCGCAGGACGGTCGCAATCGGCTGGGCCACGATGAGCGCGGGCACGTCGGGGGCATCGGGCGGCAGCGCGGCCACGCCCGGCGGCCTTGCGCGGATGAACTCGGCGAAGCCGTAGTACCCCTCCGGCTGGGCCAGGACGAGCGTGCCGGGCTTCCATCCGTCGCATCGCGATTCAACAATGGTCCCGATGTTTTCGTGCCCCGCCCAGCCCACCGGGTTCGGGAAGTCTATCTTGCTCCACACGCCGTCGCCGGTGTACTGGCCCATGTTGCTGCCGCACAGGGCCACGTAGTGGCACTGCACGAGGACCTCGCCGGGAAGCGGCTCGGGCCTGGGCGCGTCGAGGAAGGCCACCTTCCTCGGTTCCACGATGTGAAGTGCTCTCACGGGTTCTGTTCCTCCGCGCAGCGCCGGAGCGCCGGGCCGGAAAAGTGCGGGCCGCGCGGCCAGCGCCGCCCCCGCGCGGGACACCATAGCGGCCGGGGGCGGGCAAATCAAGCCGCTGAATCCCGCCGCGATACTGCGTTAGTCGCGGTCGGGTGTGCCCTTTGCCGGGCGGCATGCCAGATTGCCGTTCGCCGGGCATGCTGTCGGCAACGGCGCCGAATCAGAGCCGCGACCGTGAGGGAGCGGTGTAGTTGCGCCAGGCAGCCCGACGGCGCCGCTCCCTTACGGTCGCGGCTCGGACGCGGATGCGCTCAGCCCTGACGAATGAGTTTTTTGTCGCACGCGGGTCCAGGTGACGGCGGGCCGTCCCGCCGATCTGGAATCCATGACCGGCCGGCCGGCCCCCGCCCCCCCAAAA
>VGYT01000384.1 GCA_016872895.1 Planctomycetota bacterium
CTTCAGAAAGACTTCCAGAAAGACCGGCGCATTGACGTGTGGCTGAACAAAGGCCCGGCCAGGTGACCACCCGGCCAGGCGCTCCTGCTCGCCCGGCGAAATCGCTGGCGGCAGGCGCGGCGCCGGGGACGAGGCACAGCGCTACTGAAGGAGCGCGAGCCGCATCGCCCAGTCGTTCTGCGACGCGCCTTGCGAGTCCGGGAACGGCGGCAGGACGATCTTCCCGTCTGCGTCCGCCTCCAGCACCCCCGCCGCTGCGCCGGGGCGAAGACCGCCGGCGTCGGTCCATCGGCCCGTGCGCGGGTCGAACCAGCGGGCCTGGTACTTCCCTGCCGGCAGCGCGTCCTTGAGCGACGCCCTGGGGCACTCCTTCTCGAAGTACAGCAGAAACAGTTTCGCATCGGGCGTCCGGGCGCAGTACGCCCACCCCGTCAGGCCCTTGGGTTTGCCGGAGCGGTTGGGCGAGACGCAGTCCGCACTCGGGACGAGTTCCTGGTACCGCCGGCCCTCGGAGAGAATGAAAGCCTTCAGGTGCTGCATGTGGCCGGCCGACGGCCAGCGGATGACTTCCCAGATGGGGAACTTTGAGGCGGCCTCGACCTCGCCGCTCCACAGTCCGCCCTGCCAGCCGCCGGCCCCGTAGATGTGGCCGCCCAGGGCGCCAGACAGGACGCTGCCGTACATCGCCGACCGGCAGTAGAGGGCGGCCTTGTCGGTCCCCCCGTCGGCGTCTTCCATGCCGTCGTAGTACGGCTCGCCGTTGATGGCGGGCACGGGCGGGGCGGCGGCAAATATCTCCGTCAGCAGGGCGTACACGTCGTGCGTCCGGCGGTTGCCGATCTGGTGGAACCCCAGCCATCGGGCCTTGTCAACGTGTCCCCAGTTCACCAGCGACGAGGGGTTCGAGTTCGTGCCGGCGAGCGTGCCGAACGGCGGCGGACCGTACCGGGCGACCAACCGGTTGGCCGCCTCGTTCCAGTCGTCGGCAGGAATGCTCTGGGCCGGCGTGTCGAAGTGGATGGGACTCAGCAGGCAGATGTTCGCCTGGTATCGGCTCCAAACGTACTGGATGTATCGAACATACGAGTCCGGCCACGGATGGAACTTCTTCCAGGCCTGGCCGATGTCCCGCCGCGCGACCTCGATGAAGGCCGCCATCCCGTGCGCGTTCAGGTAATCGATCTTCCGATCGAGCGACTGGAAGTACTCCGGGTTGACGCGCTCCAGGTCGGGGACGATCGCCTCGCTCCCCGGCGCCCTTCCCGGAAACAGGAACGGCCGCCGACCGGCCTCGTCGGTCATGTCCTTGGCGCTGCGGGTGCCCGCCTGCGGCCACGCGGCACGCAGGACCGTCCCGTCGGCCGCCGTCAGGCGCGCCGGCTTGCCGTCGTTGGCCCAGGCCGGGAAAGCAGCAATCACGGCGATGCAGTTCATCTGCTGCTCGCGGCGAAAACGGACGTAGTCCTTGAAGCCCGCCTCGGGCCCCATCGGCCGGGGCGCATCGTCGTCGTGCCAGCGGAAGCGGAACGTCGACGCCGCCCACCACGTGTCGCCCAGCAGAAACAGCGGCGTCCCGTCGGCATGCTCGAAGGCGCGGCCGTTGGGCGACGGCCGGATCATGCCGCGGCGGCAGGGGTTCTGCTGTTTCTCGGCCTCCGTCCAGGCGGCGGCCGTGAAGCGCCCCGCGGCGCCGCTGAGGCCGGCATCCGGGGGATCGGAGCCGCTTTGCCACGTCCACTCGCCCGGCGCCGTCGCAAGAACCCGCACGCGAAACGTGCGGCCGCCGTCCCAGAACCCGTAGCATCGCCCCTGGCAGCCCGGGCCCTTCAGGTCCACCCAGATGACAACGTCGGCGTAGGGGTTCTCGTAACTCTTCTCGGCCTGAAGCGCGATCTCGACCTTCTCCCACACGCGGTGGATGGCGGCGGCCTCGCCCGCCCGGCTCCCCGCCGCCGCGAGACCGCACAACAGGAACACCCGCAGGCACGCCGGCCGGACGATGAGGCGGGCGGATCGCAGGCAGACGCCGGGACGCATCGACCCCTCCCGGGCGCAATCGGCGGCGCGCGCTTGACTGGTCATGCTATCGCTATAACCTCATGTCTTATAGGCGCCGCGGCAGCGCGCAGCGTCAGTCAAACACCGCCTCGCCCCCGCCGCGCGCGATCGTGCCGATGCGGTGCACCGTCTCGCCCGCCTTCCGCAGCATGGCCGCGATGTGGGCGGCATAGAAGGGGCTTACGACCATCACGAACCCGATGCCCATGTTGAAGACCCGCCACATCTCCTTCGGCGGCACGTCGCCCGCCTTCTGGAGCCACTTGAAGACCGCCGGCACGGGCCACGAACTGCGGTCGATGCGGGCCTCCAGGCCCTTCGGGATGACTCGCGGCACGTTGCCCGGTATGCCCGCCCCCGTGATGTGCGCCATCGCGTGTACGACCTTCTTCGTGCCGTAATGGCGCAGCACCTTGAGCACCGCAGGCGAGTACAGACGCGTGGGCGTAAGGAACACATCGGCCACCGTGCCGCCGAGTTCGGGCACGGGGCTGTCCGCCTTCAGGCCCGCTTCACTGAGGATTCTGCGGACCAGGCTGTAACCGTTGGAGTGCACGCCGGAGGAGACCAGGCCCAGGATAACGTCGCCCTCGCGCACGCGGCGACCGTCGATGATGCGGCTCCTTTCGACCACGCCGACGGCGAACCCCGCCAGGTCAAAGTCGCCCGGGGCGTAAAAGCCCGGCATCTCGGCCGTCTCGCCCCCCAACAGGGCGCAGTCGCACGCCTGGCACGCCTCGGCCACGCCGATGACCACCTCGGCATGCAGGTGCGGCTCAAGCCGCGCCGTGGCCAGGTAATCGAGGAAGAAGAGCGGCTCGGCCCCCAGGACGGCGATGTCGTTGACGCACATGCCCACCAGGTCCTGCCCCACGGTGCGCACGCGCCCGGCGTCGATGGCCAGCCGCAGTTTCGTCCCCACGCCGTCGGCGCCGGCGACCAGCAACGGATGCCGATAATTGTGCTTAAAGAGCCTCTCGTTGAAGTCCAGACTGAAGACGCCCGCGAAGTGGCCGTACAGGTCCACGACGCGCGGCCCGTGGGTGCGCTCGACGGCCTGCTTTATCCGGTCCACGAGCGCGTCCCCGGCCTCCATGTCCACACCCGCCGCCTTGTACGTGAGACCCTTGCCCATGCTCGCGCGCTCCTTGCCCGCCGGCGGCACGCCCGGCGCAAAGGCCCGGCGGCGACGCGCGGCAACGAAGGCATCGTACCGCCGGGGCGCAGCCTTCTCCACCAATTTTCGCGGTCGCCCGGTAAGTGCGTCTCGGTCGGCATCTTGCCCGCAGGGTGGCGTGCCCGCGCCGCTGTTCGCGCGGGTACCCACCGCGCCGCGGGCCGTTGCCGCAAGTACCAGTCGCACCCAGCCATGCCCGGATTGGGGGGAACCCGACCGGGGCACGCCATGCCCGCCGCCGCAGGCTCGCGAATCCATGTTCCTGCCGCCTCGGCCGCGCTGCCAGGGAACTTGACGCCCCCTGCCCCTGCGGCTATACTTGGCCTGTCGGCCGGGCGGTTCGCTTCAAGGCAGCGCATGTGCCCGGCCGATACTCATGGGGCCGTCGCGGCCGATGACCGGCGGCTGGCCCGACATGCCGATTCCCCGGTAGCTCAATGGTAGAGTAGGCGGCTGTTAACCGCTTGGTTGGAGGTTCGAGTCCTCCCCGGGGAGCCAAAAATCTTACCGCGAACTTTCGCGGCCGAAGTGGTTAACGCAAAACCCCGAGCCGAGAGGCGGCGGGGTTTCGCCGTTTCCGGCCAATAATCACG
>VGYT01000385.1 GCA_016872895.1 Planctomycetota bacterium
CCCGACGCATTGCGAGCGCCGCAGCGCTCCGTGACCGGGGCGCTGCGGCCGGCGTTCACCCTGGTGGAACTCCTGATCGTCGTTGCGCTCGTGGCGGTGCTGCTGGCGCTGCTGGCGCCGGCCATGACGTCGGCTTGGGACACGGCCATGATGACCAAGTGCCAGATGAACTTGGCGCAGATATGGAAGGCGCAGAACTCGCGGCGGGCCGACAAGGACCAGACCATCTTCACGGCGGGCGGCGCGTGGCCGGCGATGGTGGCACCCTACCTGGACCGGGCCGCCGACGTGCTGCGGTGCCCGCTGGGGCCGGAACGGCCCGACCTTGCCGTCATGGTGGACTCCGGCGCGGGGGGCACCGCCGACAACATCGGCGGCGGGTACGACGCGGGCGGCCCGAGCGGCGACGGCGTGGCGCTCGACACGCGGTTCACGCTTTCGGAACTCACGTTCCGCATGTACGCCAAGCGGAACTTCGCCCCGTACGTCATCGGGCAGTACCTGGGCACCGCCTTCGTGGATTCCTCGTACGGTGTCAAGCGCCAGGACCTGGGCGGCGGCAAGACGTACTTCGGCGTGGACGACCGCTCATTCTTCCTCGACAGAAGCGTCGCCCCCGGCAACCTGGACTACGCCGACATACGGTTCCACCTGTGGCTGGACAGCGACCGCATCAACCAGATGGAGTTCATCGGAAGCGACGAGATAACCGGCCAGGGGTCGCACCGCGAATTCCGCTTCGAGGTCTGGCTGGGCGACGAGATGATAAGCGACGATTTCGTCCGCGACATGGGTACGGTCGTGGGCCTCGACAAGCGCTCCGGCGGCGACGCCACGGGGGGCGGAACCGGCGGCGGCACGTCCGGTGCCGGCGATTCCGGCGCCAGCACGTTGAACGAACTCGGGGCCATCAAGGCCTTCGATTACGGGCTCAACAAGGGCACCTACAGAATCCTCGACAGCACGGTCCAGAAGGTGGACCCTTGCCTTATCTTCATTCTCGACTACGGCAAGTCCGTTGCCAACTACACGAACAAGCCGCCCGACCTGTGGCCGCTCTACTTCACCGCCGCCCAGGCCGAGTGGATGGCCGACGAGCGCAACACGAGTTTCCTGAAGCCCGGCGAAACGTGGTGGCACTACACGGCGATGCGGCACTTCGGGATGGCGAACGTCCTGTTTTGCGACGGGCACATCGAGTTGCTCGGCCCGGACGCGCTGCACGAGTTCAGCCCGCTGTGGGGCATACGCCGGCAGTAAGTGAGCGCTCATTTACTGCTGTACTATACGGGGCGCGGGCTGAATCAGAGCCGCGACCGTAGGGGAGCGGCCCGGATAAGCAACGGCGTCAGCCCTGTGCCCCTCTTTTATCTGGCCTCGCGGCTTCTCCTCCGTCATAATCCGTAACGACAGCAACCCCTGCGTAAGGAGGGCGCAAGATGCGCAGAATGAGGAGGCGCGAGTTCCTGGCGGCCGCCGCCGCGGGCGCAGCGGCAGCCGCCCTGCCGCAGCGGCTCCAGGCTGCTGCCGAACCGAAGACCGCCGACCGGCCCAACATCATCCTCTGCATGACCGATGACCAGGGATGGGCCGACGTCGGCTACAACAACGCGGGCAACTCCGAGCGGGCCTTCGTCAGAACCCCCGTCATGGACCAGATGGCCGCCTCCGGCCTGCGGTTCAACCGCTTTTACGCGGCAGCCCCGTATTGTTCGCCCACGCGCGGCAGCGTGATGACCGGCCGCCACCCCATCCGGTACGGCTGCTTCGGCCCCGGCAAGCCCCTGCGGCCACAGGAAATGACCATCGCCCAGGCCCTGAAGTCGGCCGGTTACGCCACCGGCCACTTCGGCAAGTGGCATCTGAACGGCGTGAGCGGTCCGGGGAAGCCCATCCCGGCCGACGACCCCTTGAGCCCCGGCCGCTTCGGCTTCGACGAGTGGCTCTCGGTCTCAAATTTCTTCGACCTGAACTGGACCTTCAGCCACAAGGGCCAACTGGTCCAGGCCCAGGGCGACGGCTCAGACGTAATCGTCACGGAGGCCCTGAAGTTCATCTCCCAGGCCGCGAAGGCACGGACGCCGTTCCTGGCAGTCATCTGGTACGGCAACCCGCACGTTCCCATCCAGCCGCTGCCGGAGTATCAGGAGAAGGCGGGCGGGTCGGCCTATTACGGCGAAATCTACGGCGTGGACCGCAGCCTGGGAACGCTGAGGGCGGAACTCAGGCGATTGGGCATCGCCGATAACACATTGCTATGGTTCTGTAGCGACAACGGCGGCACCAAGGAGCCTTACACGGGCGGGCTGCGCGGCAAGAAGGGCACAGTATGGGAGGGAGGCCTGCGCGTGCCTGGCATCATCGAGTGGCCGGCACGCATCCGCAAACCCTTCACGACCGACGTGCCCGCCACGACCAGCGACATCTACCCGACCATCCTTGAACTGCTGGGCATAAAGGTGCCCAACCAGGTGCAGCCGCTTGACGGTATCAGCATCGTCTCGCTGATAGACGGCAAGATGACCCAGCGGCCTGGGCCCATCGGGTTCTGGCACAGCAATAAGGCCGAGCCCGGCGTCGGCCACGCCGCCCTGACGGACAACGTGTACAAACTGCACAGGGTCAAGGCCAACGCGTGGGAACTGTACGACATCGCGAAGGACCCCACGGAATCGCAGGACCTTGCGGCCACCAAGCCGGAGGTCGTTGCACGCATGAAACCGCTCCTTGAGGCCTGGCAGGAATCGGTGGTCCGCAGTTTCAACGGCCAGGACTACAAGCGCCAGGCGTAGCGACAAGGCGGGTTCGGCAGGCTTGCCGCGCGTCGGGTCGCCTGACCCGCCGCATGCCGGGAAAACGGCGATTCTTACTTGTCCGCAGCGCCGCCGCGGGCCACGGCCTCCGCCATCTTGGCAAAGAACGTATCCCACAATGGTTCCTGCGCGGGGCTGCGGCCGATGGGCTGGGTTCCCATCCGTACGACCACCATGTCCCATTCCGGGATAACGTAGCAGAAGTTGCAATTGTGGCCGTGCATGGTGAACGCCCCCGGCGGAGCCGACGCCCAGGGGCGCTTCCCGTTCGTCTGAACGCCGTTCGTCCACCAGTAAAGACCGTACCGGCCGCGAAGGTCCAAGTTCCGGAACCTCGCAGTGAGAGGAACCTGGTTCCGCGCGGCCTCGTCCACGAAGTCGGCGGGCAGCAACTGGCGGCCGTTCCAGCGGCCACGGTTCAAGTATAGATACCCCAAGCGGGCCATCTGGCGCGCCGTCGTCCGAATGCCGGTGCCGTGCACCCCCGATGGGTTGTTCAGAGCAATCCCCTCCACTGTGCCGCAGACCCCCCAGTCCCAGTCGGTCATGCCGATGGGGTCGGCGATGCGTCGCTTGAAAAAGTCCTTGAGGGGTTCCCCTGCCAGCCGGGTCAGGATGCTCCCGAGGAGGTGGACGCCGTGGTCGTTATACTGGTACGTGGTCCCGGCCTCGAAGAACGGCTCGGTTGGGGTCAGGTACGCCATCGGGTCGCCCCACTCCTGCTGGGGGGTAACGTCCACAACCTGGCCGTGATAGCCCAACTTACGCAGTTGCGCCTCAAAAAGCGCCTTGGCGGGGGTGCCAGGGCCGTTTCGGGGCAGAAGTTTCCACTACATTTGGCGGTCGGCTCGGGGGTAGTACCCGTCGTCTTTTGATGTTGTTAGTTTGTGTGAATAGCCGATTCTCACACGGGGGTCAGGATACCGGGGAGGATCGGCATGAACAAGCGATATGTGGTTCGGTTGACAATCGAA
>VGYT01000386.1 GCA_016872895.1 Planctomycetota bacterium
AGCAAGCCGCCATTGAAAGCATCTTCGACGCGCTGCGTACGGCGCGGTCGACGCTGCTGGTTCAGCCCACGGGCTGCCACGCGCCCGGGACGCCGATCCTGATGTTCGATGGGTCCGTGAAGCCCGTCGAGGATGTTCGCGTGGGCGACCGGCTTATGGGGCCGGACAGCCGGCCCCGCCATGTTCTGGCCCTTGCGCACGGCCGCGGGCGCATGTACAGGATCGTCCCCGTCAAGGGCGAGCCATTTGTGGTCAACGAGGACCACATTCTGACGCTGGTGCGGACGAGTGAGAAGAACGGTCGCCCCGACCGCGGCGGCGAGGTCATCGACGTTTCTGTGCACGAGTGGTTGAGTTGGCCCAAGTACCGCAAGCACCTGCACAAACTCCTCCGGACGGGCGTCAACTTCCCTGCCCAGGACCCGCCTGTAATCGACCCTTACTTCCTGGGCGTGCTGTTGGGCGACGGCGGGCTCAAACGGGGCATCAGCGTGACGACGCCCGAGCCGGAGATCGTGAGGGAACTGGAAGACCAGGCCCGACTTCGGCGGATGCGTCTGCGGGCCGAACCCGCCGGCAAGGCAGAAACCTACCACTTCGTCAGCGAGATGGGGGCCGTAGGACGGTACGGGAGCAACTTGCACCAGGAACTTGTGCTGCTGGGCCTGCGCGGTCGCGGGTCGGGAGACAAGTTTGTTCCCATCGAGTACCGGTCGGCCCGACGCGAAGATCGGCTGGCGCTGCTGGCAGGGCTGATGGACACCGATGGCCACCTTACTTGTGGCGGCTACGACTACATCAGTCAGTCGCCTCGCCTGGCGGCGGACCTGGCGTTTGTGGCGCGGAGCGTCGGCCTTGCGGCCTACGTCAGCCCGTGCACCAAGACATGCACACAGACCGACTCCACTGGCACATACTATCGTGTCTCCATCTCAGGCGACGCCTCCTGCATTCCCTGCCGCGTCGCCAGGAAGAAGGCCCCGCCGCGGCGGCAGAAGAAGGACGTGCTCCGCACAGGGTTTCACGCCGAGTTTCTCGGCGAGGGCGAGTACTACGGTTTCACGCTGGACGCCGACGGCCGTTTTCTCCTGGGCGACTTCACGGTCACGCACAACACCGGCAAGACGGTCACGTTCGCCCACGTCATCAACCGGATGCCGATGGGCCGGACGCTGGTGCTCGCGCACCGCGAGGAACTCATTTTCCAAGCGGCCGACAAGATCGAGGCCGTCACGGGCGCCAAGCCCGACATCGAGATGGCCGAGATGCGGGCCGACCACGCCATGTTCGGCAAGGCCCGAGTCGTAGTCTCCTCCATCCAGACGCAGTGCGCCGGCCGAAACGGCGACAGCCGCATGAAGCGGTTCGACCCGCGCGAGTTTGCCCTGCTCGTGGTCGACGAGGCCCACCACGCGACGGCACCCACTTACCGCCGCGTGCTGGAACACTACGGCCAGAACCCAGACCTGAAAATCCTCGGCGTCACGGCCACCCCCGACCGCCACGACGAGGAGGCCCTCGGCCAGGTCTTCGATTCCGTGGCGTTCGACTACGAACTTCTCGACGCCATCCACGACGGCTGGCTCGTGCCCATCCGCCAGCGCAGCGTCGTGGTGGACGGCCTGGACTACTCGTCCATCCGCACCACGGCAGGGGATCTGAACGGGGCGGACCTGGCGCGGGTGATGGAGTACGAAGAGACGCTGCACGCTGTCGCCGCGCCAACGCTGGACTTGGCGGCAGGCCGCAAGACCTTGGTGTTCGCCGCCAGCGTCGCCCACGCCGAGCGGCTGTGCGAGATCTTCAACCGCCACCGCACCGAAGCGGCGCGGTTCGTCACGGGCACCACGCCCAAGGACGAGCGGCGCGGCATGCTCGCGGACTACGCCGCCGGCAAGTTCCAGATTCTGGTGAACGTCGGCGTGGCGACCGAGGGGTTCGACGAGCCGGGCATCGCATGTGTCGTCATGGCCCGGCCCACCAAGAGCCGCGCTCTCTATGCGCAGATGGCCGGACGGGGCACGCGGCCGCTGCCGGGCCTTGTAGATGCCCACCCGGAAGCCGACGCCCGGCGCGCAGCAATTGCCGCCAGCGTCAAGCCCGCCTGCGAGATCATCGACTTCGTGGGCAACTCCGGCCGCCACCGCCTCATCACTACCGCCGACATCCTCGGCGGCAACTACTCCGACGAGGTGGTCGCCAGGGCCCGGGCGAAGGCCGAGGAGGCCGACGGCGCTGCCGTCGACATGGCCGAGGCCCTTGCGGATGCCGAAAAGGAACTGGCCGAAGAGCGCGAGCGGGCGCGCCGCGCGGCCATCCGCGCCAAGGCGCGTTACTCCTGCCAAGTGGTCGACCCGTTCGACGTCTTCCACATCGAGCCGTGGCGTGAGCGGGGATGGGACAAGGGGCGAGAGCCGTCGGAGAAGATGCTCGCGCTCCTGGAGCGCAATGGCATCGACACCAAGGGCCTCTCGTTCACCCAAGCCAAGCAACTCGTCGGCGAGATCATCCGCCGCTACGAGGAGCGCAAGTGCAGTTTCAAGCAGGCCCGCCTGCTCGCCCGCTACGGCTACCCCACGGACGTTCCGTTCGCCGAGGCCAGCCGCCTCATCGACGCCTTGGCGAAGAACGGCTGGAAGCGGCCGGCCGACAGCCCGGCCGAGCCAGTGGAGGTGTACTGATCATGCCGGCGGCGTGTGCAACAAAAACCGAATGGGTCCGTGTGACGCGGCAGCGACCGTGCGCTCTCTGCGGAAAGGGAGATTGGTGCGGTTACTCGCCCGACGGGACCGTGGCGGTCTGCATGCGCGTCAAGTCGGACCGCCCCGTCCGCAACGGCGGCTGGCTGCACCGCACCGCCACGGCCATGCCGCCCCCGCGGCCGCCGTGCCGCGTGTACGTGCCGGCCCATCCGGAACCGGAGCAGGACTGGCGGGCGCTGCTCGAGCGGTGGACTGGACGCACCGCGCCGGCCGACTTCGCACGCCTGGCGCACCTTCTGGGCGTCTCGGCCGCCAGTCTGCGGCGACTGGGTGCAGCGCTCTCCGACCGGCCCGGTACATGGGCGTTCCCGATGTGCGACGCGAAGCGCCGGGTCATTGGCATCCGCCTGCGGGCCGAGGACGGCAGGAAATGGGCCGTCGCCGGCAGCCACAACGGCCTGTTCTGGCCGGACGGCCTTGCCGGCATCGGCCCGCTTCTCGTGTGCGAGGGACCGACCGACACGGCGGCGCTGCTGGACCTGGGCTACGATGCCATTGGCCGGCCGTCGTGCACGGGCGTCGTCGACCTGGTTATCCAGGTCGTTCGCGCCCAGCGCAGACGCGACGTCGTCATCGTGGCCGACGCCGACGGGCCGGGCATCGAGGGCGCAAACCGCCTCGCAGAGGCGCTGACGGCGGCAAACCGCAGGCCCAAGGTCATCCGGCCACTGAAGGGCAAGGACGCCCGGGCCTGGGTGCAGGCCGGCGCGACGCCGGCTGTCGTGGACTGCGCAATCGCCAATGCGCAGCACTGGCGCGGCTGACGGTGTAGGCGCGCGTGTAGATGCACCCGCGCCTACAGATGCGCCTCGGCATGGAGGCGCAGAAGGGACGGCAAGGTGGCCATACCGTGGATCAAGGTTCGGGGCAATCTTCGTGAACAGCGCGAGGTCTTCGTCGTGACCCGGCGGCTGGGCCTCGGACGCGATCACGTCGTCGGCCTGTGCGTCCGCTTCTGGGCGTGGGCCGACGGCCAGACGACCGACGGGGCCATCGACGGCATCCGGCCGGCG
>VGYT01000387.1 GCA_016872895.1 Planctomycetota bacterium
GTGGGCAGAATCTTCGACCGCATTCTCTTGCGCCCCTTGACGCACGAAGACGTGGTCCAGTTCTTCAGAAACGCGTTCGCACGCGCAGACCTCACTATCACCCGGGATGCAGAGGCGTCCCTGGCGCTCTTGAGCGGCGGCTACCCTGTGATGATGCACGAACTCGGAGACGCCGCTTTCTGGGAGAACACTGACGACCTGATAGACGCCAACGACGCCGCGCGAGGCGCGATCAAGGCCGCAGACCGGGTAGGCGCGAAGTACTTCTCCCCCCAGGTGTACGAGGAGGTGCAGAGCCAGAAGTACCGGCGCATTCTGTTCCACACCGTTGCAGAAAGGGCTCTGCCTGGCGAGATTCTTCGCAGCGCGCTTCAGGCCTCTCTCCCCCACGAGGACGCAAAGACGCTCGACAACTTCTTCTCCCGCATGGTCAAACTTGGGGTCGTCAGGCGGAAGCGTCCGGGCGCGTACGAATACACGTACCCCATGTTTCCGCTTTACTTGCGCCTGGAACGTCGCAAGCAGGAGGCCAATGGATGACCGCCCGGCCGAGACTGATAACGGCTGCCGCCGCTATGGCCCCCGCGCTGGCCCTGCTCGCCGCCGGCTGCGAGGCCCGCGCGCCTGCCGACGCACAGGCCCGCGACCTCGTCCGCCCACGCCTCGGCTTCGCCGTCAACGTGCCCCCGGGCTGGAACTTCAAGGACCTCTCCGGCGACGTCGTGCTTGAGATGTATCCGCCGGCTGCCCCGGCGACCCCCGCCGGCGCGCCCGCGCATCCGGCGCCCGCGCCTGCCTCCGGGGCCGCCCCGTCTTCCGCAGCCGCGCATCCGCCGGCCCAGGCGGAACCCGCCGCACCGCCCGCCGCGAGGCCCGCCAGGCCGCTCCGGGCGGCCGTCCACGTGGCCGCCATCGACCGCGAGGGCATCGCCCTGGACGCATGGGCCGACCAGGCCGTCCATGAATCGAAGGAGTTCGAGCCCGACCTGGAAGTCGTCAGCCGGCAGGCCGCGCGCCTCGCCGACGGGCGCGACGCCCTCGCGCTCGTGCTCCGCAGCCCGCGGGGCCTTGCGCCGAGCGTCCAGCGGATGCTCCTTGCCCTGACGGACGGGCGGGCGTACGCCCTCGTTGCCACCGCCCCGGAACCGGACTGGCCCGCTATTGACGCCGCCGTCCGGCAATGCTTCGACTCATTCATCGTGTGGTGAACATGCGAATTCGCCTGTGCATCGCCGCCCTCGCCCTGGCCGCCGCCGGCTGCGCAACCGGCCTGCCCGACGACGTGGCCCAGCGAGGCTACGTCAACCGCAAGGCCCGCTTCGCGATGGACGTGCCGCAGGGCTGGTCCGTCCGCGAAACCACCGGCACGGCCGCCGTCATCCTGAGCGGCCCGGAGTCGCCCGCCGCCGGGCGGCCGAACGTCAACGTCGTCCTCGCCCCCTCGCGGGACGGCATGACGCTGGAGGACCTCGTCCAGGCCGGCCGCAGCGCGCTGGAGAAACTGCCCAACTTCAAACTCCTCTCCGAGGGACCCGCCGAGGCCGGCCGCCGGCGCGCCTGGTCAGTCGCCTTCGAGGAAACGTCAACCGGCCGGCCCGTGCGGCAGAAGCAACTGTACGTCGTCACGGGCGGCCGCGGATACATCGCCACCGCCGCCGCCCTGCCCGAAGGCTTCGCCGCGGAGGAACCGAACTTCGACCTCTGTTTCCGCTCCTTCCGGGCGGGATGGTAGCGCCGGTGCTACGCAGCGCGGCGGGTCGGCAGGCCCGCCGCGCAAGAACCGAGCGCGCGGAGCGCGGCGGGTCTCCCGACCCGCCGCGCAAAGCCGTGCGCGGGAAGATCAAGGAAGCAAACTGAGGAGCCGATGAACTTCGACGCCCTGAAACGCGACGACCCCGCCCTGGCCGAACTCCTCGCCAACGAGCAGCGCCGCCAGGCCGAGACCATCGACCTGATTGCCAGCGAGAACTTCTGCCCGCGCAGCATCCGCCAGGCCGTCGGCAGCGTCCTCACCGACAAGTACGCCGAGGGCTACCCCGCACACCGCTGGTACGGCGGCTGCGCCGTAATCGACGCCGTCGAGCAACTCGCCATCGAGCGCGGCCGGCGACTCTTCGGCGCCGAACACATCAACGTTCAGCCCCACTCCGGCAGCCAGGCGAACATGGCCGTCTATTTCGCCGTCCTTGAACCCGGCGCAACCATCCTCTCCATGGACCTGGCCCACGGCGGACACCTGACGCACGGCAAGAAGGCCAACTTCTCCGGCCGCCTCTACCGCATCGAGCACTACGGCGTCAGCCCCGAGACCGAGCAGATTGACTACGACGCCCTCGCGCGCCAGGCACGCCGGGTGCGCCCGCACCTGATTATCGGCGGCGCAAGCGCCTACCCGCGGGCCATCGACTGCGCCCGCCTGGCCGAGATCGCCCGCGGCTCCGGCGCAAGGCTCCTGGTCGATATGGCACACTTCGCCGGCCTCGTCGCCGCCGGGCAGCACCCGGACCCCGCCCCGGTCGCCGACTTCGTGACCGGCACCACCCACAAGACGCTGCGCGGCCCGCGCGGCGGCTTCGTTATATGTAAATCCGAGTACGCCAAAACCATCGACCACGCGGTCTTCCCGGGCCTCCAGGGCGGGCCCCTCATGCACGTCATCGCCGGCAAGGCCGCCGCATTCCAACTCGCCATGACCGAAGCGTTCCGCCGCTACCAGGCCCAGGTCGTCGCCAACGCCCGCGCCATGGCCGACGAACTGGCGTCGCTGGGGTACCGCATCGTCAGCGGCGGCACCGACACGCACCTCTTGCTGGTGGACCTTTCGCCGAAGGGCCTGGCAGGGGCCCAGGCGCAGGCGTGGCTCGGCCGGGCGGGCATCGTCGCCAACAAGAACGCCATCCCGTTCGACTCCCGCCCGCCCGTGGACCCGTCGGGCATCCGCCTCGGAACCCCCTCCGTCACCGCCCGCGGGGCGCGCGAGGCCGACGTACGCCGCATCGTCCGCTGGATTCACCGCATCCTCGCGGCCGGCGACCCGCCCGCCGAGGCCGACGCCGTCCGCCCCGAAGTGCTCGACTTCTGCCGCACGCTGCCCGTGCCGGACTGAGCGCCGTTCGTTTTCAACGCGGAGGCCGCAGAGTACGCACAGTAAGAACTTAAATAAGACAGCACTACGGACTCCGCGTGCTCCGCGCCCTCCGCGGTTGAAGGGACCGCCCGTGGCCCGCCAAATCGGCGAAATCCTGCTCTCGCCCCGCCGCATCGCCGCACGCGTCCGCCGACTCGGGGCCGCCCTCGCACGCGCCTACGCCGGCCGCGACCCCCTCCTCGTGGCCGTCATGAAGGGCTGCGTCGTCTTCGTGGCCGACCTGGTGCGCGTCTGGCCGGGGCCGCTCGACCTGGAGTTCGTATCCGCCGAATCGTACGTCGGCACACGACCGGGCCGCGTCCGCGTCGCCCTGCCGCCGGGCCTCGCCCGCCGCGTGGCCGGCAGGCCCGTCCTGGTCATAGACGACATCTACGACACCGGGGCCACCCTGGCAGAGGTCTGCCGCGCGCTTGAGGCCCTCCGCCCCGCCGAAATCCGCTCGCTCGTCATGTTCCGCAGGAAGCGCCCGCCCCGCGCCGCCCGCCCCCGCACGGGCGCCATGCTTTCGCGCCGTTGCGAAAGCATGCCTCGCCCCCGCAGCGCCCTCGCCGCGACCCGAGCCGCCTGCACCGTGCCGCCCGACCGCCCCTTGCGCCCCCCCCCCCCCCCCCGCGGCCGACCA
>VGYT01000388.1 GCA_016872895.1 Planctomycetota bacterium
CCCTTCCGGCGGGGCAAAACGGCCCTGGCGCTAGCGCCAGAGGGGGCGCGCGGGCAAAATGTTAAGATAGGTAAGGCAAAATCGCGCGCTTTTTGAACGTTTTTGATCGGTTTTGACCGGAACATGGTCCGATTTTGCGTTTTTTGATCGTTTTTGGCGGCCTGCCATATTGGCAGTTATAGATACTTCTTTGTGGAAAACTTTTTCCGAGGCCGAGTTTGATGTGGCACGGCCTGCCCGCCGGCCGGCAGGCGGGGCCGGCCAAGCCGGCCGTGCCACGCCCACGGCCTGCCCACCGGCCGGCAGGCGGGGCCAGCCAAGCCGGCCGCGGCACATGTGCGGGTCAACAAGCGCCATCCCGTGCGGGGGGCGGTCAGAGTCGGGGGACAACGTCCTTCAGCCACGCGGCGGCGGGGGAGGCAAGGCGCTCGTGGTGGTCGAGGATGCGCCCGGCCAGGGAACGCATCGTCTCGCGGCAGGCGGGGTCGGAGGCGAGGTTGCGGGCCTGCTCAGGGTCGGCCGGGCGGTCGAAGAGCATGTGCCCGCCTGTGGCCTTCAAGACGAGTTCATATTTAGGTGTAAACAGACCGGCCGCCTGGAGCGACGAGTGGTGGATCCAGGCCGCGTTCTCCCACTCGGCCTTTTCGCCGCGAAGGAGGGGCGATGCGTCGCGGCCCTGCTCGCGGCCGGCCGGCCGCACCCCCGCCAGGCCGCAGACCGTCTGCTGCACGTCAACGTTGGTGACGAACTGCTCGACGACGGCGGGCCTGACGGCGGCCGGCCATCGCACGATGAAGGGCAGTTGGTAGGCGGTGCGGTACCACTGGTTCTTGCCCCAGAGGTTGTGCTCTCCCATGTATTCGCCGTGGTCTGTGGTGAAGACGATGACGGTGCGGTCCAGTATGCCGCGGCCCCTGAGCGCCTCGACGATGCGTCCGACGGCGTCGTCGATGCACTTGGCGAGGCCGCAGTAACGGGCCTTCTGCGCCTTGAGGTGTGCCGCGCCGCCGCCGGCCTGGTTGTCGGCGGCCCTCTTTGCGGCCTTCGGCTTGAGGGGCCGGGGCGGCTCGCCGGCCTCGTCGCCCGCGACGGCTGCGCCCGGCAGGAAGGTGTTCGGCACGGGCATGTCTTCCGGCTTATACATGCTCATATATGGTTCTCGCACGGTGAACGGCGGGTGCGGGTCGGGCCAACTGACGACGTAGAAGAAGGGCCGGGAGCGCGGCCGGGCGACGAACTCCACCGCCTTCGCGGCCAGGTAATCGGTCGTGTACGACTTCTCGTCGCCGATGGCCGCGTAACTCGCGGGGTCGATGGGGTCGCCGCCGGGGCCCTCCTCCAGTTTCTTCCAGTGCCCGCGGTTGAACATGTAGCGGCAGTCCTGGAAGCCCATGGAGCGCTCCGCCTTCATGAAGCCCGGCCTGGGCTGGCCGTCGAGGTGCCACTTGCCCGAGTACCCGGTCTCGTAGCCGTGCGACTGAAGGACGCGGGCCAGCGTCATCTCGTCGCGGTTCATGGGGATGTCGTTCCGGTAAGCCCCGTGGCTGTGCGGGTAGCGGCCGGTGAAGAGGCATCCGCGCGACGGGGTGCAGACGGCGCTGTTGGTGAAGAAGTTCGTCAGCAGCGCGCCCTCGGCGGCCAGGCGGTCCAGGTGCGGCGTCGCGACGACCGCCCTGCCGTAGTTCGGCACGGTCTTCAGGGCCGGGGCGTAGCAACTGAGGGCCCAGGAACTGAGTTGGTCGCAGTGGAGAAACAGGACGTTCGGCAGGCCGGGGGCGGGCGCCTCGGCCGCGAGCGCGGCACGATGCGGCCAGGCGGCCGCGGCCATTCCGCCCGCCGCCGCCGCCGCCAGGAACTTACGCCGGTTCATTACAGATGACGGCATGTTTTCGCCTCCTTAACAGCCTGCCTGTCGGCTGACGCCTCTTTTCACTTTGCGCTTTGCACCCTCGTCACCCCCGCGCCGCACAGGGGGACGACCTGGCGGGCCTCCAGGGCAGAGAACTCGAAGATGGTGAAGCCCCGGCAGCCCAGGCGGCGGGAGATCTGGATCTGCTCTATCAGGCGCATCACGTCGCCCTGCGGCTGCCATGTCGATAGGCCGATGCCGGGGTAGCACGGCACGCTTCCGGCCAGCGGCAGTTGCATGGCCACGAGGTTCTCAAATTGCCGATTGTGCGGCGTGTAGTCCATCGGGCAGACGAAATCGAGGTACCCGCGCTCGCACCACAATCGCCAGTCCTGGCCGACCTTGTCGCGGTCGGCGGCCCAGTTCTGAAAGACGGCGGCGGAGACCTTGCACTTCGGGCGGGTCTTGCGGACGGCGCCGCTGACGGCGGCCACGACGGCGGTGACGTTGTCGCGGCGCCAGTCGAGCCACTTCTGCGCCAGGGCGGCGTCGCGCCGCACGTCGGCCGGCCACGCCGCCACCTTCACGCCGGCGGCCTCCTGGAACCGCTCGCGGCAGCCCGGACAGAAGCAGTGGTCGGCGTCCGGGTAGCGGATGTAGTCGAAATGGATGCCGGCAACGTCATATTTCGACGCCACTTCGACCATCGAGTCGATTTCGAGTTTCCGGTTGTCCGGGTGCGACGGGCAGAGCCACGAGTCCCGGGGCCTGCCGTCGAAACCGACCTGCGTGCGGCCGTCGCGTTTCATGCGCTCGCGGAACTCTCGGGGCGCCCGGCCGCCCATGTTGTAGTTCACCTTCCAGACGTGGCACTCAAGGCCGTGCTTTTTGCACGCGGCGAGGCAGGCGGCCACCTGGTCGCCCTTATCCTTGACTTCCGGCGGGACCGGCAGGACCGCGCTTTCGTAGTACGCCGCGCCGCCCCAGAGCATGTTCGGCAGAATGGCGGTGAAGCCGTTGTCGGCAAGAATCTTGATGGCTTCATCCCACGACATGCCGGCCGGGCCGAAGGCGGAGTGGCACCAGAAGGCGCGGTGCTCGCCGGGGGCGGCCGGCTGGGCGCTGCACCAGGCGTCGGTCATGCGGCGTGCGGCCTCCTGGCTGCGGCCCAGCGCCTCGGCAAAGCGGCCGCCGTCCAGGGCGGCACCGGCCGCCGCGTTTTCGGCCATCGCTTTTTCCAGCGAGCGGCGCGCCGCAGCAAGGCGGTCGGCGGGCAGCAGGCCCGGACCGAGAGAGGCCGGCGGGCGTCCCTCGCGCAGGTCAACGGCGGCCGCCAGCAGGCGCTTCATCATGCCGTCGCCCTCGGCCGCAGCGCGGGCCACCTGCGCCTCCGACGCCTGCTGCCACGCCTCCGGCAGGAAGCGGCCGACCATCGCCAGGAGCATGCGGCCCTTGTTCGGCATGTCCTCCCCCGTCATGACGTGTGTCATGTAGATGCCATTATCCGACAGGAGCACCGCGGGCCGGCCCGTGTCGGCGCCGGCGGAGTCGAACCACCGGGCGACGGCGCGGCTCCTGCCCTCCACCGGCCGCACGCCGCAGATGTTCCACGACAACTGGCCCGCGGCGTCGGGCGCGCCCGCCAGCGCGCCCGGCTCGAAGCGGACGGAGGCGAAGTGGCCGCGGTACTTCTGCGGCACGTGGTCGCCGCCCTCGACGCCGAGGGCCTGGCGCAGCGCGGGCGGCAGGACGTAGAAGACCAGGAGTTTGCCCCCGCCCGCCACGTAGCGCGAAAGAACGTCGGCCGCAGCGTCGGGCATCGCCGGGTTGTGCGGCAGGACGGCCAGGCGCACCCCGCGAAGGCGCCCGGCCGAAAGATCGTCATCGCTTATCAACATGTGATCAAGACCGAGGTC
>VGYT01000389.1 GCA_016872895.1 Planctomycetota bacterium
AGCATGGAAGGGCGATACTCCAAGACAGATGGCAAGGTCATACCGCTGGTCACGGAGTTGCTGAAACTTGTACCCACCGTTGGCCCACAACGTACTGAACTTGATCTCGACACGCTTGTTCTCGACGAGGCGATCCGCGTCGGAGTCTCCGGCTCGGACCACGTTGAAACCGCGAGCCGCAAGCCAGCCAGCCACCAGTTTCTCGCCGATGGCGCCGACTTGGCGGGATGGCTTCGTCTTGATCCACGCAAAGGGGCTTCCCTCCCATTCTCGATTCTCGCTCTGGTACTCCGCCTGCAATGCTTGGCTGATACCAGCGAGAATCCTGACTTCCGGGTCTTTGATCGTCATGCCAACAGTCTCGTTTGTACTGGCGCGTCATGCTGCGCCTCGGGTGTCCAGTTCATCCACACCACATTGATTTCCGCGAAACGCTTCTGCATGACGCGCAGTGCCTCCTCGTTCTTGTCCACGAGAATGCACCTTCGACCTAACTGAACGGCGGCCTCGCCGAAAGAGCCGCTTCCGGCGAAGAAGTCCAGAAGCAGGTCGCCGGGGCGGGAGTGCACCTTGACAATCCGATCCAGAACGCCTCGCGGCTTCTGCGTGGGATAGCCGGTCTTCTCGTGTCCGTTCGGGCTGACGATCGTATGCCACCAGGTGTCCGTTGGCGTTTTCCCGTTGGCTGCCTTCTCCGGCCCCACCAGGCCGGGAGCCATGTAAGGGATGCGATCGCATTCCTCAAGATGGAACTGGTAGTCCTCTGGGTTCTTGGCGTACCAGAGGATGTTGTCGTGCTTGGCAGGCCATTTCGTCTTCGACCGTGCGCCGTAGTCGTAGGCCCAGATAATCTCATTCAGAAAGGAGTCCCGACCGAAGATCGTATCCAGCAGGATCTTCGCGTAGTGGACCTCCCGGTAGTCAATGTGGAAGAAGAGGCTTCCGGTGCCTTTGAGCACTCGCCGGGCTTCCTTCATTCGCGGTTCCAGGAAGGCAAGGTAGTCGTCAAAGATGTCCGCGTATTCCTTCGTCCCCAGTTTGATCGTTCGATAACGCTTGCCCTGAAACCCCGTCCGGTCGCCTTTCTCGTCTCGGACGGTGGACAGGCGCGTCCGGCTCTGCACCTTGCCGGTGTTGAAGGGCGGATCAATATAGATCAGGTCAACCGAGTCGGCAGGTAAGCCCTGCAAGACCGGCAGGTTGTCGCCGAAATAGATCGTCAGTTCCGCCATGTATCGTCTTTCCTCTCCGGCCTAACATCATTATGGGGCGCGCGGCCGGGCCTGGCAAGGCGAATCGGAGATTTTCGGGCATGGTTCAAAGCCCCCGGCACCGCCGGGGGATGGTCGGCCCGCACCATCCATCCCCACGCGGTGCGTGGGGCTTGTTTGAACCATGCCGATTTTCGCACCGGGGCGAAGGCCGCCGGCCGCATCCAGCCGCCGCTGTGATGCGGCGGCTACGCCCTCGCCGGGCGGGCGGCGGGCAGCGCCACCACGACGGTCGCCCCGCCGCCAGGGCGCGCTAGCACGCGCATCGTTCCGCCCATGAACCGTACCAACTCGGCGCAGGTCATCAGGCCCAGGCCGGCGGCCTCGCCGGCGCCGCCTCTCTTGACGAAGGGCGGGCCGGCCCCTGCGACGTCCTCGCGCCGCCGGCCGCCGCCGTTGTCGGCGAACTCCAGGACCACCCGGCCGTCTTTCTCGTACACGTCCACCCGGAGCCGCGGCGACATGCGGCCAGAAGTGGCATCGCACGCCCAGCGGGCCAACTGGAGCGCCAGGAAGGCCAGCCCCACGGGATGGACCCACGCCCAGACGGCTGCACGTTCCGGCCGCAGGGCCACATCCAGGCCGCGGAACTCCGGGTCGCCGTCGGCCAGGCGCAGCGCCGCCGCCACGACGGCAACGGCGTCCACCGCCCCGGGGCGGGCATCGGCGGGTGGCATGCCCGCGCCGCTGTTGGCGTGGGCATCCTTGCCGGCGACCACGCGAGCATGCCCGGCAAACGGCGTGCTGGGCATGCCACCCACGGTTACCGACTGGCTCAGCACTTCCAGCAGGCCGTCGAGTTCCGCGCGGCAGCGCTCGGCCGCTTCCCGTGAGGAAGACTGCGCGCGGAGCGCCTCGAAGGCGGCCATCAGGCGATGGGCCGGCCCGTGGCAGCGCAGCGCCAGCCGCCCGAGCACCGCCGCCGTGTGCGTATGCCCGATAGCCTCCGCAGAGCCCAGGCGCAGGCCGGTCACCAGGAGGCCGTCGCGGTCTCCGGGGCCGGCCAGGCGCTGGAAGCAGCAGAGCATCCGCACCGCGGCGCCGCACGCCGTCGCCAGCGCCAGTTCATCCCACACAGGCTGGCCGGTGCCGCATCGCTGGAGGAGTCGCGCCAGGTGCGGCCGATCCGGCGCCGGCACGAGGTCGGCCAGGGTCTTGCCGGCCAGGTCGGCGGGGCCGTAGCCGAGGCACGCCGCCGATGCCGCCTCAACTGCGCGCAAGGCGCCGTCCCGGTCGCACGCGGCCACCAGGTGCGACGCCTGGGCAAGGTACCGGCACTGCATCGGATTGCACATGCGCGTCTGTCACCCCTGGCGGCAGCGAGCGGCTGACCATGCGCGGCGGGCCTGGCCGACCCGCCGCGACAAACACCGCGCGACGCCGCACGCCGGCCGCTTCGGAAGCGGCGAAGTTCACAGTGGATTCTAGGCGGAGGGAGAAAAGCGGGTCAATCGCGGGCGAAAGAAAAAATCGCCCCGCGCCGCGGAGCCGCGCCGCATCGTGCGAACGCAGCCGCGCCTCCACAGCCGCGGCCCGACTGCCGGCAGGTCGAGCCGGCGGGTGGCATGGCCGCGGCATCCGTTCCGCGCTACATGCATGCCCGCGCAAAGGCGGCCCGCCAGGGCGGGCAGGCCGCGGGCCTGCCTTCCGGTCACGGGGGCCAGATACGGCGGGTCACGGCAGGCGTGCGGCGAGCAACTTACCCTCGGCCTCATTCGTCCAGCGGCCGTCGGGCGCGAGGTCCTCAACCGCCGTCAGCGGCATCTCAATCTGCGGATATATGACGATGCGGCCGGGGTACGTGCCCTCGTGCGTGTGATGGACGGCCTCGCGGACGGCGTCGATGCCGCCCACCGCGGCGACGGAGTTGTTCGGATCGATGCGCCCGGCGGCCGCATCGTCCAGCGCCCGCCTTAGCGCCTCGATGGGCGAGCCGCTCGTGGCCACCAGCGTCCACTGCGCGTAGTGCATGTCGTTCAGGTTCAGGCGCATCCAGGCCCGCTCGCGGCTCTCGAAGCCGGCGAACATGTTGAAGTAGCCGTTCTTGCCCAGGTAGGCGACGGCCTCCTCGGCCGCGCGGGCAACCGGGGCAAGCACCAGGATGTCGTCCACCTTGCCCTTCTCGATATAAGCGTCGATGGATTCCCTGGAGAGGTCCGCCACGACGAGCGCGACGCCTTTTTCCTTCGCGAGCGGCTCCAGGCTGCGGCGGACCTTCGCCAGGCGCTCGGCCTTCATCTCGCTGACGACGACCCTCGCGGCCCCGTCGCGGATGCCCTTCTCGATGTGCATCAGGCCCAGCGGCCCTGCGCCCACGTACCACGCCACCCCGCCGGGCTTTACGGACCGCGTCTCGCGGTGGCCGTGATAGGCGTGATAGACGCAGGCCCACGGCTCGGCCAGCGCCGCCTGGGCGTAGCCGAGGCGCGGGTCAACCTCCAGCAGGTATCCGTTTGCGTAC
>VGYT01000390.1 GCA_016872895.1 Planctomycetota bacterium
CCGCTTCGGCCGGCTTCAGGTGGAGGCGAAGTAACTTGACGAGACCGGCACAACTATGGAACGACTCATGCAACGACTCATCGCTTCCGCGGCCCTCGCGGCCGCGATAGGGGTTCCGGCGCTGGCCGGAGATGGACCTCGGCCGCGCGACCTGACGCCCGTGGCCTGGCTGGACGCGCCGGAACACCCGCCGGTCGAGATCGTGCGCGATGGCCAGGCGCGGGCGGTGGTCTATGTGGCTGACCCCAAGGGAAGAGAGCCGTTCGCTCCGAAGCGGCGCGGCGACCGCCCCCCAATGTTCAAGCAAATGCTGGATCAACTGGTCGAGACGGTCCGCCTCGCTACCGGCGCAACCCTTGAGGTCATCGGCGAGCCTCCGGATGCCGACCGGCTCGCTATGGTGATCGGCGACTGCGAGGAGACGCGCAAGGCGGGCATTGATGCTACGCAGATTCCGGTCGAGGGATTCGTCGTCAAGACCGCCACAAACCGTGTCTATCTCGTCGGCAGCACGCAGGAGGCAAGGGGGAACGCGGGGATTGTGTGGGCAGTGGCGGACTTCCTGGAGCGGTTCGTGGGTGTGCGCTGGTATTGGCCGGCGCAGTACGGCGGGCGCTCCGTCCCCCGCCGCGCCTCGTTCGCCATCCCCCCGGCCCACTACCGCGACCAGCCCGTTTTCGCCCATCGGACTATGTACCAGGATTGGTATTGGCTCCAGGCCCGCTCCTTCGACGAGCAACTGCTCCCCATGCCGCAGGGCGTCCTACCCGAGGGGGCGCAGACGCTCTGGATGGGGGACCACTTCTGGCTGATGCGTCAGGGCAATAGCTGGCCGTACGAGGCCGTTCAGCACGGGGCGCGCGTCTACGAGTTCATCGGCCAGGTGCCGAAGACCAACGAAGCGCTGTTCGCCGTCAGGGAAGACGGCAGTCGGAACTTCGAGCTGCTCTGCTACAGCGCGCCGGAGACGCTAGCCTTCTATTTCGATGGCCTTGAGCGTGCCTGGGGCAAAGGCGGCCCAGGCCCTCGCCCGGGAGGCATCACCCGCAACAGCGTCACCGTCTGGTCTCCAATGGATGTAGGCACCCGATCCCTCGGCGCCGCCTGCCACTGCCCGGCCTGCCGGGCGACGTTGGCCAAGGGGGGCGAGGAACTGGTCATCGGCATGTTCCTCAAGCGGCTGTGTGAGGAGGTCAAGCGTCGCTGGCCCGGCAAGACGGTCATCTACATCCCCTGGGCCATCCCGGGGTGCCCCGAGGGGCTGGAGTTCCCCGACAACCTTGTCGTGGGTTCGCTCAACCTGGACCTGATGGGGCTGATGCACCAGCCCCACGTCCGCGCCCTGGATGAGGGCAGGTTGCGCGCATGGAGCACCAAGTCCGGCCGACCTGTCCATATCTGGATCGACTTCGCCAGCCCCAGCGACTGGACGTACGGGCCAGTCCAGTTTCCGCACGTTGTGCAGGACTTCTACTCGAAGAACCGCCGATCTCTGGCCGGGACGTCCGTCCTGAGCTACGGCGGGGCCTGCTTCATCACAGCGGCGCCCACGTACTACGTTTGGAACCGCGTGCTGTGGAACCCCGATCTGGACGTGGACGCGGTTCTCGACGAGATGTGCCGGCGGCTCTTCGGGTCAGGCGCGGCCAGCGCGGGCGAACTCCTGCGGCTTCAGTGCGAGCGGTGGGAGGGCACGTCCCTTTCGCGCCCACTGCACGTCGGCGAGAACCGCATCCCGCCCAAGCTGTTCCGCGAAATCTGGCCTCCCGATGTGGTGGCCCGGATGAAGGCGCTACGCGACAAGGCCCTGGCCGAGGTGGCCAACGACCCGGATGCCCGGAAGTCCTTCCTCTACTGGACCTGGGCGTTCGACGCCTTTGCCGAGTATGCGGGGAAGATCGAGACGGTCATGGCGCAGGATGCCGCCGGCGTCCAGGAGCGGCCGCAGACGAGCGCCGATGCGGAGGCGCGCTTCAAGGGCGGAGCGGCGGAGGTCAACCACGTCCGCATCGCCAACGTGCGCCGAATGGACGGCCCCGCCGCGGGGCAAAGCGACGTGCAGTTCGACCTCTCCTGGGGCCATACCTGGCGGGCGAACTGGACGGAGCCAGCCACGACGAACGTGACCGGCACGGACCTGCCGGTCGAGAGCTGGAGCGCTGCGTGGGTGTTCGCCAAGTTCCGAAGGCCCGGCGGCGACGGCTATTCGCCCGCCACGCTCTCGGCCGACCGCGCCCATCACACGGTCCCCGGCGTGGCGGCGCTGGACTTCGGCCTCACCAATGGCAAGGGCGTCGGAGTGTTCATCTATCGCGCCGGCGTCGGACACGGCCCGCTGGATCTGAAGGGTGTGAAGCTGCGCTGGCTGCACGGCGCCGACGGCGGGACCGAGCCCGACAAGGCTGACCTCAAGGTCTTCGCCCTTGAAATGGTCTACGTGCCCCGTGGGGCCTTCATGGTGGGCTCGGGAACCGAGACCGGCAGCCTCACGGACGGTTCCTGGAAGGGCGGCCCCGCAGTCCCGTTCCTTCTGGACGAGAGGTGGAGCGGGACCGCCGGCCGCAGGATCGGCAAGGCGCCCGGCTGCCTCTGGGGCACAAGCGACGAGGGCGCAGCATCGATCGGGCCGGAAGGCACGTTGTCCGATGCTTTCCCGACCGGTCATGAGGCATTCTACTGCATGCGCTACGAGGTCACGCGGGGGCAGTTCGCAGACTTCCTGAACACCATTTCGAGCGACGCCTACGCCAGCACCACGGGCGGGGACAGGGATCACGCAGGCGGCCACTACACGGCCGCGGGGCGCTACGGCCTGTCGGGTGTCTGGCCGAACCTGAGGCCGGCCAAGCCGCATCAGGCGTGCAACCTGCTGTCGTGGTGGGACGCCGCGAAGTTCGCGGCGTGGGCGGGGCTGCGCCCGATGACCGAACTGGAATACGAGAAGGCCGGCCGCGGGCCCCTCAAGCCCGTGCCCAACGAGTTCGTCTGGGGAACTGCCTGCATTGCCAAAGAGGAATACACCGTTGCGAACGAAGGCAAGGCCGACGAACGCATCGCCGCGAACTACAGCACGATGGGCGGCAACGCCAACTATGACTTCACCATGCCGGCCTTCTTCGGCGGTGCGACCCGCGGCGGCGTGAGCGCGGTGCCCGGCAGCCCGATGCGAGCGGGCATCTTCGCCACGCCCGACAGCGACCGCGTGGCGGCGGGGGCCTCCTACTGGGGAATCCTCGAACTGAGCGGCAATGTGCGCGAGCAGGTGGTCACGGTCGGCCACCCCAAGGGGCGCGCGTTTGCCGGGACACACGGGGCGGGCACACTTGATGTGCCAGAGGACTGGCCGGAGGCGAAGTACTCCGCAGGCGCTGGAAGGGAGTCCGGGAAGGAGGACGCAATTGGCTCTGGGCTGCGCGGCGGCTTCTTCGGCGACATGCCCTCCGGCCTGCGCGTCTCGGATCGCAGTCGCGCGACTTACAGCCCGCGAGCCGGCTCGTTCGGCGTGCGCTCGCGGCAGGACCAGAACGGCTTCCGCGGCGTGCGTACGGCGCCGTGAAGCCGCGCAGAACTCGACTGGATGGAGACCAGCGATCGTGAGAAGATCCGTGAGACAACTCATCACCGTGTCGGCTGTGGCGGCTGCTTTGGCGCTGCCGGCGCGGGCCGGGACTGAACCGCAACCACGCGACCTGTCGCCCGTGACGTGGAAGGAAGCGCCGTCA
>VGYT01000391.1 GCA_016872895.1 Planctomycetota bacterium
CCGGCCGCCACGCCCCCCATGCGCCGCGACCGTCCTCAACCTCGTCACATCCCAGTCCCGCCGTGTCATAGTCGGGAGGTTCTTCACCGCTGGGCGGCGGCAAAGAACGTTGACACCGGCGCGCCCCGCCGCTAAAAAGGGGGCGCGCCTGAACGTCTGAATGTCGCCAACTCTAACGGAGGTGGATGCGTGGGCAAGCCCCGTCGTCGCCGCAAGGTCGGCAGCAAGAAGCGGCACATGCGCTGGAAGCGCCGCCATCGCAAGCAGTAAGGCCGCGCCACGCCCGCGGCCAACTAGGTTCCGGCCTGTCTGCCGGCCGGCAGGCCGCGAAGGCTGCTGATGCGCGGCAGCCGTCCGGGGTCCGCGCCGGCCGGCCCGCCGGGCGCCGCTGCGATGGGACACATCGGCCCAGGCCTGCTCGGGGGGCGAAAGGAGAGCGCATGACCGGTGCACTGAAGGACCGCCGCCGCGGCAAGGACCGCCGCCACCAGCGCAAGCCACCGCCGGGCACGGAGCGCCGCGCCTGCGACCGGCGCCAGTTCCCACCCCACGGCAACGGGGAACCAGTCTCCGTGTCGGCGAATCGCCTCGGCGAGGCCATCGACCAGTACAAGAAGGCGCACAGCCTGTCGCGGATATCGCTGGACCAGTTGCTCAGCGTCCTGACGCAACTGGGCTACCGCGCGATACAGTAGCGCCGGTCCTGGAAATGCGCCGAGACTTGGGCGGCGGGGGTGCCGTGCTTTCCTCGGCGCTTGCGAAAGCATGGCGCCGGGCGGCACTTGCGAGGTAACACCGATGCCGCACCTGGGCGTGAACATCGACCACGTGGCTACGCTGCGGCAGGCCCGCCGCGGCGTGGAGCCGGACCCCGTGTGGGCCGCGGTCGAGGCCGAACTCGGCGGCGCCGCCTGCATCACCCTGCACCTGCGCGAAGACCGCCGCCACATCCAGGACCGCGACCTGGAAATCCTCCGCCGCACCGTCCAGGTGAAACTGAATCTCGAGATGGCCGTGACCGACGGCATGCTCCAGATCGCCTGCCGCGTGCGGCCCGAGCAGGCCACGCTCGTGCCCGAGGGCCGCCAGGAGATCACCACCGAGGGCGGTCTGCCCGTGGCCGGGCAGGAGGCGAAGGTGGCCGATGCCGTGCGGCGGCTGAAGGCCGCCGGCATCACCGTGAGCCTGTTCATCGACCCGCGGCCGGAGGAGGTCGAGGCCTCGGCCCGCGTCGGGGCCGACGCCGTCGAGTTTCACACGGGCGAGTACGCAAACGCCCGCGACGGCCCCGAGCGCGACCGCCAGTTTGCGCGCATCGCCGAGGCGGCCCGCCAGGCCCGCGGGCTGGGCCTGGTGGTTCACGCGGGCCACGGCCTCAATTACGTCAACGTCGTCCGCATCGCGCAGATTCCCGGCATGACGGAACTGAACATCGGCCACTCCGTCGTCAGCCGCGCGGTCTTTGTCGGCCTCCGCAGGGCCGTGCGCGAGATGGTCCGCCTGATAGAATCGCCGTAGGTGCGGTCGCCTCTGGACATCTGCCGCCCCCGGGGGGAGAATACTCATCGCCGGGTTCGGCTCAGCGCCAGGATGCGCCCATGCGGCTGGCCCATCACATTGGCGGTCGCGCCGGCGAGGCGCAGTCCGCACCGCTCTTCGCCTTTGGGCCGGAGGCCCGGCTCGCCGCATATCGCATCTTCCACGCGGACGCATTTGAGTGGCTGGCCCAGGCGGCCCCGTGTTCCGTTCACGCCGTTGTGACCGACCCGCCATACGGCCTGGTGGAATACTCCGCAAAGGAACAGGAGAAGATGAAGAACAGCCGCGGCGGCGTTTGGCGCATTCCGCCCGCCTTTGACGGCTGCAAGCGCAGGCCCCTGCCGCGATTTACCGTGCTGAAGGAGGAGGACCGCGAGAACCTCCGCGTCTTTTTTCGGCGGCTGGCCGAGCGGCTGATGCCCGTGCTTGTGCCGGGGGCGCATGTGTTCATCGCCACGAACCCGCTTGTGTCATATCTGGCGTATGAGCCGTTCATCGCTGCGGGGCTGGAAAAGCGCGGCGAGGTCATCCGCGTGGTGCATACGCTCCGCGGCGGGGACCGGCCGAAGAACGCGCACGGCGAGTTTCCCCAGGTGACCGTCATGCCCAAGTCGTGCTGGGAACCGTGGGGCCTGTTCCGCAAACCTTGCGAGGGGCGCGTGCAGGACAACCTGCGCAAATGGCGCACGGGTGGGCTGCGGCGGATTTCGCCGGACGAGCCGTTCAAGGACCTTATTTACTCGTCGCCCGCGCGTGGCCGGGAGCGGCGGCTGGCGCCCCATCCGTCGCTTAAGCCCCAGGCGTTCGTGCGGCAGATAGTGCGTGCGGCGCTGCCCCTGGGCGAAGGCGTCATCCTGGACCCGTTCATGGGGTCCGGCTCCACGGTCGCCGCCGCCCGCGCGTGCGGCCTGGAAAGCATCGGGCTGGAGGCAAGCGCCGAGTATTTCCAGATGGCGAAGAAAGCGATTCCCGCCCTTGCGCGGCTGAAGGTGAAAGAGAGCGGAGGCGATGGCAAGCCCATCCCGCGCAACAGCGGCGACGGTTAGGCCGTCGCCCCGCAGGTAGCACGGCGCGACCGAGCCGGAAGCGCCCGGCGGCACGCAACAGGTTGATTCCGGTCCCGCGCCCCGAACGACCGGGGAAGAGGAGCGTCCGATGAACGCATTCCGATTCTTCCTTATCATCCTGATTTACCTGGCCGCCGCGCTGGCCTGGGTCGTCCTGGGCGGCACGATCGAGTGGCGCACCCACGACACCGGCCTGGCCCTGAGCGACGAGGTCACCGAGCGCTGGGGGCCCTCGGGCCTGGTGCAGCGTGCCCCGGCCCTGTCGCTGACGGGGGCGGGCGACCCCGCGCGGAGCGACATCGAGGTCCGCTTCGACCACCAGAACCGCTACATGGGCCTCGTGTGGTTCAGCACGTACGTGGTTGACTTCCGCGGCACGTACATCGTGGCCGCGCGGGCGGCGGGGGAGAAGCCCGACCAGTTCATCTTCGACCTGCCCGCCGGGGCGAGGGCGTTTGAGAACCTCGGCATCAGCCTCGACGGCCTGCCCCGCGACGTGGCCGAGGCGAAGGACGGCAACCGCCTCTGGCTCCAGGCGCCCGCCGACGGCAAGGAGCACGTCGTGGCCGTGTCGTATCGCACCCAGGGGCGAGACCGGTGGATTTACGACCTTGCTCGCGGGCGAGAGGAGAAGCGCGGCGGGTCCTCCTACCGCGGCGGCAGCGACGCCGACCAGGCCGCCGACGCCGGCCAGGCCGCGCTCGTCAAGGCCCTGCGCCTCGTGGCCACGACGAACTTCCGCGACATAGATTACCCGAAGGGCTGCGTCAGCCCCACGCCGCGCGCCGCCGAACCGGCCGACGGCGGCACGAAGGCCGAGTGGCACTTCGAGAACCGCAGCACGCGCGAGCGCATCGGCATCGAGATGCCCGCCCGCGAGAACGCCGGCCCGATAGCCGCACGCATGTCGTTCCACGCCCCCGTGAGCCTCTTTTTCTTCTTCACTGTCATGTTCACCGTGGTGGTTTTGAAGAAGGTCCCGCTGCACCCGATGCACTACCTGTTTATCTCGGCGGGGTTCTTCGCGTTCCACATCCTGCTTGCGTACCTGGTGGACCACATCGACATACATCTGGCATTCTGGATATCTGCGGCCGTGAGCG
>VGYT01000392.1 GCA_016872895.1 Planctomycetota bacterium
TGGCACGACCGCCGACGCTGCCGAAGTCGCCCTCCGGGCCGACCCCGCCGGTCCCCTCTGCGCACAGGTCTTCAAGGTCGTGGCCGACCCGTACGTGGGCAAGGTGTCGTACCTGCGCGTCTTCAGCGGGACGCTGCCGTCGGATTCATCGGCCCGCATCGGCGACGACCGCCGCGAGACCAAGTTCGGCACGGTCCTGCGCGTCCAGGGCAAGGAGACGCAGCCCCTTGCAGCGGCGCCGGCCGGCGACATCGTGGGCGTAGCCAAGATCGACGACCTCGCCATCGGCCGCACCGTATCCTCAGGCCAGGAGCCGCTCATTATGCCCGAGCCGGCGATGCCCGTGCCGATGTACTCGCTGGCCCTTCAGCCCAAGACCCGCGGCGACGAGCAGAAAATCTCGGAGAGCCTCGCCAAGGCCCTCGACGAAGACACCACCCTGCGGACCACGCGCGACCGCCAGACAAACGAACTCGTCGTCAGCGGCATGGGCGACATACACCTGACGACGCTCCTTGCCCGCCTGAAGCGGCGATACCAGGTGGAGGTTGATACCAAGCCGCCCAAGATCCCCTACCGCGAGACCATCACGGCCACGGCCGAGGGCCACTACCGCCACAAGAAGCAGACCGGCGGCGCCGGACAGTTCGGCGAAGTGTACATGCGCGTCGAGCCTCGCGAGCGCGGCGCGGGCTTCGAGTTCGTCGACGACACCTTCGGCGGGTCCATTCCGAAGCAGTTCCTGCCCGCCGTCGAGAAGGGCGTCCGCGAAGCCCTCGAACAGGGCGTCATCGCGGGCTACCCGTTCCAGGACGTCCTCGCGGCGGCCACCGACGGCAAGAGCCACCCCGTGGACTCCAAGGAAGTCGCCTTCAAGATCGCCGGACGCATGGCCTTCAAGGACGCCGTCTTGAAGGCCAAGCCGGTCATCCTGGAACCGTACGTCAACCTGGCGGTGACCGTGCCCGACACCTACCTGGGGTCCATCACGGGCGACCTGAACAGCCGCCGCGGCCGCATCATGGGCATGGAGGCCGGCGCGGGCGGCGCACAGACCATCAGGGTCCAGGTGCCACTGGCCGAGGTGGCCCAGTACAACACGCAACTCAGGAGCATAACGGGCGGCCAGGGGACGTACTCGATGGAGTTCTCGCACTACGAGCCTGTGCCGCCCCACGTCCAGCAGGCGATCATCCAGTCGGCCGCCAGGGGCAGGGAGGAAGAGGAGTAGCCGCCGCTGCGGCAGCGCGTGCGCGGGCCGTTGTTTAGCCGTCGCCGGTACGGCGACGCGAACGGGCATGGGCGCCGCAAACACGACCGCGGCCGTACCGGCCGCGGCTGAACGTCACCGCCCGCCGCCGTTGTTTAGCCGTCGCCGGTACGGCGACGCTCGCGGCGCACGGGTAGCGGAGGCCGACCACTTTATTTGCCGCCGCTGCAATCTTGGGTTATAATGCCGTGGTGCGCCACGGCTCACGAGGAACCGCCCGATGTCCAGCCTGCCCGGCCGCGAGGACGAACTTACGCGCATCATCGCCGACGTCGTAGGCACGTATGGCGAAGTCTCTAAGATTAATCACCTGGGCGCCCGCCCCCTGCCCAGCCGCGAGGCCGTGGTCGAAGTCATCGACGGCCTCAAGGAAATCCTCTATCCCGGCTACTTCGGCCGCCGCAACTTCACACCCCGCAACATCACCTACCACATCGGCGACCGCATCTGCCAGGTGTACCGGATGCTCGCCGAGCAGGTGTACCTGAGCATCCTGCACGATTGCCGCCGCTCCGAGGGCCAGTGCGGCCACTGTGCGGACCTGGCGGGCGAGACCGTCGTGGAGTTCATGCGCCGGCTCCCCCGCCTGCGCCGACTCCTGGAGGGCGACGTCCTGGCCGCCTTCGACGGCGACCCCGCCGCAAAGAGCCTCGACGAGATCATCTTCTCCTATCCCGGCGTGGCGGCCGTCACCGTGTACCGCGCCGCACACGAGTTGTGGGACCTGAAGGTCCCCCTCCTGCCGCGAATCATGACCGAGATCGCCCACTCCGACACCGGCATCGACATCCATCCCGGGGCGGCCATCGGCGAGCACTTCTTCATCGACCACGGCACGGGCGTCGTCATCGGAGAGACCACCGTCATCGGCAACAACGTGCGCATCTATCACGGCGTCACTCTGGGCGCAAAAAGCGTCCCCAAGGGCGAGAAGGTGGACCTGATGCGCAGCCAGAAGCGCCACCCGACAATCGAGGACGACGTGACCATCTACCCCGGCGCCACCCTCCTCGGCGGCGACACCGTCGTCGGAAAGGGCAGCACCGTGGGCGGCAACGTGTGGCTGACGCACTCCGTGCCGCCCAACTCCGTCGTCACCATCGGAGACCCCGGCCTCGTCGTGGCCGAAAAACGCAAGGGCAAGCCGCCAAGGTGAACCCCCCGGGCGGCGCAACCGCGCAGCGGCGTGCGGCTGTTCCGCCCGGCGAAAACGGGAATGTTTTTTTTGCTTGCGGGCGCATAAGTCCAAGCCTAGCATGGACTTCGGCCAAATCGACTTGCGCACGGGCATGTGGTTGCCGTCTGTCGTTGCCGTGCACAAACAAGGGGTGCCCCATGGCCACGCTGACCAAGAAGGAACTCACCGACCGCATTGCCGATGCCATGAAACAGCGGCGCGCCCTGGTGCGGGACATCGTCCAGCGCTTCTTCGCCGAACTTACCGCCGAACTGGCGCGGGGCAACCGCGTCGAGTTCCGCGATTTCGGCGTCTTCGAGACACGCTTACGCAAGGCACGCACCGCGCAGAACCCAAGAACCCTCCAGCGCGTGCCCGTGCCCGTGAAGTGCGCCGTCAAGTTCAAGGCCGGGCGCCTGATGAAACAGACCGTGCAGAAGGCCCTGGCGGCGCCTCGCGGCAAAGGTGGGCGGGCGGTGGCCCCGAGCGCCGCCAGCCAGGCGCCCCCGCCCTCCCCTTAGCGGCGCGCCGGCCCCGGCCGCCGCGAGGCCGCCCCGCCGCCGCCGGCCCCCCCGGACATCGCCGGCGGCCGCCGGTCCGCCGCCCTCGACCCGGAGTCGCACGTGAAACAACGCGAGCAGGTCATCCGGAACCTCGCCTTCCAGATGTTCGAGATGTCGAAACGCACCTGGCTGGCCACGCAGCGCGAGAAGTTCAAGGGCGGCTACGACCTCTCCGAATCCGAGTTCCTGGCCCTTGACGCGCTGGAGCGCGTGCCATCGCTATCGGTCGGCCAGTTGCGCCAGCACGTGGGCGTCCTGCCCGCCCAGATGTCGCGGGTCATCAAGGCCCTCGAACAGCGCTACGACGAGAAACTGGTCCTCTGCGCCATCAACCCCGAAGACAAGCGCAAGATCGACGTCTCGATTGCGCCCACCGGCCGCCGCGCGGTCGATGCCTACCGCCGCGCGAAAATCCAGGCGCTCGTCGCCGCCCTTGAAAGCCTCAGCGATACCGACCTTGCCGACTTCACCCGCATCTTGGACAAGATCGCCGCCGCAACCATCCGCACTCGCGGCCGCGCCGTTGTTTAGCCGTCGCCGGTACGGCGACGCCCGCGGCTAACAGCATCGAGCGCAACCGTACCGGCCGCGGCTGAACGCCCACGGGCGCGCACGGGCCGTTGTTTAGCCGTCGCCGGTACGGCGACGCCCGCGGCTAACAGCATCGAGCGCAACCGTACCGGCCGCGGCTGAACG
>VGYT01000393.1 GCA_016872895.1 Planctomycetota bacterium
TCTACGAGAAGATGACCACCCAGGCGGAGGCGCTTCAGCCCATCCAGGTCACCGCCGAGGCCGCCAGAATCTGGGATGAAGTCTTCAGCCCGCACAGGGCTCTCGTCGCGAAACGCGTGGAAGAAATCCTGAAGGAACTCGACACCTGCCCGCCCATCCAGGAAGACCTGTATAACGAGGTCGCCTCCGGGGCGCGCGTCGATCCCCCGCCCGACCAGCCGCAGGGCATCGTCCTGAAGCAGTTCCTGTGGAGCCCCATCGGGTCCGCCCAGATGGGCCTCAATAACTGGCTTGCGCGGCTGCTTCAGCAGCAATCGTTCGCGATGCGGTCCGTCATGGCCGCCAACGCGCCGATGTTCTGGGAGGCTATCGACCGCAACGTGGACCGTCCGAAACTGTGCCTGCGGCAGGGGCCGCTCGTATTCACCGTGGACCTGTCGCGCAAGGATGATTACTACCAGGTGGAGCGGATCCGGTGGCTGCGCCCGAAATCGATGGGGCCGCTTCAGCCGCCGCCCCCGCCGCCGACCGAGACGCCCGCCACGGGCACGCCGCCTGCCGGCACGCTGCCTCCCGCGCTGCCGCCGACGCCGGGCGGGCCGACCGCGCCAACGCTGCCTCCGTTGCCGGGCGGACCGGCGGCGCCGGGCCCCGCCGCTCCAGGCCCGACCACTCCGGCCCCCGCCCTGCCCGCGGTCCCCCCGGCGACGCCGTCCGCACCCGCGCCGACAACCCCGCCGGCGGCCACGCCCGCGGCCCCCTCCCCCGCCACGACGCCAGAGAAGCCGGCACCCAAAGGCTAAGCCCGAAACGCATCGTCAAGAACATCGCGAGCGTCCTGTCCCCCGTGGGCAGGACGCTCGTTTTGCTGTCGGTCATTTGTCATTTGTCATTTGTCATTTGCCTCTCTTGACCTTGCACTTTGCACTTCGCACTTTGCACTCTGTACTCCCTCAGCCTCCTGCGATCGCGGCCAGGTCGGCCTCCCTGACGAACTTGTATTCGCCGCCGTTCTCGGCCGCGATCTGCTTTAGGACGTCAGCGTTGCCGTCGTAGAGGAAGTTGATGGTGTTAACGCGCACCTTGCGGCCGGCGTTCAGGCGCCTGACCAGGCCGACGACGGCGCGGTCGAACTCCCCGTCCGTCAGGAAGTAAATGATATCCGGCTGGACGGCAAAGGCCCGCTCGATGGCCGCCGTCGGATCGGTCCCGCCCCAGGCGATGACCGAGTCGATGAACTCGAAGGCCAACTGGCGGTTGCGATCGGTGGCGTTCACCAGCCGCCGCGTAGGCATCTCCACCGGCGGGCCGGACGAATAGAAGATGACGTGGAACTCATTCTCGGCCCCGAGTTGCCACAGGCTGCGCTTCAGTTCCAACTTCACGTAGTCGAGCGAATCCGTCATGCTGCCAGAGCGGTCCACAATATAGGCGACTTTGCCTGTGCCCTCCTCGACGGGCGGCGGGGGAAAAAGGCCGCCGCCATCCCTCAGGCCCCACCCCCCTTCGTGTTCCCCCCCTCCGCCGATGCCGATGATCTGGAGTTGCGCCAGCCGGTTATCGGCCACGTCGGGCAGCGGAATGTCCGTCAGGCGCGGAGCGATGCTGGCCATGCCCGGCCGCAGTTTGCCGCGACCCTCGGTCTGCTTCTTATCCTGGCGAGGCCGGTGCTCGACCGGCCGCTGCCTCTGCGGCAGGGCGGACGACGTAATAATCGGCTCGTCCTGCGGCCGCACCGTCTGTTCCCACACGAACGCCGACAGAATGATGGCGGCCGCATGCAGGATGATGCTCGTGCCCCACGTGGGCACGTACGTGCCGACCCAGCCGAGGGCCTCGTCGAGGGCCGACTCGCGCGACTCGTCAATCGCGGCCTCGGCGGCACGGGCGGCAGGGGTAACATCGAAAACACTATCTTCGCGGGCCATGGCGGCGCCTCCTCCCGGGTGTGGTGGGACCCCGGGCTCTGTGAGTTCCCTTCAGCCCCGACTCGCCGCCACGGGCGCCCGTGCGGAAGTCTCACTCGCTCATCCGTCTTTCTGGACGTAATGCACCGCGTGCGCGTTTCGCGAAAAATCCGGCGATCCGCAACCGCCGCAACGCGCGGCCAGGTTCCGAACTAATATCGCAATATAAATAAGCAATCGCCCGCGGCGGATGCACAGGCCCGCCCGCGCCGTTCGTCATTGCCGTTTGCTGTTTGTTGTTTCGTTCGGTATTCGTGCTTCGGGCTTCGGGCTGCGGGATTTCTCCTTTACAAGCCCCCTTCCGCGCGGCACAAATGGTCCGCGGCCGCCCGCAAAGGAGCACGGAATGCCCGACGCGAAATACGCCCTGGGAATCGACTACGGCACCGAGTCGGCCCGCGCCCTCCTGGTGGACGTGGCCGACGGCCGCGAGGCCGCCACCGCCGTCTACCAGTACGCAAACGGCGTCATCACCGACCGCCTGCCCGACGGCGGCACGCGCCTGCCCGCCCACGACTGGGCCCTCCAGGACCCGGAGGATTACCTGCGTGCCCTGGACGCAACCATCCCGGAGTGCCTGCGGCAGGCGGGCGTGCGCAGCGAGCAGGTCATCGGCATAGGCACGGACTTTACGGCCTGCACCATGCTGCCCGTCCGCCGCGACGGCACGCCGCTCTGCACCCTCCCGGAGTTCCGCGCCGAGCCGCACGCCTGGGTCAAACTCTGGAAGCACCATGCCGCGCAGCCCGAGGCCGACCGCGTCAACGACGCCGCCCGGCGCCTGGGCGAGCCATGGCTTCAGCGCTACGGCGGCAGGATTTCCAGCGAGTGGTTCTTCCCGAAGGCGCTCCAGATTCTGGACGAGGCGCCGCGGATTTACGACGCGGCCGACCGCCTCATCGAGGGCGCCGATTGGATCATCTGGCAACTCTGCGGCCGCGAGACCCGCAACCTGTGCACCGCCGGATACAAGGCCATCTGGTCGAAGCGCGACGGGTTCCCGCGGCGGGAGTTCTTCGCCGCCCTCGACCCAGGCCAAAAATTCGCCGCCGTGGTCGATGCCAAGATGTCGCGCGACATCCTGCCTCTGGGCGCGCGGGCCGGCGGCCTCACCGACGCCATGGCCGCACGCCTGGGCCTGCGGCCGGGAACCGCCGTCGCCGCAGGAAACGTTGACGCCCACGTTGCCGTCCCCGCCTGCACCGTAACCGGACCGGGCAAGATGGTCATGATCATGGGCACCAGCATCTGCCACATGGTCTGCGGGGCGGCCGAGCGGCAGGTGCCGGGGCAGTGCGGCGTGGTGGAGGACGGCATACTGCCGGGCCTCTTCGGCTTCGAGGCCGGCCAATCGGCCGTGGGCGACATCTTCGCTTGGTTCGTCCGAACGTGCGTGCCCGGCTCGTACCAGGCCCGGGCGCGGCGGCGAAAAATGGGCGTCCACGACCTCCTGGCCGAGAAAGCCGCCGCCTACAGGCCGGGGCAGACGGGCCTTCTGGCCCTCGATTGGTGGAACGGCAACCGCTCCGTCCTCGTGGACGCCAACCTCACGGGCCTCATGCTCGGCATGCACCTGGGCACCAGGCCCGAGGAGATGTACCGGGCCCTGCTTGAGGCGACGGCCTTCGGCACGTACATCATCATCCGCACGTTCGAGGAGCACGGCGTGCCCATCGAGGAAATCTACTGCTGCGGCGGGCTGCCCGAACGCAATGATTTACTTATGCAGATTT
>VGYT01000394.1 GCA_016872895.1 Planctomycetota bacterium
GGTAACGTAGGCGACGTAGCGGTTGCCGAAGGCCACGCCTCCGCCTTCCCATCGGCCCTTCTTGTTGTAGAGCCTGCACTGGTCCAGCCAGACGACGGTGCGGCCCTGCTCGCCGCTGAGGATGGCGTTGTAGCGGCGCTCGGGCGGGTCGGCGTAGAGCGTCAGGTTGCGGAAGCAGAGTTTGTCTGTGCCGGGGCGGCCCGGACCGAGTTCGACGTCGTCGCGGCGGGCGCCCGGAGCGGCGGCGATGACCGTCCAGTAGTTGCGCTTCAGCCCGCCCGCCAGCGCGTGCGGCGAATAATCCTTGCCCGGCGCAAGGTAGATTGTGCCGCCGTCGGGGGCCTTGCGGACGGCGGCCCTGATGGTCTTCAGGGGCGCGGCCTGCGTGGCGGGTGCGGCGTCGTCGCCCTTCTCGGCGTCCACCCAGACGGGGTCGCCGAACTTGAGCGTGCCGGCAGCGTTGGCGTAGAGCGGCAGCGGCTCCAGGTCGCGGGGGAGCATGTCGGGCCCGAGGGGGACGGCCTTCGCCCGCACTTCAACGGGGCCGTCGGGCAGGGACTTGGGGTCCAGGGAAATCCAGTATTCCCATACGCGGGTCTGCTCGTTGCGGGTGGGGTTCTGGACGACGCGGCTCATGGCGGGGACCGCTTTGCCGGCCGCAAGAACGGTGAACTCGACCTTGCAGCCGGTCTCGTGGAACGCCACCACGCCCACGTTGAACGGCTTGTCGAAGACCTGGTAGGGCACCACGTCCCAGGCGGCCACGGGGCGGGTAGCCTTCGGGTTGGCCGGCTGCGGCGCGGCCGGGAGCGCGACGGGGGGTGCGGCGATTGCCGTGGCGGCGGCCTCCTCGGCCGATGCGGGCGCGCAGACAGCGGCGGCCGCAGCGATGGTCGCGGCCAGCACGACGGCACAAGTGTTCGCAGTCATCAGCGCAGCCTTGCCTGGCGCGTGGGGCCGTGCCCCATCGCGTGGCGGAAGGTTAGCATTCCCGTGCGCGGCCGTCAAGGCGGTGGCGGCGGGCGGCGCGGCGAACCCGCTTCAGCCGCTGCCGGGCAAGCCGGCCGTGCCACATATTCTTTTGCGCGCCTGGCGACACGTTGCGCGCGGAGGGGCGCATCCGCGTCTTGTTCTCGCTTGACCCGCCGCGTTTTCGTCCGAGAATGGGCGTGTGCACGTAGGTGGGAGAGTGCTATGAAAGTTCGCCTGGCGGCGATGGTGCTGGCGGCGGCCGCGGCCGCGGGTGGGCATGCACCGGCGGCCTCGGCCCCGAACGTGTGGAAGAAGTACATCGTCGAGTCGGCATCGACGGGCAAGATTGAGCGGTTCTGGGTGGGCCACCCGGCGAGCATCGGGCCGGCCGGGGCCGGGGCAGCGGCCCCTGCGCCGGGCGCGGCCGCCGAGGCCGGGCGCCGCCACCCGGTCATCTACTTTCTGCCCGGCCTGCTGGACTCGGACGACACGTGGCAGGGCGCGATTGAGCCGCATTTATCGAAATATGACGTTATAGCCGTATGTCCCGCCGTCGGGGGTGCGGCGTGGTACATGAACTCGCCCGCCCAGCCGTGGATGCGCTGGGGCGACTTCCTGACGGAAGACCTGCGCGCCTTCGTCGAGTCGCGCTACCCGGCGGCCCGTGAGAAGGGCCGGCGCGGCATAGCGGGCATCTCGGCCGGGGCCCAGGCGTTCTACCACGCGCTGGCGCGGCCGGACCTGTACGGCAGCGTCAGCGTCATCTCGGGCGCGTGCGACCTGCGCGGCTACGCGGGCGCGGTGGGCCTGGACTTGTGGATCGGCCCGCGGTCGCCGGAGTCGCTGCCGCTCTACGCGGAGCGCTCGTGCGTGGCCGCGGCCGGGCGCCTGGCGGGCCCGCTTCCGTTCGACCTCTTCCTGGACTGCGGCGACAAGGACGGCGCGCTGCCGCAAATGGAGGCCCTGCGCAAGGCGCTCGACTCGAAGGGCGCCAAGTACCGCTGGTTCGTGGGGCAGGGCGTCCACGACTGGAGTTACTGGAAGGGGCGGGCGGATGCGCACCTTGCCTGGCACGCGGAGCAGTTCGCCCGCAACGCGCGCGAGGGGCGGTTCACCGAGGCGGCGCCCGCGAAGGGGGCGGAACTGAAGGTGATTACGGCGCTGCCGGACATCAGCCTGTCGCCGCAGGCGCGCGAGCGTCTGCGCGCGGCGTGGACGAGCGCGGCCGGCCTGCGGCCGGAAGTCATCACGGGCCTGCCGAAGGACGGCGGGCCGCTTGCCGCCGCCGACCCGCGGTACAAGGAAGTCAAACTGGCGGCCGCGCTCGACGTTCACGGCCACAAGCCGGCCCTCTCCGTGTGCCGCCTGACGGTGCGCGTGGGTACGCCCGTGCCGCGCGAGGGCGCGCTGGCGTTGCGCCTGTCGCTTCGGAACGGTCGCGGGATGGAGTTGATGGCGATTCCGGCGGCGCTGACCGTGCCAGCGGGGCAGGAGGACCGGCGGGTGGACCTCAAGATGCGGCTGGCGGTTGAAATTAAGGAGCCGGACCCGCTTCGCGGCGGCATCGTGGCGGCGATTCAGGCGTTCGATGCGGGCGGCGCTGCCGGCGAGCCGATTGTTGCGAAGGCCCGGCCGGGTTCAGTTGAGGCGGAGCGGTGGCCGGTTGCGCCGCGCATGCACGCCGAGTGGGTGCTCTCGCTGGCGGGCGAGCGGGCCCTGCCCGTGGCGGCCATCTACGATGCGCGCCTGGAGGCGGAGCCGTAGAAGCGGCCGCTGCGGCGGATAAACTGCCTTGACGCTTCCCTGCTTGCCGATAAACTCACGAAGAACGCGGGCCGGGATGGAATCGCGGCGTACTGTTACTGCCGGGACTCCGCTGCGGCCTGCGCGGGGCGCCGGGGTGCGCGCGGCGCAGGGCGAGGAGGCATGGATGGCGGGCATCCGGCTTGTGACGGGCGGGGCGGGGTTCATCGGCTCGAACCTGGTGCGGGCGCTCCTGGCCGAGGGGCGGCGCGTCCGCGTCCTCGACAACTTCCTCACCGGCTTTCGCGCCAACCTGGAGGAGGTCCTGCCCGATATTGAACTTCAGGAGGGCGACGTGCGCGACCCGGACGCCTGCCGCCGCGCGTGCGAGGGCGCCGAGGTCGTTTTCCACCAGGCGGCGCTGCCGAGCGTGCCGCGAAGCATGGCCGAGCCGTCCATGAGTTTTCAATGCAACACCGTGGGCACGCACAACATGCTGCTGGCGTCGCGCGAGGCTGGCGTGGGGCGATTCATCCTGGCGGCCAGTTCCAGCGCCTACGGGGCCAGCGAGGACCTGCCGAAGCGCGAGGCGGCGCTGCCCGAGCCGATGAGCCCGTACGCGGCCGACAAGGCGTGCTGCGAGACGTACGCGGCGGCGTTCCGGCGGGCGTTCGGCCTGGAGACGATCAGCCTTCGATATTTCAATATCTTCGGACCGCGGCAGGACCCCACGAACCAGTACGCCGGGGTGATCGCGGCGTTCGCGAGCGCCATGATCCGCGGGCGGCGGCCCACCATCTACGGCGACGGCACGCAGTCGCGCGACTTTACGTACGTCGAGAACGTGGTCGAGGCCAACCTTCTGGCGGCGCGGGCGGCCGAGGCTCGCGGCGAGGTCGTCAACATCGGCTGCGGCGAAGCCATCGACCTGAACGAGATGGTCCGCCAGTTCAACCGCATCCTGGGCACGAGCCTGGAGCCG
>VGYT01000395.1 GCA_016872895.1 Planctomycetota bacterium
GACGATGGAGGCCCCCCGCCGCGAGGAAAAAATCTTCGGCAAACATCCGACGCAAAAGCCGCTGGCCCTGCTGGAGCGCATCATCGCCGCCTCGACCGACGAAAACGACCTCGTCCTGGACCCCTTCTGCGGCTCAGGCACGACGGGCATCGCCGCAGCGAGGATGGGGCGGCCGTTCACCGGCCTCGAAACGGAAGAGTCGTTCTTGAATATGGCCACGCTTCGATTCGTCGGCGTGCCGCAGGCAGACTCCCCGGAGCGCATTCTCGCGCTCGTGGCAAGCCACCAGCGGGGCCCGGCCGACCCGGACGCGTTGGCGGAAGCGCTCGGCGTCACCACGCGGCAGGTTCACTACTACCGCCAGGCTGCCGCGCTCCTGGGCCTGCTCGCCTACGGCCGGGCCGCAGGCTGGCATGCGACCGCGACGGGGCGCACGATCGCCGAAACGGACGCTGCGCAGGGCCGCCGCGCCTTGGCGCGCGTCATGCTGGCGCATCCGCTTGTGCAACTGGCCGCCCGGCGCGCGCGGCGCCCGGCTTCGGCCCGGGATCGCCGCGCAGCAGTGGCGCAAATGCTGGCGCGAATCACGCCCTTGGGCAACCGCACGTGCGACCGGCGCGCGCAAACGCTTCTTGCGTGGATGGAATGGTCGGAGCAACAGTGCCAGAACGAGCCGCGCCTCCTATTCGGCGAGGTACCGCCCGCGTCCGAGGAACCGCACGACACCGCGGTCGCGTAGAACCTGGAGTTGCTGGCGAATCGTGGGTCGCACGTTGCGGTTATCCGGGTGCTGGGCGGCCAGTTGCTCTTCAAAACGGCGGTAGAACTCCCTGAGCGTAAACAGCTCGGGGCCGAGTGCCCTGACGCATCGCAATACGTCCACCGTCCATCCGCGTTCGTCTGCGCTGGCGTGGACCAGATGCGCGAATCGCCGCCATTGCAGGCGCACCGTGTCCGGGGGGAGTGCCAGGCCGGCCTCTACAACGGCAACGCGCCCGTCCGCGGGAATATTATCGGTCAATATGAAGCAGCCCACCCATTCCGCCCGCCGCGCGGCGGCCGAGAGAGGTTTACATTGCTGGATAACGTCCGGCGTGATGAAATGCCCCGGAACAAGCAGGAGCGCCTGGACCCGCCAGGCCTGCGCATCGTATGCCAGGAAGGCGAAGTGCGGACTGAGGTTTGCTTGTGCCCTCTCCATCATCGGGCAGTACGCCGCATCGCGTAGACGGCGGCCCATGGCGCCCTTGTTGGCCTTCAACTGGTACTCGGCCCCGCACTGGGGACAGATGAAATCCACGACCTTCGTGCTGCCTGGCGTGGGGGCAAGGCGCGGCGAGGGGCACGCGGCACAGTACATCCGGCGGCCGAACCACGCCTCCGTTATCCGCCGCGCTCGCTGCGAGGGGCTGCGGTAGCCGGCGGCCCAGCAGACTTCAAGGCCCAGGTCCATGCAATCATTGGATCACGGCCGCCGCGTTGCGGCAAACGGAAAACGGCAATCGCGGTAAGGGCCCAGTTTCGGGTTGCCGGCCGGCCCACCGAGGGTGGCATGCCCAGCGATGTTGGCTGGGCATGCTTTGTCGCCACGCCAGGAGCATGCCCACGCGACGGCGGCGTGGGCACGCGCGGCGGGTCAGGAGACCCGCCGCGCGAAGTGCGGTTTGCGGCTGGTGGGGCGCTGGAATGTCGCGCGGCGGGCAAGGGCGGCGGCTGATTTTTTTTCACCGCGGCCCGTTCCGCGGCCTGGGTTCCGGCCTTCCGCCCTTGTGGAATCTTCAATCTACGATCTACAGACCTACAATCCCTTGTGGCCGTGCGTCCGCCGGCCACAATTTCGGCCGCCCACGGGATTTTTTCTGAAAATCTCCCAGGAATCTTGTTGACTCAGGCCCGATAAAATGGTTTTAACAAACTGTCAAAATCATTTCCAAGGGGCGCGGAAACATGAGCAGCCACGGAAAACTCGCGGAGTACCTCTCGCGCATCGGCAACCTGGGCGACTTCGGCGCTCCCGGAGACGACGGCGCCGCGCTGCCCCTGCCGCGCAAGTTGTACCGCATGTCCGAGGTGGCCGAGCACCTGGGCCTGACGCGGCAGACGCTGCACAACTACGTGACGATCGGGCTGATTACGGAGGAGCGGCAGACTCGCGGCGGGCAGCGGCTGTTCGGCGAATCGGTCTTCGGGCGTCTGCTGCTCATCCGGCGACTGAAGGGCGATCACAGCCTGCGCGACATCCGCCGCATGCTGCGCGAGGGCGCCTGCCCCCGGGCCGACGATGCCGTCCCCGCGGCGGGCGTCGCCGGGGCCGGGCCCCCCCCCGCGGGCGTGCGGTCCGACCGCGACCGCTCGCGTGAACTCCTTGCCGCCGCCCACCTGGCCGACGCGGCCGTGCCGGCGCCCCGGCCGCCCGCAGCGTGCGCCGCGGCCGGCTTGTCCGGCCGTGCCCTGCCCGGAGCGGAGCCGCCGGCCGCGCCGCCGGCCGAACCGTCGCCTGAACAAATCGCTGATTCTATATCCGATGCGGTAATCGGCGGCGAGCCGTCGGCCGGCCTCGCGCCGGCCGCCCGTGCGCCCCAGGATGCCGCAATCCCCGAGCACCAGGACCAGGCCCCGACGGATGACCAGGCCCGGCAGTAGGAAACTGTGTGAGGCGCCCCCGGCGGGGCGCCATGTTTTCGCCTGCGAAAGCATGGCGCCCGGCGCAGAGGCCGCGCCTGCGGCCCGCGGCGTTCATCCGGCGGCCGCCGCCCCCCGGCCCGCGGCCCCCGCGTCAGCGGTCGGCGGCGTGCTGAGGCGCATCACGCGAGACCTGCGGCACCGCGCCTGCGTGGCGGCCATCGTCAGCGGGAAGGGCGGCGTCGGCAAGACCAACATCGCCGCCAACCTGGCCATCGCCCTTGCAGCGGCGGGGCGCCGCGTCCTCCTGGTGGACGCCGACATGGGCCTGGCGAACGTTGACCTGGTGCTGGGCCGCCGGCCGCGAGGCGACCTGGGCCACGTCCTGGCGGGGCGTGCGGCCCTGGGCGAGATCGTCCAGGAAGGCCCCGCGGGCATCCGCTGGATTCCCGGCGCGAGCCACATGCCGGCCGCCGCGCGCGTCGGCGAGAGGCGGCGCGATGCGCTGCTTGCGCGGCTGACGGACCTGGAGACGCGGCACGACTTCGTGCTGCTCGACGCCCCCGCCGGCATCGGCCAGGGCGTCCTGCACCTTGTGCGCCAGGCCGACGAAGTGCTGCTGGTGACCACGCCCGAGCCGACGGCCATGATGGACGCCTACGCGCTGTTGAAGGCCGCGGCGGCGGGCGGGACGGACGCCATCGGCCGCGTCCGCCTCATCGTGAACATGGTGACGCACCGGCGGCAGGCGGCGGAGGTCCACCGGCGGATCGCGCAGACGGCGGCGAGGTTCCTCCGCCTGGAAGTGGGCCTCCTGGGCTGCGTCTTCTGCGACGGCCACGTCGGCCGCGCCGTCCATCGCCAGGAGCCCGTGGTGCTGGCGTTTCCGCATTCTCAGGCGGCGTGGTGCATGGAGCGGCTTGCGGCGGGGCTGGCGGACGGCCGCCATCCGCACGCAGCGAGGTTCGCGTTTTTCCCTCGTGTCCCTATGTGCTTGAATGGAAAACAGCTGGATGCATGAGCCATTCTTCGAGGCTCCAGGCGTGATCGGCAAGTCGTGCGGCCATCGCCGG
>VGYT01000396.1 GCA_016872895.1 Planctomycetota bacterium
GAATTCTGCTTTCTCTTTTGCGAATGCTGTCCGGCACGTTGAGGAACCGGAAACTGGAAGACTGGCCCAGATTCCATCTTCTGGTCTTACCTGCGTCCAGGACCGGGGCCTGCATCGGCTTCAGCGCATAGCCTTCATTGATTAGGGCCTGACGGTCGGCCAGAACCTTCTCCACGCGGACTTCCTGTTCAGCGGCAGGCGGGCCGCTCTCCTGTGGCGATTCGGGCTTCTTTGAGGCTTGGGGCGGGCGCTGCTCAACCTCGCTTTCCGTTCCAGCCTTCGTCTTGCTATTCACTGTCTCATGCGGCTTCGCGGCCCCTGGGGTGGGGCTCGTTCCCTGCTTCTTGTCTGGGGACTCCTTCGTCGTTCCGGCCGAAGCAACCGCTGAGGATCCGGGAGGCTTCTTGTCATCAGGTTTAGCATCCGGTTGCTTCTCCCGCTCAGGAGGTGCCTCCTGTACTTTCTCGGGTGGCTGGGTTGTCCCAGCCGCCACAGTAGCCTTGGGATCTATGCGTTGCGGCTCGGACACGGATGATTTCCATTGCACGATGTTGACAGTCACAGAGCCGGCCAGTGCGATTAGCAGCACCGCAGCAATTGCCGCGAGCGCAGGCACCCACCTAGCCCGCCGCGCCCGCCGGATGAGCGACCGCAATTGCGCTGGAGAGGGGGCCACCTCCCTCGGGTCAACCCGCGGTCCATGCTGCCCGGACTCCATCGCAAAGGCCAGGTCTTCGGCCTCCTTGGCAATCTCGGCTGCAACCGGCACGGGCTGGGGGGCGCGCTCCACGACCTGAATCTTGGGCCGTTCGGGCGCGCGGACGGGCGGAAGGACCGTCCCCGTCCGGGCCGCCTGGGTGAACATGTTGTCCGGCGCCCGGCCCAGGGCCGTCGTCAGGTCGAGCACCGTGGCGTTCGGGAAGCGCTGGATTTCCTTGGCGGCCGACGAGCCAGCGATGATGCCGCGCCAGTGGTACTGGCACCCGGCGGGCAGCGCCGTGTAGTACGTGGCGAAGCCGACCTCCCAGCGCTCCTCCGGCGGCAGGAGCGCAAGACTTTCTTCAAAGAGCGGCAACAGTTCCTGGCCGGGGGCGAAGATCACGAAGGCCGGCACCTTCGGGTTCTCGCGGAAGGCCTTCACAAGCATGCCGGCCCAGCCCGCATCGCCCGTTTGCGATTGCCAGGTCGTGGCCGGTTCGGGGGGCCGGGAATCAGCCGGAAGGAGTGTCCGCAGGTCACGCTTGGGAAGGTTGCGCGGCTCGCCGCTGTATCCCGCCACAAAAACCCCGCGGACCATCTCCATAAGCATCCACGCCGGGCCGTTCGGCAACTGCTCGCCATGCTCCAGCAGAACGTGGTGGGCGATCTTGTTCGTCCGGCCGGAATAATCGGCGCCGGAGTAGGCGATCCGCGACAGTACGCTAAGCGTTTCGGCGCCGATGCGCACCTGCGTGTGGGCCCAGTTGACCGGGTTCTCGGCGGCCCTGGGGTCCAAGAGGTTGAAGTGGAACTGGTATCCGCTGAGGGCCTCCAGCCTGGTCACGACCTGGCGGGACATCCCGCCAGTCGCGGCGGCCGTACAGAAGCCGCTTGAGGCCGGACTAAGTCCCCTTGGGACTGATGTATAAATCAATTCAAGGCTCATCGGTGCGTCTCCGAATTGTCGCGCTACTGGCGACGATCCGTGCTGCACAGAACTAACTGGCCCCACTTGCAGAAACAATAGAGCAAGGGAACGGTGACCCACTTGGGCCGGATGTCCTGGGGCCGGATGCCGTACAGCCTCTGGCTGCCCCGCGAGATAAGTTCCGGGCTGCGGCCGAAACTCGAGACCGGGATATACCGGACGGACTCGCTCGTGCTCTCGGCGGTCGCGATGAACTCCGGGCAGTGCTCTTTCAAGATGTCACGAATCCGCTCGCTGGTCTGCTCCACGTCGGCCAGCCTTAAGCGCACAGGGCCCTTTTCCTTGAGGCCCGAGTAGGGTTCCTCGGCAATCGAAACCCCGGGGAGCCCGTCGAAGATGTCAAACTTGGGGATGACGACGATCAGGGGCTTCTGGAGCCGCGCGGTCTGAGAGATCCCCAGGTACCGCCGCATACGCACGGCCGCCTCCTTCAGAAGCGTTTCCTGGCGTACCACGATGGCCGGGCCGGCATCCGGCCGCAGGCCGTGGATCAGTTGCGGGTCGTTGGCCCGGAACAACCCCTTCAGTCGCGGTTCTTGGGTGGGGTCAAAGAGCATCAGCAGAACGGCCGACCGCGCCAGGTGCTGGACCACGGCGGAACTGGCATCTTCGATGCTGGGCAGAAAATCCTCACCAGCATTGTCATATACAACGACGATACGGCCGACGCGCTGCGCGTCGGCATAGTTGGGATGGTCTGAAGTTGGCCACAACAGGAATTGGAGCGGCAACGGGAACCGGATGGGCACGCCGTCAATAATGGCCGTCTTGTGCAGGTGAGGATCGTCGCGCTGCGTCTTACGGATTTCAGTCGGCTGGTCGGGCTTGGGGTTCAGGAAGAGCGTCTGCTCATATTCGTGGATTGGCGCGTTGACGATGGGGTCGGCGTCGCTGAAGGCGAGGCCCATTTTCGGCATCAGGCCCCGCAATTGCCAAGTCATCGTCGTAAGGAAATACGACTTGCCGCTGGCTGGCGAGCCGATGATTGAGATAAAGAGCGGAGGCACCTCCAAAAGCGGCTCCGATACCAGCAGATGGCAGCGCGGACAAGCCATTTCAGTCGTCGGAACGCCTCGTGGGTCAACGGCCTCACCCTTGACCGTGAAGATGACGGGCGCAAAACGCTGGTACTCATTGCCACCGAGAACCGAATCGCCGAGAAGGTCCGGGTTCTTGGCTACGAACAGAACGTCCTCTGGCGAGAAGGCATGCCAGCAATTCGGGCACGTCACCTTGCGCAGGAGTCTCTTGCCCCACGTTACCGAGCCGGTCGGTTTTTCTGCCGTCTGCTGTGCCATGCGAGACCCCCTGACGCCAAGAGTGGGCGGTTCCAGGCCCGACTCGGCAGCGTCTACCCCCTCAGTTTAACCAATACTCAAGCCAATATGGCCGCACTCTTTCGCTTCCTGCGGCCATGTGCCGTCACACGCGATAGGCGTTTTCCAGTGCCAACCTCCGCCGGACCCTGTCTCACCAAGAAGGATACGGGTGCGGGCTGGCTGCCAGAATCAGCAGCCAAACAAGCCAGAGGACGATATCTATGATGCCCAGAATAAGACCTGCCACCGCAAGGCCGCGGCCCTTGACATTGGGGTCCCTCCGCGTGTCCCTCATCCCCACTGCACCGAAGATGATCGCGAGGATGCCGAGAAAACCGCAAGCGAAGATGCCCACCAGCCCCAGGACCAGCGACGCTATGGCCATGCCGCTGGTCCTTGCTGTCGCCGCAACCGCCCCCGCCATCGGGGGGCCGATGTTAATCTGATGGACAACGGGTGAACCCGCCCCGACGCTGAGCGAACCAGGCGGTCCCTGAACTGTTGCCACATAGGGAGGTGGCGGAGGCGTGGTTCCGACGCTGGCTGGGACAGGGCTTCGAGGCGGCTGCCCGCCCCCACGCTCTGAATCCTCGGCCAGCGTGTCGAAGAGGGCTAAGTCTTCGCCAGGAGCGC
>VGYT01000397.1 GCA_016872895.1 Planctomycetota bacterium
AGCGGGACGCACCGGCGGTTTTTCGGAAGTAGCGCGGGGGTTTATCCCCCGCGCGCTCCTGCGCGGGGCACAAGGCCCCGCGCTACGGGTCGCGCGCGGCAGGGTCGCCCGCGGCGGCGTCGCCCGCGGCGGCGTCGGGGCTCTTGCCTTGCCCTTCGCCGCGCCTGCCGATTTCTTCGCCATGGAAGGCCCTTTCCGTGCCTGCCGCGCGCGCAATCCCCCGCGCGATTCGTGCCCGGTTTTTCGAGCGCGAGAAGCCTACGGGCGCCCTGGGGCAATGCAAGGGAATTTCCGCGGCGGGCCGTAATGCGCCATGGCGGGCGAAACAGGGCCGCGGCCTACGGCATGATCGCCGCGGTCAGGCGGATGGAGCCGGCGTACTCGCCCAGCGGCTGGCGCCCGTCGATGTGCGTCCAGGTAACCGTTACGTGCACGTCGTGGTTGAAGCGGCCGGCCTGCGATCCGGCGAAGGCCAGGGCCTCGCTCACCCTTGCGGCCAGGCCGCCGATGCTGTCCGCCTCGACGAACCGCGCCGTGCCCGACCCGCCCACCGGCCGCGCATCGTCCGAGGCAATCGTCGCGCCGCGCGAGGCGGTCAGCGGTATCGGCGGCACAGGGCCGGGCGCGCCGCCCTTGTGCAGGTCCGTGGCGCTTACCGCCAGGTGCACGCGGTCGGCCCCGGCCGACACGCGGAAGCCCGCCGTCGCCGAGAACTCGCCCGCCGGAACGAATCCGGCGTCGACGCCCGGCCCGCCGGCCTCGACCGTCACCCGCGGCGGCACGTGGGCCAACACCCTGACGGCGGCCGAGTCCGACGCCCCCGCCCCGGCCTCGCGCGCACCCGCACCTGCCAGCAACAGGACCGCTCCGGCGATAGCGGCCCAAGCGCGCGGCATGCGGGTCTCCTTAATAACATTGTACATCGGCAACCCTCGCAGGCAACAATAAGTCTCGTCGGCGGGTCAGTCGGCGGGGGAGACTTCAAGGGCCTTGAAGCCCTTCGAGCGGTGGGCGATGAGTTCAGCACCCGGCGGCGGGGCGCCGTCCGGATCGATGCTCTCGCCTTCCTTCAGCCGCACTTCCAGCAGCAGGCATTCCACGCCCGTCAACTGGTCCACCAGGGCCAGGCCCTTCTCGGCCCCCATGACGGCGATGGCGGTGGCCAGAGCGTCCGAGAACGCCGCATCCGACGCCACCACCGTGATGCTCGCCAGCCGCACGTCGGCCGGCCGGCCCGTCCGCGGGTCGATGATGTGGCTGTAACGCCTCCCCCGGATGGTGAAGCCGCGATAGTAGTGGCCGCTGGTGTCGATGCCCTGGTCTTTCAGACGCACGCGGGCGTACAGCCGCGTCGGGTCGCCGGGGAACCGCGGGTCCTGCACGCCGACGGTCCAGAATTGCGATGCGCCGCCCTTGAGGAGCGCGGCCGGTCGTTCGCCGAAGGCATACACGTCGCCGGCGGCGGCCACGAGGCCCGCCGTCGCCCCGGCCCGCTTCATCCGGCTCGCCATGCGCCCGGCGATGTAGCCCTTCGCGATGCCGCCCAGGTCCAGTTGCATCCCGCGCTCCAGGCCGACCATGTGGGCGAGCGCCGTCAGCGGCCCCGGCGGAGGGGCGCCGCGCTCGGGCGGGGCCATGTCGGCGCCGGAGGGCGTGCGCGGCACGTCGGCTATCAGAACCTCCACGCGGTCCATGCCCACCAGGGCGCGGGCCGCCGCCATCTCCTCGTCCGCGGGCAGCCGGTCCTCCTGCGCCGCGCGCTTCCACAGGTCCACGAGCGGCCCGACCGTCGGGTCGAACGCGCCGCCCGAGAGTTCCCACATTTCCCGCGCCGCCGCAATGCAGGTGGTCACAAGCGGGTCAACGGCGGCGCTCCACGTGCCGGCGCCGTGGTTGATGAGCCACACGTCCGACGGCCGCTGGGCGGGGTCCTTCAGGGCCTGCTCTTCGCCCTTGAGCCACGCCTCCGACGGCTTGCGGTAGCAGTCGAGGCGGAAGGCGCACTCGTCGAGTTCCCGCCACGCCGCCGCAACGGCCGCCCGGGCCGCCGCCTCGCCCGGCGCAATGGCCCGGACCATGACCTCCGTATCCATCGCCAGCCGCGCCTCGACCAACTCCACGGGCGGGCTCGAACAGCCGGCAAGCAGCAGGGACGCTGTGAGGGCGGCAGCCCCAATCAAAAAACACGGCGCGCCCGTTGTCGAGCCGCGGGTGTAAACCCGCGGGCGGATGCGACAATCGCCGATGCCCGCCGCTTTACAGCAGAAGCCCGTCACGCCGGGCTCCGTTTCTTCATTCGTCATTGCAGTTTGAATCGTCATTCGAATTCCGTCATTCGTCATTTGCGGCAACGCCCCGGCCGCGGCCGGGGCATCATTATAGCCCGCCGACGCGCCTTCCGCACCCTCAGGGCCGGCCGTACCTGAACTCCGCCTGGCACGACCCCTCGCGGCTGACCATGCACGGACCCACGGGGCGGGCGGGAGTGCAGGCATTGCCGAAGAGCGGGCAGTCGTGCGGCTCAACCGCGCCGCGGATGACGTCGCCGCAGCGGCAGCCGTGCTCGCCCGGCCCTTCCTCCGGGGGCGGCCACGGCAGGCCCAGCCGCCGCGCGCCGTCGAAGTCGGCGAACTCCGCCCGCAGCCCCATGCCGCTCGCGGGGATCGTCCCCAGCCCGCGCCACGCGGCGGCGACCGGCTCGAACACGCGGCCGATGCGGCCGAGGGCCTCGGCGTTTCCCTCCGGCCGCACGGCCTCGGCGTACACGTTCTCGACGCGTGCCTCTCCGGCGGCCAGTTGCCGCAGCAGCGCCGCCACGCCGCGAAGAACCTGCCCGGCCGTGAATCCGGCCACCACGCACGGGCGGCGGTACTGCGCAGCCACCGGCTCGTACGCGCGGCTGCCGATGATGACGCTCACGTGCCCGGGGCAGATGAAGCCGTCTATGCGCACCTCGCCGCCCGCCAAGAGCGCCTCCATCGCCGGCACGACCCGCTTGTGGCCGCAAAGTATGGAGAAGTTTTTGAGGCCCTCGGCCCGCGCCATCTCCAGCGCCACGGCCGTCCCGGGCGCGGTTGTCTCGAAGCCGACGGCGGCAAAGACAACCTGCTCCTCCGGCCGCCGCCGCGCAAGGTCCAGCGCATCCAGAACCGAGTAACAGACGGCCACGTGCCCGCCAGCCGCCTTGCGGCGCTCAAGGCTCCCGTGCGCGCCCGGAACGCGCACCATGTCGCCGAACGTGGCCACCGTGACCCCCGGCCGCCCAGCCAGGTCCACCAGGGCGTCGATCGTGCCCTGGCTCGTTACGCACACGGGGCAGCCCGGACCGCTGATGAGCCGCACGCGCCCGGGCAGCAGCGTCCGCAGGCCCGCCCGCCGGATGGCCACCGTGTGCGTGCCGCATATCTCCATCAGGACGACCGGCGCCGTGCCCGGCACGGCCGCGGCCGCCGCCGACATGGCCTGCTTCAATTCCTCAATCTTTCCCGTATCCATGACCCGCGTCCCAGGCCGCCGGGCCGCCTCGGCGGACCTTGCCGGCCCTACCCGATTCCTTCCATCTGGTCGAGGAGTTTGTTCGTCTCGGCGGCGTCTTCGGGCGTCACCCGCGTGA
>VGYT01000398.1 GCA_016872895.1 Planctomycetota bacterium
TGGGAGTATAGGGCCGCCGCTCGCGCGGGTCAACGAAGTTCGCCCGGTGTGTCGGACGTTGCGCGAATCCGAGCCGCGACCGTAAGGGAGCGGTGCTGTTGGCCCGCGCCCGCTGCGGCCGCGGCCACGGCGCCGCTCCCTTACGGTCGCGGCTCTGATGTGATTGGCCGGACTTTCTGCCACTCGCCCGCCCGACCGATTTGACTTTCGGCGAAAATGTTGTATTTTATCAACATCCACGCACCCGGAAACGTGCCGGTTATCCGTGCCTTCAGGGGAATCTGTGGCAAAACCGAAACAACCGGTTCGCACCGACGCTTCAGTTCCCGATGGTTCCGGTCCGCTTTGGCTCCTCGCGGACCTGGCCGAGGAACTCGTTTCCCTGGAGGACCCCGACGCATTCCAGGAAGCCGTTCTGGCGCGGGCCCTGGCGATATTTGCCTGCCGCAGCGGCGCCTTCTGCTCTTTCGACGAGGAAAGCGGCCGCATTCGCCTCGGGGCGGCGCATGGCCGCACGCAGGGGTTGCGGCCGGAGGAACTGCTTGCGGCCCAGCCTATCCGCGACGCCGTCCTCGGCCGCCGCAGGCCGTTCCTGGCGTCCGATGCGGCGTCGGTCCTGCCGTCGGCCCCGTCCGAGTGGCGCGCCATGGCGATCGTGCCGGTCATCGGGGCCGAGTCGCTCCTTGCGCTGCTCGTGCTGGGCGACCCGCCCGGCGGCCGCCCGTTCGCCGATTCCGATGCCGCGCTCATGGCCGCGCTTGGCGGCATGACGGCCGCCGCCATGGAAAACCACGTGGCCATGCGCGAATTCCGCGGCGAGGTCGGCCGCCGCATGACTGACATGATCGCCCAACTGAACCGGACGGCGGCCGAACTCCAGCGCGTCAAGACCTTCGCCGACGATTTCTTCGAGTCCGTCCCCTTCGGCATCATCCTGTTCGACACGGAGTACCGCGTCACGTTCCACAACCGCGCCGCCGACCGTCTGTGGCCCGAGGAGCGGTCAGTCCTGGCCGCCGTCCGCCGCACCGACCTCCCGCGCCGCGACCCGGAGTGGGAATCGGACCTGCGCGACGTCCTGGACATGCAGCAGCCGTGGATTGCCGAATCGGTGGCCGTCGAGCGGCCGGGCCAGGAGCCGATGCGAGTCAACCTCTGGTGCTCGCCGCTGATGCGCGACCAGGGGGACCTGGCCGGCGGCGCGCTCATCGTGGAAGACGTGTCGCAGCGCGTCCAGATGGAGCGGCGGCTGGAGGTCTCGGAGCGCCTGGCCGGCGTCGGCCGCCTCGCCGCCATGGTCGCCCACGAAATCAACAACCCCCTGGACGGCATCATCCGCCTGGTGAACCTGGCCCGCCGCACGGGGGCCGAGGCAGGCGACGCGCGCGTCGAGCAGTACCTTGCCGACGCCAGCAAGGGCCTCATGCGCCTGGTGACAATCGTGCGCGACCTTCTGGACTTCTCGCGCAGCGCCTCCGGGGCGATTGAGCCGATGCCGCTGCCGGAGACGCTGACCGAGGCGGCCCGCGCGATTGCGCCCGCGGCCCAAGCCGCCGGCGTCCGCATCGCCGTCGCGTGCGACGCCGGCCTGCCGACCCTCAAGAGCGCCGTACTGTATCACGTGATGCTGAACCTCATCAAGAACGCCGTGGAGGCGATGCCCTCGGGCGGCGCGGTCGAAGTGCGCGCCCGGCGCGCGGCCGGGGCCGTCGTCCTGGAGGTGGCCGACACGGGGCCGGGCATCCCGCCCGACGTCCTGCCGCGGCTCTTCCAGCCGTTCTTCAGCCTCAAGGCCGCCGGCAAGGGGACGGGCCTGGGGCTGGTCATCTCGAAGGACCTCGTGGAAAGGCAGGGCGGCACACTGGCCGCCGCAAACCGACCCGAAGGAGGGGCGGTGTTCACCGTGACGATTCCCCTCGGCCCGCGCGGCTGAGGCCGGGCCTTTCCCTGGACGCTTAACATTGAACGTTGAATATTCTTCGGAGGGGTGACAATGGCATCGGCCCGCATCCTCGTCGTGGACGACGACGAGATCATACTGACGAGCCTCTCGGAGTTCCTGCGCCTGGAGGGCTACCAGGCCGAGACCGCCCGCAGTTTCCGCGAGGCCTCGGCGCGCCTTGCGGCCGCGCCCGCGCAACTTGTGGTCGCCGACGTCTCCATGCCGGAGGCCGACGGCTTCGAACTCCTCAAAATGGTCCGCAACCGCTACCCGGAGACCGCCGTCATAATGGTCACCGGCTACGGCACAATCGAGGACGCCGTGCGCGCCATCAAGCAGGGCGCCGCCGACTACCTGACGAAGCCCATCATCGACGACGAAATCAAGGTGCGCATCGAGCGCGTGCTGGCCCAGCAGTCGCTCTCGGCCGAGGTCAAGAGCCTCAAGAGCCAACTTGCCGAGCGCTACAGCCTCGACAACATCATCGGCCACGATTATAAAATGCTTAAAGTGTTCGACCTCGTCGAGTCCGTGGCCGACACGCCCACCACGGTCCTGGTGACGGGCGAGAGCGGCACGGGCAAGAGCATGGTCGCCCGGGCCGTTCACCAGCGCTCCAACCGCCGCGCGGGGCCGTTCGTCGAGGTCGCCTGCGGGGCGCTGCCGGAGACGCTGCTTGAGAGCGAACTTTTCGGCCACGTGCGCGGCTCATTCACCGGGGCGGTCAGCGACAAGGCGGGCAAGTTCAAGCAGGCCGACGGCGGCACGATCTTCCTCGACGAAGTCTCCACGGCGACGCCCGCCCTCCAGGTGAAACTCCTGCGGGTGCTACAGGACTTCGAGTTCGAGCAGGTCGGCGGCGCCAAGACCCAGCGCGTGGACGTGCGGTGCATCCTGGCCACCAACCAGGACCTCGCCCAGGCGGTGCGGGCGGGGGCGTTCCGGCAGGACCTCTACTGGCGCATCAACGTGGTCTCCATCCACCTGCCGCCGCTGAGGGAGCGGCTGGGCGACATCCCCCTGCTGGCCGAGCACTTCCTGAAGCGCCACTGCGAGCGCACCGGGCGGCGGGTCGTGGCCTTCCAGGACGAGGCCATGCGCACGCTCCAGGTCTTCGACTGGCCGGGCAACGTGAGGCAACTGGAGAACGTGATTGAGCGGGCGGTCATCCTGGCCAAGAGCCCGACGGTCTCCCCCGAAGACCTGCCCGAAGACGTCCGCGCCCCCCGCGGCGACGGCGGCGGCAACGGCCGCGGGGTGCCCCTGAAGAAGGCCCTCCAGGCGCCCGAGAAGGAACTCATCCTGCGCGCCCTGAAGGCCCACGACGGCAGCCGCCAGGCCGCCGCACGGGCCCTCGGCATAAATCGAACAACTCTTTATAAGAAAATGAAACGCCACGGCATCGGCGACGAAGCGGCAAAGTAAGAAGCCCCTGCGCTCCGGCCGTGCGGTTGTTGCTTCGTCACTCTGTCGCTTTGTCACTCCGCCGCTTCCCCACCTTGCCGCTTTCCTGCCGGCCGAGGGGCTGCGTCCGCAGCGCAGCCCTGACGAATGAGTTTTTTGTCGCACGCGGGTCCAGGTGACGGCGGGCCGTCCCGCCGATCTGGAATCCATGACCGGCCGGCCGGCCCCCGCCCCCCCAAAATCTTTTTTC
>VGYT01000399.1 GCA_016872895.1 Planctomycetota bacterium
TGGCCGCCGAACTTCAGGCCGCCGCCGACGCCCTCCGCCTCGCCGATGCCGGGGCCGCCCGCCGGGCGCTCCAGGGCGTGGCATCCTCGCTCGCGGCCGATCCCGACGGGGGGCCGCAGGGCGTCCTGGCGGCCGTGGCCGAGGCTCGCCGCGCGGTCGGCCTGCCCGACGTGCCCGCGCCGCAGGCGGGTGGCGTGTCCGGGCCGCCTCTGCCCGCACACCCCGGCGCCGGCGAGCATACCCAGGCAAGCAGCGGCGTGGGCATGCCGCCTGTGCAGGGGCAGTCGGGCGGGCCGCCCCCGCCCGCAGCGGTCCCGGCCGAGGTCCGCCCCGAGGACCGCGATGTTGTCCGCCGCTACTTCGGGGGGTGAACAAAGCCCGCGCGCGTGCGGCCCCGCGTGCCTTTGCGCGGCGGGTCTCCGTACCCGCCGCGCGTCTGCGGCCGCGCAAACACGGGTAGCGCGGCGGCTGCGGAGAGCCGCCGCGCTGGGTGGCGTTGTAGTGATAAGGCAAGGAGGATAATATGAAGGCGCGATGGTGGCTGGCATGCGTTGTCGCCGCCGCCGCGGGGGCCGCGATGGCAGCGACCAGCGGACCGGCGTCCGCCGCGCCGGAGGCGGGCGGACCGCCGGCCCCTGCGGCGGCGGCCACGGCCCCGGCGGCGGTCTCTTCTTCGGTCCAGGCAGCCGTGCCTGCGGCGGGAGCCGCCCCGGCCGCAGAAGCGCCGGCCCCGGCTGCGCCGCTTCGCGCCAGGTGGGAGATGCCGCCCGTCTGCGACCCGTTCGGCCGGCCCCGCGTCCAGGACCTGCGCGAGGAACTCCGCCTGACCGGTTACCGGCTGGTCCTTGCGCTGCATGCCGAAGGGCCGCCCGGCAAGGACGGCCAGTATCCGCCGCGAGACCTCTTTATCCTGGGCGCCGACGGCACGGTCCTCAGGCGCCTCACCGAGACGCCCGACAAGGACGAACGCGTGCCGCGCACCAGCCCCGACGGCCGCCGCTTCACGTACGATTACGGCGACTTCGTGGTCGATGCGCGGACGCTGGCGTCGCGGCCGGCCCGCGCGGGATACGTCTGGACGCCCGACGGCCGCCGCACCGCCGCGTGCGAGAAGCGCGGCATAGTATATATGGATATTGATACGGGCAAAGAGAGCGAGCCGGTCAAGGTCCCCCGCAAGGTCGAAATCGTCGACCTCTCCTGCGACGGCAAGTGGTTCATCTTCGAGATCCGCGACTTCATGGGGCAGAAGTACACCATCGACTTCCTGGCCGCCGACGGAAGCGGCGAGATACGCAAACTCCCGAACCACCCGAAGAGCGGCGGCGAGTGCCACCCCGCCTTCTCCCCCGACGGCCGCTGGATGTGCTGGAACTCCGGCGACAGCCTCTCCGTACGCCGCTTCGACCCCTCCCTGCCCGACGGCACGGACGGCAAAATCGTCACGCTGCCGAAGGAGAAGTTGGGGCAGGACCCGTGCGGCCGGTGGTCGCACTGCGGCCGGTACATAGCCTTCGTCAAGATTCCGCACGCGGGCAGTTGGCGGGTGCACAGCCCCGTCGGCATCGTCCGCGTGGCCGACGGCGAGACGGTCGTGATCAGCCCGCCCGGCATGGCCGGCCATCACTGGGACTACGACTGGCTCCCGCCGGAGGAGTAGGCCGCCGTGCACGTCCGCGCGCCCTGCATCCATGCGTTTTGCGCGGCGGGCCTCCCGACCCGCCGCGCGCGCCGTCGCGGCGGAGTCCGTCGAGGGCGGGGCAGCGCCCCGGCAGCGTTGCTGCTGGTGGCCGCCCTCGTCGCTTCCGGCTGCGGGGGATCGCCGCCCCCTGCTTCCCCGGGGTCGCCGGCCGTCATTCGCACGCCGGGCGGCGCGGCGATGGTCCGCCTTCCCGGCGGCTGGTTCGTCATGGGCAGCGGCGCCGCCGGCCAGACCGACGAGCCGCCGCACCGCGTCTTCGTGAGCCCCTTCGACATCGACGCCTGCGAGGTCACGCAGGCCGAGTACGAGCGGGTCGTCGGCACCAACCCGTCGCGGTGGAAGGACCCCGACAACCCCGTCGAGCAGATTCGCTGGGCCGACGCCGCGCGGTACGCAAACGCCCGCTCGCGCCTCGAGAATCTGCGCCCCGCGTACGATCCGGCCGGGTGGGCGTGCGACTTCGCGGCCGACGGATACCGCCTGCCCACGGAGGCCGAGTGGGAATACGCCTGCCGCGCGGGCGCCGCCGCGGACTACCCCTGCGGCGGTTCCCCCGCCGCGCTCGCCGAGTACGCCTGGTTCAAGGACAACGCCGGCCGCGGGCCGCACCCCACCGGCCGCCGCCGCCCCAACGCATGGGGTATCTTTGATATGCACGGAAACGTGTGGGAGTGGTGCAACGACTTCTACGCCGAGGACTACTACAAGTCCGGCCCGGAGCGGGACCCGCCCGGGCCGCCCTCGGGCAAGAGCCGGGTGCTTCGCGGCGGGTGCTGGAACTCGCGGGCCGACCTCTGCCGCGCCGCCTACCGCAACGAGGAGGACCCGGGCTACACCGACACGTGCTTCGGCCGCGACGTCCACGGGTTCGTGGGGTTCCGCTGCGTCCGCCGCGGGACCTGATCGGCCCGGCGTGTCAGAACGCCGCTGCCTGGTACGGGTGCTTCTCGGCCAGTTTCATCGTGTCGGCGAGCGAGCGGGCTGCGGCGGTGCAGGTGGGGTCCGACAGGCAGACCGCCGCGGCGCAGACCGCCAGTTGCAGGCCCCGCGCAAGGTCCCACCGCTCGTGCAGCGCGTAGAGGACGCCGGAGCAGAAGGCGTCGCCCGCGCCCGCCCCGCCGCGGATGTACCCCTCCGGCAGCGCCAGCGACGGCTGCCAGTATTCCGCCCCGCCGGACGCCAGGGCGTATCCGCCTTCCGGCATATGTATGCAGACAAGTTTCTTTACGCCGAGGCGCAGCAGTTCGGCGGCCGAGGCGCGCACGGCCGCAGGGTCGGGCCTGCCGCCGGGCCGCAGTTCGTGCCCCGTGGTGCGCCCGGCCTCGAACTCGTTGAGGATGGCGTAGTCGGCGTGCCGCAGGGCGGGCCGGACGACCTCGGGGAACCGCCGGCTGTCTTCGCTCACCACGTCGATGCTCGTCTCTATGCCGGCGGCCTGTAGCCGCGCCAGGAGCCGCGCGGCCGCCGTTCCGTACTCCGCGTCCGCCTCGTCGAAGCGGTCCAGCAGCAGCAGGTACCCCAGGTGGAGGATGCGCGCCCGGATGCGGCCCACGGGCACGTGCTCCGGGCCGAAGTGGGCGTTGGCGCCGCGGTTGTGGAAGAACGTGCGCCGGCCCGTGGGGCGGGAGACGCACACGAGCGTGTACGACGTGGGCGCGGCGGGGGTGGCCGTAAGGGCGGAGGCCTCGACGCCCAGGTCGGCCATATTGCGGCGGATGAACTCGCCGTCGGCGTCGTCGCCCGTTAGGCCGACGGCCTCCAGCGGGATGGGCCGGCCGCCGGGGCCGGGCGGCGGGCCGAACTTCGCAAGGTCCACCAGGCAGTTGTAGGGCGCGCCGCCCGTGCCGCGGCCTTCCTCCAGGATGTTGGCC
>VGYT01000400.1 GCA_016872895.1 Planctomycetota bacterium
GACGATCACGGCCGCCGCCGCACCGGCAGCAACCGCCACGGCGGCGCGCCGCCAGCCGCGCGGGCCGGCCGTTTCGCCGAGGCCAGCGGACCGCGGCGGTGACCTCATCGCCTGCTCGCGGGCCAGGTCGCCCATGGCCACGGCCTGCGTGGCCATCTCGCGCAGCGCGGCCCGGGCTTCGGCATCGGTTGAAAGAAGGGCGTTCAACGCATCGGTCTCAGCCGCCGAGAGGTTGCCGTCGAGGTATCGCACGAGGATCTGGTCGCGGCGATCGGCGGGCATAGGAGCGTGGTTCATGATGCCTCCAGGTTGATTCGCGGGGATTGTCCGGCGAGCCGCCGCTCAATGCACCGAGCAAGCGCCCGGTGCAGCCGAGAGAGCCTTTGGTAGATGGCATCGAGTCCAACGCCGAGGGCCTCGGAGACTTCCGCACAGGAGCGTTCCTCGAAGTACCGCAGGTGCAGCACTCGGCGGGCATCCTTGGGCAGCGCGTCGAGGCATTGCCGGAGGGCCTCAACGCGGTCGCCTTCGCTCGAGGCGGCGTCGCGGACCCAGTCGGCCTCCAGGAGTTCCAGCACGGCCGAGTCCAGGACCGTCGCCCGGGTCTTGCGCGAGCGGACAAGGTTCAGCGCCTCATGCCGCGCCGTCACGTGCGCCCAGGAGACCAGTTGGGCCTCGCGCTCGAACCGCGCGTCCCCCCCCAGCGCCTTGACCGTAACGTTCTGGAAGATGTCCTCTGCCGCCTGGGCGTCGCGCACGATGACCCACGCCGATGCCGAGATCCGCATCCGCGCCGCCAGCAACGTCCTCACGATATCCGCCTGAGCCAGCATCCGCTGCTCCTGCCCCCTACTATTGAACACTCGAAACGCCCGAATCCTGACAACTTTAAGAGATTTTGTGCGCCATGGGGTAGAGGTCCACACATGGGGCCAACCTCCCGGGGGCGGGTTCCCCGGGGGCCACTCGGCGTCGGGCGGGGTCTTTTCAGAATTGTCGCCCATGTGTTTTAACTCGCGCCCCGGGCGCGACATGCGGCGGCGGAAAATATGCATTCCCCTCGATCATTCGCCTTGATTCCGGCGAAAAGCATGCCCTGATCTACGTGGTAAGGCGAACACGCAAGCGCAGTCGGAGTAGGGATGCCCCTTGACGGGGCACCCCCTCCGCGGATCCGGACAAGCGGGATTACCGCATCCGGCTCTTGCCTCAGGTAACAACGCCAAGCCTCCGCAAAGGATAAGGATGATAGGGGCGAGCACGAGGCAGGTAACGAGCGGCCAGACGGAGCGTCCGCTCCCAGGTGACCCGTCCGCGCCGGCTGCGCCGACACAAGGCGCGATGCCAGTGCCAGACGACCCGGTAGCCTTCCGCCGGCGCGGCAAGCGCAAGGAGATCGTTCTGCCGCCGGGCGTGACCACAGGGGCGCCGCCCCGGCCGCCCAGCCCGCTCGCCCTGGCCGTGGTGCGGGCGCTGCGGTGGCAGGAGATGATCGAATCCGGCGAGGCCGAGTCCGTCAGCGACCTTGCCCGGCGCCTGAAACTCGACCGCTCCTTCGTTGCCCGCACCCTCCGCCTGGCGTCCCTCGCGCCGGACATCATTGAGACCATCCTGGAAGGTCAGGAACCCGATGGGCTTCCGTTGAGGAGCCTGCGGCAACATGACATATCGCTACTGTGGGAAGAGCAGCGAGGTCAACTCGACATCGGCCCGCAGCCACACGCCGCCATGCCAACGCCAGAGAAGACGTGAATCTGTGGCGCGAGACCAGTATATTACAACAGGCCGGAGGCCGGTGCCGGGGTGAGGCGGCTGTCCTTAACATCGCAAGGAAGGGCAAGACGCCATGAGGAGAAGGCGAGCCGTATCGCCTGCCGTCCGCCGCCCAGTCGGCAAGCCGCGAGACTTCCGTGGACTGGCCAACCAAGTCCTCCGTTATGCCGGCACCAGCGTTTCCCCCGTGGACTTCCTGCGTGGAATCACGCGGATGCTCCTGGACGTGTCCGGATGCAGCGCTGTTGAACTCTACGTGAAGAAGGAAGATACGTGTTACCGCTGTGAGGGCCGGCGGGGGAGACCTTTGACTGTGACGATGGCCCGCCGCAAACCGGAGGAGGGCAGCGTGCTGCTCGCCTGCGCTCAAGATACGGGTCGTCTGGGGGAGATCTGTCGGGCCGTTGTCGATCGGCGGCGATGCGGGCCGGAGCGCTCGTTCACGGCGTACGGCAGTTTCTGGACGGGGGACGCCAAGCGTGCGCTGCGGCGTGCGGCCTGGCTGGATGCCTCGTCCCGGGGAAGGACTCTCGACGGGCACCGTACCTATCAGTCCTTTGCCGTCATCCCGCTCGTTGCGGCCGATGAAACAATGGGGCTGATGCTGCTGAAGAGCCAGAAGAGGGACTACTTCAGTGAGGAGGAGGTCCGGTTCTACGAAGAGGTGGCGCCAACGCTCGGCCTGGCGCTGCTGAGCCGCCTTGCCCACACCGCCCTCCAGGAGCGAGTCAAGGAATTGACCTGCCTGTACCGCCTGGTGCAACTCGCGGAACGCCCGGACATCACACTGGGCCAGGTGCTCCAGGGCATTGCCGAACTCCTGCCGCCGGCTTGGCAGTATCCCGAGATCGCGTCGGCGCGAATTGTCCTCGACGACCGCCATTACGCTACACCGCGTTTCACGGACGGTGTCCACAAGCAGTCCGCCGACATCGTGGTGAAAGGGCACCGGCGGGGTGCCGTCGAGGTCGCCTATGCCGCCGAGAGGCCGGACTTGGACGAAGGGCCGTTCCTGAGCGAAGAGCGGAGCCTGATTGACACCGTGGCGCAGCAGGTGGCCGCGCTGATCGAGCGGCGTCAGGCCGACGAGGACAAAGCGCACCTGCAGGACCAGTTGCGGCACGCAGACCGCCTGGCCACGATCGGCCAACTGGCCGCGGGGGTGGCGCACGAGTTGAACGAACCGCTGGGCACGATCCTCGGGTTCGCCCAGTTGATCCAGAAGCAGCCCGGCCTGCCGGAGGCGGCGGCCCCGGACCTGGAGAGGATTGTGACCACCTGCCTGCACGCGCGGGAGATCATCCGGAAACTGATGCTGTTTGCGCGGCAGATGCCGCCCCAGAAGACCCGCGTCGACCTCAACGCCGTCATTGAGGAGGCGCTGTATCTGTTGGAGTCCCGGTGCGCCGGCGGCGGCATCGCGCTGGTACGGCGGCTCTCCGCCCGGCTTCCCGCGATTACGGCGGACCGCTTGCAGTTGCACCAAGTCCTGGTCAACCTGGGGGTCAACGCCATCCAGGCCATGCCGGGGGGAGGGACGCTGACGGTGGGCACGCGGGCGTCGGGCCGCCACGTGGTGCTGCGCGTGGAAGACAACGGCATCGGCATGAACAAGGAGGCACTTGACAGAATATTCATCCCGTTCTATACAACCAAAGATATCAACGAGGGCACGGGGCTTGGCCTGCCGGTGGTGCACGGCATCGTGACGTCCCACGGGGGCACGATCGACGTCACGAGCGCACCCGGCGTGGGCACGCGGTTCGAGA
>VGYT01000401.1 GCA_016872895.1 Planctomycetota bacterium
TGAGTGTCTTCACCCAGCAGTGCCTGGACCGCCGGATTCCGGACGTGCCCGCCTTGCGGTCCGAGGCGGAGCACTGGTACTCTGGTCGCAACGCGGACCAGAAATCGGTGGACTGGCAGTTCACGACCGAGACGGCCAGAATCAGACTCAAGCGGCTATACCCACAAATACAAATGACGTAAGGTACTAGCGGCCGGCGGCAGGTTGTCAAGCGAGTTTGCCCGGACTTTTTTGTTGACAATAATCGCGGCCAAACCTACGGTGATGCCGTGACGCGTGCGAGGCAGGGGCGACCGGGGCGGCGGCCGCATCCCTCCTCATAATGAGAGCCTGCCCGGATGGCGGTGTCCCTGAACGAGCGTGCATCCTCAGACAATCGGAGGTTGCTGGAATGGCCAGGCGAACGATTCGTGCCCGTCGCGCAAGCCCTTACCTGCTGTACCTGGTGATTGCGCTGTCAATCCTGGTGGTGGCCTGCGCCGTCGGCTGGGCGTGGACGTACAGCCTCCGCAACGAGGGCCTCCTCCAGGTCTTCGGCGAGCAGGCGCTGCGCCAACTTGGCGAGCGCGGCATCGACCCGTTCAAGGACGTCCGTGAGAAGTACCCCGAGGACGCCAACCTCACCTTCATCGGCATGCTGGAGAAGCGCGACCAGTTGGCCAAGGAGTACCGCTCGGAGATCCAGCGCCTCACGGACCGGCTGGTCAACAACCCCTTCACCACCCAGGAAGGCGACGTGCTGCGCACCAGCGTGTCGAACGTCATGCAAAGCACCGGCGACCTTCTGGCCGCGGCCAGCCAGACGCTCACCCGCAGTTACCAGGTGGGGGCCGAGCAGCCGGGCGAGATCAAGGCGACCAGCGCGGAGGACGCAATCCGCTCGCTCATGAAGCGCGTCGATGCCCTCGTCCTTCTGGCCAGGCAGGACCAGACGACCGCCGCGAACCTCGAAACGCAGATAAAGGGCGTACAGGACGAACTGGCCGCCGCCAAGGCCGCCCACGCCCAGCAGGCCGCCCAACTCCAGGCCAACCTGACCGATGAAAAGAACCGCCTCACGGCCGCCCGCGAAAGCGCCCTGGCCACTTCCAAGCAGGCCGACGACGAGAAGCAGCGGACCCTGGACCGCCTCATCGAAGAGCGCCGCCGTCATGCCGCCGAGAAGGAAAAACTCGAACGCGCGCTGATGACCAAGGAGAACAACCTTAAGGAACTCGGCGAGATCGTCAAGAAGTTCCGCGAGGTGCCCACCGAGACCGGCGTCGACGGCCACATCGTCACCGTCGCCGAGGGCGGCGCCGTCGGCTACGGAGACCTCGGCAAGCAAGACGGCGTCCTGCTGGGCATGACCTTCTCGGTCTTCGGCGCCTCCGACATGGGCAGGGCCAACCCTCAGCCGAAGGCCGAGTGCCGCATCGTCAAGGTCATGCAGGACGCCTGCGAACTGCGCATCTACTACCCGCACAAGGGCACCACGCCGGTCGTTGCCGGCGACGTGATGCTCAACCCCGTCTATGACCGCGAGCGGCGCCTGCGGTTCTGCCTCGTCGGCAAAATGGACATCAACGGCGACGGCGTCGATGACGCCGAACAACTGAAGGCCCTTATCCAGGACTTCGGCGGCCGCGTCGATGACGGCCTCACCGTCCAGACCGACTACCTGGTCGTGGGCGAAGAGCCGGCCGTGCCGGCCGCGCCGGCGGCCAGCGACAGCCCCATGGTCAAGCAGATGTTCGAGGAGTCGCGCAAGCGCTTCATCGAGTACACCGACGCCCGCGCAAGGGCCGAGAGTTTCAGCATCCCCATCCTGAACCTCAACCGGTTCCTCGGCCTGGTGGGCATCGCCGGGCAGGTCTGATTCCGCACGCGGCAGCCGAAGGCGGGGCCGGCCCCAGGTCGCCCCGCCTTTTTTGCAGGCCGCGCGAGCGTTTGGCCGCCGGCGCATCGAGTGCGTTCAGCCGCCGGAGGTACGCCGGCGCTTCGTACGCAGGAGGCCGAAATGAAAATCGCCAAGCGAGTCCTGGGCATCCAGCCCTCCATGACCCTGGCCGTCAGCGCCAAGGCCAAGGCCATGAAGGCCGCCGGCATAGACGTCGTCGGCTTCGGCGCGGGCGAACCCGACTTTAAGACCCCCGACCACGTCTGCCAGGCTGCCGTCAAGGCCATCCGCGACGGCCACCACGGCTACATCGTCCCCTCTTCCGGCCTGGCCGACCTGAAGAAGGCCGTCGCCGAGTACCTGAAGCGCCGCTGCGGCCTCGCTTACGAGGCCGCCCAGGTCCTCATCGGCTGCGGCGGCAAGCACACCCTGTACGAGGCGTTCGTGGCCACGCTCGAGCCCGGAGACGAGGCCGTCCTGCCCGCGCCGTACTGGGTGTCGTACCCGGAGATGATCCGCCTGGCCGGCGCGCGCGACGTCATCATTCACGCCGGGGCCGACCAGGGTTTCAAGATCACGCCCCGGCAACTGGCCTCCGCCGTCACGCCGCGCACGCGCGTCGTGGTTATCAATTCGCCGTCGAACCCGACGGGGGCCGTGTACACGCGGGCGGAACTGGCGGCCCTGGCCGACGTCATCGCCGGCAAGGATATATGGGTCTTCTCCGACGAAATCTATAACGAACTGGTGTACGACGGCATCGACACGTGCTCCTTTGCCGCGCTGAGGCCGGAACTCACGGCGCAGACCGTCACGTTCGGCGGGGCCTCGAAGTCGTGGGCCATGACCGGCTGGCGCATCGGCTGGGCGGCCGGCCCGGCCGACCTCATCAAGGCCATGGGCAACCTCCAGGACCAGTCCACCTCGAACCCGACGAGCATAAGCCAGTATGCCGCCATCGCAGCCGTAACCGGCCCCCAGGAGCCGCTTGCGGCCATGAAGGCCGAGTTTGACCGCCGCCGCCTGTACATGTTTGAGCGGCTGAATGCGATGCCCGGCGTCCGCTGCATCCGCCCCCAGGGGGCGTTCTACGCATTCCCCGACGTAAGCGCCACGTACGAGCGGGTGCTCGGCCGGGCGGTGCAGGGGCCGAAGAGCGCCGCCTGGTCCGAGAAGGTGCTGGAGCAGGCGAAGGTTGCGGTCGTCCCCGGCGGCGCGTTCGGCGACGATGCCTGCGTCCGCCTCTCCTTCGCCACCAGCATGCAGCAGATCGAGAAGGGCCTGGACCGGCTGGAGAAGTTCCTGAACGGATAGTGTTTCGCGCCCGCCATGTTAAGCCGCGGCCGGTACGGCCGCGGTCGTCGCCGTGCCGGCGACGGCTAAACATTGGCCGCGGTCGTCGCCGTGCCGGCGACGGCTAAACATTGGCCGTGGTCGTCGCCGTGCCGGCGACGGCTAAACATCGGCCGCGGTCGTCGCCGTGCCGAGCCTGCCCGCCTCGGGCGGGCGACGGCTAAGAAGCTGTTTCACAACCCCGGAGATTGCCGATGAAGGTAACAGTTCAACCTGGCATACGGGAGCCAAGCCATGGCCAAGGAACTGTTACCCGATGACCTCTGGGCCGAAATC
>VGYT01000402.1 GCA_016872895.1 Planctomycetota bacterium
CGGCGGTCGCCGTCTCCCGCATGACCGGCGCGGACACGTCGAGGCCGGCCGCGGCCAGCACGGCGCCGATGCTTTCGGCGAAGAAGTTGAAGTACTTGAACACGCCGAGCGCGCCGAGGTGCGCGGCCACGCTCGTCACGAGCAGGGCGCGCCGCCGGGAGGGGTTGCGGCGCATGCCCAGGGCGCAGCCGTAATCCAGCGCCGCGGTGGCGGCCAGCGGTATGCAGAACCACGGGTGCACATACCCGCAGAAGAACCAGCTTGCCGCGAGCAGCAGACCATTCTGAACGCGCCGCCAGGGCGCGGCCCAATAAAGGACGAGCGCGGCGGCGAAGAACGCGAGGAAGTCCACCGAGGCGAAGGTCATGTCGCCACCGGCCGCGCCACGCCCGCCAGAACGGCCGCGGCCCGCCGTTGCCATGTGTAGGCGGCCTCGAAGTCCGCCCGCGCCCGCGCCCCCACCGCGGCCCGCGCCCGCGGATCGTGCAGCCGCCGGATCGCGCCGCACCAGGCCTCGATATCGTCCGGCGGCACGAGCACCGCGTTACGCGCGTGGAGCACCTCCCGCAGAACCGGCAGGTCCGAGGCGACGATGGCCTTGCCGTGGGCCATGTACTCGAAGAGTTTGAGCGGGGAGGTGTACTCGCCGATGTCGGCCAGCGCGGGTCCCCGGCCGTGGGGCCGGACCGCGCGCCGGTTGGGCAGCAGGCACACATCGAAGCGCGCGATGCACCCGGAGACCCCGGCAGGCGGCACGAAACCGTGCATCACCAGGTTCGGCGGCACGCCGCGCGCGCGCCACCGCCGCAGGGCGTCGGCGTCTCCGCCCACGACGTGGAAATCCGTCTCAGGCATGCGTCCGGCAAGCTCCGCGACGAGCTCGACGCCCTTTCCGGCGTGGAGCTGCCCCGCGTACCCCGCCTGCAACGCGCCGGGACGGCCCGGCCAGTCGGCGCGGGGCGGCGCGGCGCCCGGCTCGTCGGCGGCGTCGTGCGCCACGCGAATCATCTCCGCGGGCAGGAACCCCTTGTCCACGTAGAGCTCCTTCAGCGCCCCGGAAATGACGACCAGCGCTTCCAGCGCGGGGGAACGGACGAGGGCGCGGAAGTAGCGCTCTTCCCGCCCGCGGGCAAGCCACACCGGAATATGCGATTCGAGGATGGTCCGCCGGCCCAGCTTCGCGGCCGCGGCGCAGCCCGCGACGCTGCGGCCGTAAACGAGATCCGGCCGCGCGGCCGCCGCGGCGGCCGCGGCCATCCACCCGTAGATCTGCGTGCGGCCGGGCAGCGGCAGCCAGGGCAGGCGCCTGAGGCGGAACGCCGGCTTCACGCCGTAGAAGGCGAAGACGTCGCCCACGCCCCGCTCGCTTTCGCCCCGCCGCGCGGGGACCAGCAGCGTCACGGCGTGTCCCAGCGCGGCGAACGCCGCGCACATCTTCATCACGTGAACGCCGTTCGCCGCGCGCGAGGGCAGTGCGGATTCCGCGATATAGACGATGCGCCGGGAAGAGCCGGTTGACGCCGATGCCATGCCCCGCTACCCTCGTCCCGCATGAAGCGGTGTCTGGAGAAGAAGCTGTATCATATCCGGCGCTCGCTGTTGCCGGAGGTCCTGTCGCTGAATTGCCGCAAGCTCCTCTTTGCGGCGCGGCTGCTTTCGCGGGGGCGCGTGGCGGTCCCGGTGTTCCGCTCTTCCTCTCCGAACATGACCTTCGTCCTGCCATCCCGCGCCGGGCGCAGGAAGCTGTATGCCATCGACACCGATCCCGACCTGTTCGCGCGCGCCTACGCCCTGTTCGAGGGCGGGATTCTGCCGCGACGGTTCCCGGCGGACGCCCCCTATGTCTGCGCGGAATGGGTGGCCGGCCGGCCGCTGACCGCGGCGCCGGACGCGGAGCAGGCCCGCGTTCTGGCCGCGCTGCTGGCGCAAATCCACTCCCGGCGGCCGGAAAACTGCCCGGTCCGTTTCGCGCACCTCGACCGTTTGAACCGGCGTTTCGACGAGAACACGCGCGCGCTGCCCGCGGACGGGGCGGCACGGGCCCTGGCGCTCCGCGACCGCATCCGGCGGGCCTATGACCGCGTGGCCGCATCCCTCCCTCTCGCCTGCGTTCATCCTGACATGATCGCGGGCAACGTGTTGCTCCGGGACGGCGCGCCCGTCGTGTTCGACAACGAATTCCTCTCCGCCGGCGCGGGAAAGGAGTTCGACGTGATCAACAGCATGTACTCCCTCGCGCCGGAGGTGCGGGAGGCGTTCCTCGCCGCCTACGGCCGGGAGGCTCCGCTCGAACACTTCCACCGCTACCGCGAACTGTGGGAGGATCTGCATACGTTCAAGCGTCTTTCCCGGGCCATGCGCTTCCGGAACCGGAGCGGCATTCTCGATGTTGTCCGCTTGCTCAGTCCCTAGTGTGGTGATCCACTCACAACCAGCTCGTTTGACCTTGATGCATTCGCGGCGCTCTTGGTAGCCTTGTCCCCATGCGAAAGCTGCTTCAGGCAGTTCAAGACGGACACGCGCGGATTGCCAGACAAACCTTTCCGGCCAGCTCTAACCAATCCACGTGTTCCGCGCGGTGCCAGATGGTCCAAACGGCAACAAAACGCCTCTAGGGGGAGTATCCCATGGAAGACGAGATGATTGAGGAACTTCGGAACTTCAACAGCTACGTCTGGTTGCCGACAAGGGTCGAGACGCAGTTGCAGATCAAGACGGAAGACTTCAAACAAGACAGGTTTGGGGCAAGATCCAGATTGAATCTGATCAGAAACACGCTGTCGGGTCTCAAGGTCGGCAAAGTCGTTGATCTAGCGGGGCACAGTGGCTATTTCTCGCTGGAATTGCTGGATGCCGGCACGGTCTCGGAATCCGTTGTCTATGACATCAATGATGAGGTGCTTCGCTTTGGCGAACGGCTTGCGATGCGCATGGATTTGCAGGATGCGATCAAGTTCGTGAAGAAGGACTTGCGTCTGGACAACATCGCGGACCTTCCCGACGCCGACTTGGCGCTCTGTTTGAACCTGATACATCACGCGGGCACTCTGTTTGACAGAGACGCGGTGGCAACCTTGGGTTGGGGCAAGTATGCCACACAGTACCTGAGTGTACTGCGGACTAAGTACAGATATGCGATTGTTGGAGTGGGTTTCAAATCTCGACATCCAGCTTCTTGGCCGGTCTTCAAACCATTGAGGCCCCTCTATTTCTGTGACATCATCGCTAAGTCCGGATGGCGGCTCATCTACGATGCCAACATTTATGACTTGGCTACCTTCGGCGAGGAAGAGGCGTCCGGACTGCGAACAAGGAGGTCCGCGCGAATACGGCTGGCGCAATTGATGTCGGCGATTGTCGGACACCGAGCGTCCAATGCTGTATATGATCGATTCCGAAAACCCCATGCATCAAAGCTCAATAAATACCACATCTTCATTCTCAGCTAAGCATGATCACACGCGTTGAAGGGCTGATGCCTGACGAAGTGCT
>VGYT01000403.1 GCA_016872895.1 Planctomycetota bacterium
TACGACAACGCTTGGCCGGAACTGGCGGATGGCGGCTGGCAGCCCGAACGCCTGAACGCCATGGTCCGCCGGCTCCAGCCCCATATCCTGATCAATGACCGTTCCGGGACACCCGAGGACTTCGGCACGCCCGAGGGCCATGTGACAGCCGAGAACGTCGGCCATCGACTGGGTTTCCGTCCGGCAGATCCTGGAGATGCTGAGGACCGCAGCCGGGGGCGGCGGAAACCTGCCCCTGGATATCGGCCCCCGGGCCGACGGCTCGGTGCCCCGCGAGGCATCCGGGCGACTGCGGGCCGTGGGCCGCTGGATCGCACGATATGGCGAGGCGCTGTACGGGCCGGTCGACCGCATCGACGGGCTGTCCCTGATGAACACCGGGAACTGGACGCTCAAGGGCAAGACTGCGTACTTCTGGGCCAGCCGCTGGCCCGATACGGGCGAGATCGTGATGGGACGCTGGGAAGAAAAGGTGAAGCAGGCCACGCTGCTCACGACCGGCCCCCGGCAGCAATTACTGCGGAGTGATGGCCCGGGTTCAGGCGGGCGGGTATCTGGGCAATGTGTTCCCGCTGTTCGGCGTGGACGAGAACACGGCGGCCGAGGGCGTCGCGGAAGGCCGGCGCGCCTTCGAGCGACTGGCCGCTCTCGGGCTGAACGTCGTGCGGATCTGGCTCGAACCCCACGACTTCTTCCCGGTCGGCTGCCGCCTCGACCCGGCCGTGGCCGCGAAACGGGACGCGGTCCACGAACGCTGGTGGCAGGCCGTCTGCCGGGACTATGAGCGGAAAGGCCCGTTCGACTTCCGGCCGGTCTTCAACCGCAAGCCGATGACGGCGAATCGAAACGACGATCTGAGCGGGGCGGGCGCCGCCCCCCGCGGCACCGAGCCATCGACCGGCGCGCAACCCCCGGAATCCGGAGACCACAATGAACCGTAGGCCACCCCTGAAGCAAGCCCTCGTGATCGCGGCGGCCCTGTCCGTCGCGTTGGCAGCCCCCGCCGCCCGGTCCGCCGAGACGGCCTAGTTGCGCCCGGGCGACGTGATCGTCTGCGTCGGGGACTCCGTCACGGCCGCCGGCGTGTATGACGGGTTTCTGCAGGCGATGCTCGACCGCCTGTATCCGGAGGCGGGGATCCGCATCGTCAACCGCGGACAGGGCGGCCAGACCGCGGGCGCGGCCACCGGCCTGCTGCGCTCCGCCATGGACGCTGAACACCCGACGCTGGCGACCTTCATGTTCGGCGTCAACGACACCCGCTGGTCGGCCGGCGACGAGGACGCCAAGGCCGCGGCCTTCACGGATGGACTGGCCTCGGCCGTGGAGTTTGCCGCGAGCAAGAATGTGACCCCGCTGCTGCTGCGCGAGTCGCACTTCTCGCATGGCCAGGCGCCGGACGAGTTCGCGGCGAAGGTCAACGGCGTCTTCGACCGGCTGATGCCCGCGCAGGACGCGTTCGCCGCCGCGCGGCAGATTCCCGTGATCGATACGCCTGGTGCCTACATGCGCGCGCTGGCCGCGGCCTGGGCCGCCGACCCGCGGTACGAATTCTCGCCGGACATTGTGCATCCGAATTCCGCGGGCCACGCCGCCATGGCCGGCGAGATCCTCCGCGCCCTCGGCGCGGGGCTGCCCCTGGCGGCGCCCCTGGCGGCGCCCACGGGGCCGCGCGGGCCGCTGCCGCTCGCCCGGCTCCGGGCCGAGCGCAGTGCGGGGCCGCTCTATGCCGCCTTCCGCGGCGCGCAGCGCTTCACGGCCGCCTGCACCCTGTTCTTTCACTCGCGCATCCGGCCCGCGGCGGCGGGGCCGGTGGTCTTCAGCGCCACCGATTTCCAGAGTTCCAGAGCGCCGCGGCCAAGGATGCCCGCGTCTGCCCCGTCACGCACGTGGCGATGCGGCGCAACGGGACGGAGCTGACGGTGGATTTCACGTGGGCGGATACGACAGTCGTCACCGCGCGGGCGGGTTTCAAGAACCGTTTCGGGAAGGACATCACGGCGCTGCTCGACCTGAACGGCCGCGAGGGGCAGCCGTGCGATGCGGTGGAGATCCTTCTGGATCAGCGGCCCGCGAGCGCCATCGGCCGCCCCACCGCCGACGCCGACGCCAACCCGCCCGGCCTGCTGCGCCTCGGCATTTGCCTGATCGCGGAGAACGGCCAGACGGTGGCGCGCGCGCTATCCCTTCCGGAGTTGCCGGCCGAGGCGCTGTCGCTCAAGCCCGCCGGACCCAACGCGTGGTCACTGGCGGTGCGCTGCGAAGCCGCGGGGCCCTGCCTCGGCGTCCCCATGCGCGTCACGGACAACACCGAATTCAAGCTCGCGGCCACGCCCCTGTTCTGGCTGACCGGCCACCGGGGCGCCGGGCAGGAGCCGATGGGCTTTGTGCAACTGGGCGCGCAGGACGCGGGGGTTCTCTATCGCATTGGATACTGGCGCTAGGAGCCGCGAGAAGGAAAACAAACCATAATGAGCACAACACAAAGAGTCCTATCGACGTTGGCCGGGATGTTCTTCGTGGCTTCGACGGCCCTGGCGGCGGAAGCCCCGCGCGGCTCCTTTGCCGAGTTCGATGCGCGAGCCAAGGCGGGCGCGCGCCTCAATGTCGTCTTCTTCGGGGCGTCCCTGACGTGGGGGGCCAATGCGTCCGACCCGGCCGAGACCTCGTATCGGGCGGTGATGCGCGACCGGTTCGAGCAGCACTATCCGGCCGCCCATTTCCGTTTCCGCGATGCGGCGATCGGCGGCACCGGCTCCCAGCTCGGGGCGTTCCGCCTCGACCGCGATGTCCTGGCCCACCGGCCCGACCTCGTCTTCGTGGACTTCACCGCCAACGACGACATCAACTCCGCCGACCCCGAGACGCTCGCGTCGTACGAATCGATCCTGCGCCGTCTCGTCGCGGCGGGCATCCCGGTGGTGCAGGTCGCTTTTCCGTTCCGATGGGACATCGAGACCGCCAAGCTGCCGACCATGAAACGCCGGATTGCGCACCAGGCCTTGGCCGAGGCGTACGGCAGCGGCTGGGGCGACGCGGTGACGCGCATCTGCCGCGAGGTCGACGCCGGTCGCTTGACGTGCGAGGCGCTCTGGGTCACCGACGGCGTCCATCCGCACGACCCCGGGTACCGCGAGTTCGCGGCGGCCGCCTGGGACGGCTACCTGGCCGCGGTCAAATCCAGGCTCGCGCCGCGCGTGCCGCCGCAACCGCTCCACGGCGCCACCTACATGGCGCAGCGCCGTGTCCGCCTGGCCGAGCTGCCCGCGCTGCCGGAGGGGTGGTGCAAGGGGCGGCCGAATCTCACCGCGGTCAACCACGACTGGCTGATGTCACGGTGGCTGGACGACCTGATCGTCGCGCGCAACCGGAAACCCGACGAGAAGGGGACGCCTGGGAAGGAGTCACAGCCGGTGAAGCCGCTGCGGCTGAAAGTGGAGGCCACGGCGATTCTTCTGTTCGGCGAGTCCACGGCTGATTCAT
>VGYT01000404.1 GCA_016872895.1 Planctomycetota bacterium
AACTGAAGGACCTCCAGGGCCTGAACTTCGACCTGGACCTCTTGGGGTTCTCCGCCGAGGAATTGGGTGCGCTCCTGGCCCCGCCCGGCAACGAGGGCCTGACCGATCCCGACGCCGTGCCGGCGCCGCCGGATGAAGCCACCACGAAGCCCGGCGACCTCTGGGTACTCGGCAACCACCGCCTGCTCTGTGGCGACAGCGGCAAGGCCGAGGACGTGGGCCGGCTCCTGGCCAGCGCGCCCATCCACCTTGTCAACACTGACCCACCGTACAACGTCCGCGTTGAGCCGCGGTCGAGCACCGCCATCGCGGCCGGCCAGAGTTCCTACCCCGATCTCTCACAGAAGATGCACCACCAGGCGTTCGACGTAGCGCGGGGCGTCATCGACCCGTCGGCCGCCCGGCCGAAGATGCGCCCCAAGGACCGGCCGCTGGCCAACGACTTTGTCTCGGACGAGGACTTCGACCGGATGCTCCGGGCCTGGTTCGGGAACATCGCCCGTGTGCTCGTGCCCGGCCGCTGCTTCTACATCTGGGGCGGGTACGCAAACTGTGGCAACTACCCCCCGGCCCTCAAGGAATGCGGCCTCTATTTCTCGCAGGCCGTCATCTGGGTGAAGGAACATCCGGTCCTGACACGGAAGGACTTCATGGGCAACCACGAGTGGTGTTTCTACGGCTGGCGCGAAGGCGCGGGCCACGAGTTCTTCGGCCCGAACAACGCGACCGACGTATGGAGCGTCAAGAAAGTGAACCCGGCCAGCATGATTCACCTTACGGAGAAACCGGTCGAGTTGGCGGTGCGGGCCATCGAGTACTCGTCGCGCCCAGGAGAGAACGTCCTGGACCTTTTCGGCGGGTCCGGCAGCACGCTCATCGCTGCCGAAAAGACCGGCCGCCGCGCGTACCTCATGGAACTCGACGCGCTGTACGCGGACGTCATCGTGCAGCGCTGGGAAGAGTTCACGGGTCGCAAGGCCGAACGGGTGCCGGCGAAGGACGCCGCGGAGGCAAAGGCATGAGCATGGATGACAGATACACGTGGCGATGCCAGGACTGCGGCCACAAGCAACGTATCGCGGCCTGGGAGTTCGGCCGCAAGACGGGGCGACCTCGCTGTCGCCACTGCGGCAGTACGTTCTTTGAGCCGGTGAGCCGCCACGCCGCTGATGCCTTCGCAGAGGCGGGATCGCTCCGCAAGGCGGGTTGCGGCGGGAGGTGAGAGAGTGGACCGCATGTTGTCATACCACGTTGAACCGGTGCCGCGAAGCCTCATGGCTGACTTCGTGGTGGCGCACCACTACGCGGTGCGCGTGCCGCCTCATTGCCTGCTGCCGCTGGGGTGCTTCGTCGGCAGTGACCTCGTGGGCGTGGCGTCGTGGGGCTACGGCGTGCGGCCGCGGCATACCATCCAGCGGCTGTTTCCGTCGCTGGGCACGGCGGACTATTACGAACTCAACCGGCTGTGCATGTTGGACAGCGAGCCTCGCAACGGCGAGAGCCATTTCCTGCGGCTCTGCCGTGAGTACATCCGCGAGCGCGAGCCCGGCCGCGTGGTCCTCTTTTCGTGGGCCGACGGCATGCGCGGCAAGCCCGGCTACGTCTACCAGGCCGACAACTGGCTCTACGGCGGATTCATTCGCACGGAGTTCTACGTCACGGCCGAGTACGAGGTCGTGCACCCGCGCCAGGTCATCACGCGCTGCGGCCGGCGCGACCGAGCGTTCACCAGGAGCGTGGGTCTGCGCCGTGTGCGCGGGCGGCAGTTCCGGTACTGCCATTTCCTGTGCGGGCATGGCCTCAGGAAGCGGCTCCTCCGGGAGTCGCCCATCCGCTGGGGCCGTGACTATCCGAAGAAGGACGACTGCGTCTGGACGTTCGAGGGCGGCGCGGAGACGCGGGCGGCGGAGGGCTCAAGAGAGAGCCGGGAATCTCCCAGGTTCCAGGGCGTGGGGCAGTTCCACGACGCCGCTCCACTTTTCGCTCAGGCTGAGGCCGAAGACACGCCCAGGCAGGACGCGCCCGGGCGTGACATGGAGGTGGGTTGATGCTACTGGTCCTTCTTTGCGTGCTCGCCGGCCAAGGCGAACTGGCCCCGGCCCTCCTTGCGGAACCGGCTGTCCTTGCCCTTCGCCGCGATCTCGCGGATGATGGCCGCGTAGAGCGTGGCCTCGGGCGTCTTGCCCTTGGTCTGCCAGAGGCCCTTGGCGAGCATCCGCTCGACCATCTCCTTGCACCCCAGCGGGCCGCCACCGGCAGTCTTCAGGACCTCGACCGCGCATTCCAGGGCGCCAGGCTTGCGTTTGCCCTTCGGCTTGGCAGCCTTCGCCTTCTTCGCCTGACGGCCGGCCTCGGACGCCTTGATGGCCTTGTCGAGTTCCGGGTCGGGCCGCGCCGCCTTCTCGGCGACCTCCTTGCGCCAGGCGGCGACCTTGGCGGCCTTCTCGGCCTTGGCGGCGTCCTTCTGCGACCGGTAGTGGGCTTCCAGGGCGTTCGTGGGTTCGCCCTTGGCGGCGGCGGGCGCGGCCTTGGCATCCTTGGCCGCATCGGCGGCCGGTTTGGCCCCTGCGCCAACCTGGGCGGCCACGGCCGTCTTGGCGGCCTGGACCTCGGCCTTGCTCACGCCCGCTCGGGCCCTCAGTCGCTGGGCGCTCTTGATGCGAACCGCCTTCTTCGTGGCCAGGTTCGTCGCGTCCCACCCGCCGTGGGGGTTCTCGCGGTCGATGCGAACGTGGACCAGTTTGCCCGACACCTTGGCGGTGAATTCGCCGCCGACCTTCACCTCGTGCTTCTTCATGACCAGACTCCTCTCGTTATCGGTGCAGGCCGCTGCCCGAATGGCCTCGTGCATCGCCGCGATCCTCGCGGCGCGACGTGCGGCCCGCTCTTGTCTCTGTTTCAGCGTCAACATAGGGACCTCCTACTTCGCTGGCGGCGCGTACTGCTTGCCGCAGGTGCTGCACTTGACCGCCCCGTCGTCCTGCCACACCAGGCAGTCCACGCGACGCTCGCCGCAGCCGGGGCAGGCGTCGGCCTCGGCCACCACCTCGTCCGCCTGGGCGTTGATGGCATCGCGGACGTAGTCCACGTCGATGGACTCGGGATCGTCGACGCCGGCGGCCATGTCCTGGATGACACCCTCCAGGCCATCGAGGTCGCGGCCGAGCGCTCGCTCGACCTCGCGGCACTTCGCCCAGACCTCGTGCAGCGCCGCCACGGCGGCCCGCACGGTCGGCAGGATCGTCTCGGCCTGCTTCGTGCTGATCACGCCCTCGCCCGCGCCGAGGAAGGCCAGCCACGCCTCGCGCGTCATCGGCTCGTGGGCCTGGACGCTGCCGGGCCGCTCGACCCGCCACAGGCGGGCGTCTTCCGGGTCGGCGCTCACCTTCGCGCGGCCCTTGGCGAGGCGGTTCGCCTCGCGGATCGTGAGGACCTGCTTCTTCATGGTCATCTCCTTCCGGCGGA
>VGYT01000405.1 GCA_016872895.1 Planctomycetota bacterium
CCGTTCGCCCCCTCGCCCCGCGGCCAACCGGCCGCCACGCCCCCCATGCGCCGCGACCGTCCTCAACCTCGTCACATCCCAGTCCCGCCGTGTCATAGTCGGGAGGTTCTTCACCGCTGCGCGGCGCGGCGGCCCTTGACGCCGATGCGCCTCATCCGATACGCTGCCGTCCCCATGAGCCAGCCGCCCGGACAACCCGACGGCTGTTTCAACCTCGAGCAGGCGCAGGCCGTCCTGCGCGAGCGGTTCGGCCACGCCGCGTTCCGCCCCGGGCAGCCCGAGGCGCTGGACTCCATCCGCCGCGGCCGGAGCCTGCTGGTGGTCATGCCCACGGGCAGCGGCAAGAGCCTCCTGTTCCAGTTGCCGGCGCTGCTGGAGGACGGCATCACGCTGGTGGTCTCGCCCCTGATCGCCCTGATGAAGGACCAGGTGGACGACCTTGCGCGGCGGAACATCCCGGCGACGTTCATCAACTCCAGCCTCGGCCTGGACGAGCAGCGCGAGCGCATGGCCCGGTGCCTGGCGGGCGGCGTGCGCATCCTGTACGTGGCCCCGGAGCGGTTCCGCAGCGGCGCGTTCCTGGACCTGGTGCGGCGGCTGAAGGTGGCGAGAATGGCCGTGGACGAGGCCCACTGCATCAGCGAGTGGGGGCACGACTTCCGGCCGGATTACCGGCGCCTGCGCGACTTCCGCCAGGAGATGGGCCGGCCGCTCGTCACCGCCCTGACGGCCACCGCCACGCCGCGCGTCCAGCAGGACATCATCGAGTCGCTCGGCCTCGCGCGGGCCGAAGTGGACGTGCACATCCACGGCTTCGACCGGCCGAACCTGGCGCTGAGCGCCCAAGACGCGCCCACCGAGGAGGCCAAGAACGAGTTCATCCTGGACTTTCTGCGCCGGGAGCGCGGAAGCGGCATCATCTACGTGGGCACGCGCCAGATGGCCGAGGACGTGGCCGGCATCGTCAAGACGGTCGATCGCTCCGTCACCTTCTACCACGCGGGCATGGAGCCGGAGGACCGCACCGCGGCGCAGGAGGCGTTTCTCTCGGGCAAGGTCCGCGTGGCCGTGGCGACAATCGCCTTCGGCATGGGCATCGACAAGCGAGACATCCGCTTCGTCCTGCACTATCACTACCCGGGGTCGGTGGAGCAGTATTACCAGGAGATCGGGCGCGCGGGGCGCGACGACCTGCCATCGCGGTGCGTCCTGTTGTACGCGCCGGCCGACCACTTCCTGCGCGAGTTCTTCATCGACCTGAATTACCCGACGCCGGAACAGGTGCAGAACGTGTACGAGGCCCTGTGGTCCATCCCCGACAACCCCGTCCTGATGACCTACAAGGAGATTGCCGAAGGGTGCGAGGGCGTGAAGGAAGGCCAGGTGGGCTCCGCGGTGCGTCTGCTGGACGGGGCGGGCCTGACGCGGGCGCTGGCGGGCGAGGCCGCGGCCCGCGTCGGCCTGGACCGCCCGGGGGCGGAGATCCTGAAAGGTCTGCGCGGCGATACGCAGCGGCGCGTGTTCGAGGCCCTGGCCTCGACCGCCGACCTGGAGACGCCCGGCGACTTCCGCATCGAACTCAGCCGCCTGGCCGCCGGGGCCGGACTCGCCGAAGACCAGGTCCGCCGCGCGCTGGCCGCCATGGCCCAGGCCGGGCACATCGACTACGAGCCGCCGTTCCGCGGCCGCGGCATCGGGAAACTGGCCGACCCGCCGCCGCCGTTCGACGAGGTCCCCATCGACTGGAAGCGGCAGGAGTTCCTGCGCGGCCTTGAGGAGGAGAAACTCGAAGCAATAGAAGATTATATCCATACATATGACTGCCGCCGGAGGTTCATCCTGAACTACTTCGGCGAAAAGAGCGACCTTTCCTGCGGCAAGTGCGACCGGTGCGGGGCGGGCGGGGCGCAGGGGCCGCCGGCCGGCGAACCGGCGACTGCGGCCGCGGGCAATGCGGCATGGCCGGCTCCGGTGGCACGGCCGGCTCGTCCGGCCGTGGAAGACATCGGCGGCCCTCCGCCGCGCCCGGACAGGCCGCCCGTGCCGCATCCGCGCCCTGCCGCACTGTCCCGCCCGGCCACTCAGAAAACGCACCCCGACGTCGCGGCCGCCGTCCTCGCCTGCATCAAGAACCTGCGGTTCCCCATCGGCATCGGCCGCATAGCCCAGGTCCTGACCGGCTCGCGCGACAAGGACATCCTGGCGTGGCGGCTGAACCGCAACCCGGCGTACGGTGCGGTGCACGGGAGGCAGGATGCGGTCAAGAGAGCCGTCGAGGACCTTCTGCGGCGCGGCTACCTGAAGCGCGAAGGCGACGTCACGCGGCCGGTGCTGGCGCTGACGGCTCGCGGCAAGCGGGCCGCCGAGGAGTTGGAGCAGGCGGAGGCCGAGCGCGCGGCAGAGCCGAGTTGTGTGGCACGGCCGGCTTGTCCGGCCGCGGGAGACATCGGCGGCCCCCCGCCACGGCCGGATAAGCCGGCCGTGCCACATCCGCGCCCCGACGCAGGTGCGCCGGCATCCGCCCTGCCGCAGCCCTCCCCTGCCGCCGACCTCGACCGCTGCGTCCGCCGCATGCTCGTCGCCGATCGCGGCGAGGCGCAGGCCCTCGTCGAGCACCTGCGCCTGTACCATCCGGGCGCGCTGGCCGCGCGCCTGGAGCAGGCGCTGCGGGCGTCGGACGACGTGCGGGTGCAGTCGCGGGCCGTGTGGGCCGCGGGCGAACTGGGCGGCGAACACGCCCTGGCGCTGCTCATCGGCTGCACGCAATCGGAGACGGCGAACGTGCGGCGGCTGGCGGCCTCGGCGCTCGGCAAGGTCGGCGCCGCGGCGCGGACATCGGCCCGCCCGCGCGGCGATGCCCTCGCCCAGGCGCGCACGGCCCTGCAAGCCCTCCTGGGCGACGACGCGCCGCAGGTGCGCCAGTACGCCCGGAAATCGCTCGCGGAGTTCGGAGAGGTTTAAGGGTCCCGCCGAAGCAACAAAGCCGACACACGCCCCGGCCTGCGGGCTTGTCGAACCGCCGCCCTCACTTTCTCCCCTTCTCCTTGTCATCCTGCTTCTGGGGCGGCGGCCTGTCGGGCGGCCGCGCGGCGGCCGGCGGCGAAGGCGGCACAGGTTTCTGCACATCGGGCGGACGCACGGCGGAAGGCACGGGCCTCGCCGGCTCCGGCGCCGCCGGCGGCTGCGGACGGTGCACCTGCGGCGGAGCCGGCTCAGGGCGACGCACCGCGGTCGGCGGCACGGACTGCGGCGGACGAACGGCCGACGGCGGAACCGCCAGCGCCGGAACCGCCGGCGGTCGGAGAACTTCGGACGGCCCGACCGGCCGGGCGACCTCGCGCGTCTCAGGCGGCGCCTTCGCCACCGGCTCCGGCCGGCGCACTTCGACGGGCAAAGACACGGGCGGCAGCACCGCAGGCGCCAGCGGCACGGGCGAGCGATCCGGCTGACGCGTC
>VGYT01000406.1 GCA_016872895.1 Planctomycetota bacterium
GACTTTGGCGGCCTTCTCCGCCTTGGCGGCATCCTTCTGCGACCGGTAGTGGGCCTCCAGGGGGTTCGTGGCTTCGCCCTTGGCGGCGGGCGCGGGCTTCGCGTCCTTGGCCGCGTCGGCGGCCGGTTTGGCCCCTGCGCCAACCTGGGCCGCCACGGCTACCTTGGCGGCCTTGACCTCGGTCTTCGAGAGGCCCGCCTCGGCCCTCAGGCGTTGGGCCGACTTTATCCTGACCGATTTCTTCGTGGCCAGGTTCGTCGCCTCCCACCCGCCGTGCGGGTTCTCGCGGTCGATGCGGACCTGGGCCAACCGGCCCGACACCTTGGCAATGTACCGCGCGCCGATCTTCACCTCGTGCTTCTTCATGACTGTGCTCCTTTTCTCGTACTGCGGTTCGTTGTGCGCGGCCGCTTGCCGGATGGCTTCGTGCTTCGCCGCGATCCTCGCGGCGCGACGTGCGGCCCGCTCTTGTCTCTGTTTCAGCGTCAACATGCTCGGCTCCTACTTGCTCTGCGGCGCATACCGCTTGCCGCAGGTGGCGCACTTCACATGCGCGCCGTCCTTCTGCCACACCAGGTTGTCCACATTCCGCTCGCCGCAGCCGGGGCAGGCGTCGGCCTCGGCCACCAGTTCGTCTGCCTGGGCGTTGATGGCGTCGCGGACGTAGGCCACGTCGATGGACTCGGGGTCATCCAGGCCGGCTGCCATGTCCTGGATGACGCCCTCCAGGCCATCGAGGTCATGGCCGAGGGCCAGTTCGACCTCGCGGCACTTCGCCCAGACCTCGTGCAAGGCGGCGACCGCCGCCCGCATAGTTGAGAGGATCGTCTTGGCTTGCTTCGTGGTGATCATTGCCAGGCTCCTTTCGGTTGGCGGTTACAGGCACCGCTCGATGTCCGCAATCTCGCAGCCCCGCAGCGCCGCGAGGACCTCCAAGAGGCCGCTGCGGACGCGGTACAGGTCGCCCGACGCGCCCCAGTTTCTCGGCTCGGCCCGGGCCTGCTTCTGGTGCTTGGCCAGTTCCTGCCTGAGCCATTCGAGCAGGCGGTCGATGTCGCGGCGGCGCTTGGCGTACACGTCGGCGGCCGTCTGGCCGTCCTTCGTGGGGGCGGCCTCGCCCGTCTCCAGGAACGCCAGCCATGCCTCGCGCGCCATCGGCTCGTGGGCCTGGACGCTCTGGGCGCCGTCGCGCTCGACGCGCCACAGGTGGGCGTCCTCGGGGTCCACGCTCACCTTCGCCCGGCCGGCGGCCAGGCGGTTCGCCTCGCGGACCGTCAGCGGCCGCCAGGCCTCATGCTGGGCCTTCTGGGCGGCCAAGAGGTCGATGTACCCGTCCGTCGTCTTTGCTTTCTTCGCCATTCTCGTCTCCTTTCCTGGTTCACATGCCCATGCGTCTATGTGGATCAGGGCATGCAACTGGCCCCAATGCAAGGCGGATTCCGGAATATTCCGGCCGCCGCCCGCCTACCGCTTCCTGCCGCCCAAGGGCGTCACCTCGAAGTCCCAAAACCAGTACTCGCCCTCCTCGTTCCTGGCGATGGCGGGCGGTGTGCCGCTGGTCGCCCGGACGCGGTAGAGCCATCCGGCGTCGAACTCGGCCTTGGTGACCACGCCATCGAACTCCTCGGCAAAGTGGTCGCTTCTGACGTGGACCCGCGTGCCGTTTGCCAGGCGCGGCGGGCGCTTCTTGCTCGTGGCCATAGCATGGTTCCTTCCGGCGGAATTGCCGGGCTGGGGGCCGCCGACGGGCGGCCCGTCGCCGGGCCTCTCCTACCGGCCCGTCCGCTCGACCAGGACGCCGCCGTCGATGAGGTTCCAGCCCCATGCATCGCCCCAGGCGGCCGGCGGGCGGATGGTCGCCAGGAGCGCGTCCGTGCCCGTCTGGCGAAGTTCCACCTTGCGGCCCACCTGCGTGGCGTACCATGCGGGGGCGTCGGTCCGGCAGACGAGGCGCTGGGGTCTCGGATTCACCACCCGCACCCACGGAATGTCGTCGCGCTGGGCGGTGTCGAAGTTGTTGTTGAAGAACTGGGGGTCGGGGCCGTTGCCTGACCAGTGGCATGTGCAAACGTAGCGCGGGAAGTCAGGCTCGAAGGTGATGCGGTCGATGACCCACTCGTACCCGCCTCGGACGACCACGTCGCCCACCTTCAGGTCTTTGCCCAACACCTTCTCGGTCTTGCGTTTGGCCGTCTTCATTGTGCTCTCCTTGTCGGCCGCCTCGGCCGCCGGCAGGTCCGCTCGTGCGGGCCCGCGGGCGGGCGGGGCGGAGCCCGCCCCATGGGTCAGTCGGCGAAGGTCTGGATGGCCCGCAGGTAGTCGGCGATGTCGCCGGCGGCGCCCTGGTAACCGTCGAGCCGCTTCTGAAGGCGTGCGGCCGCGTAGCGCTGGCTGTCCTCGTTGGTGGCGTCGACATTGAAGGTCTCGCCGCCGCCCACCGGCCCCGGCTGGCCGGGCGTCAGGACCGCAATCTCAATGACCCTCGCGCCCGGCTTGCGGCTGATCGTGGCGTAGTGTCCGGCCCGTCCCTCGATATCGATTCGCGTCGTTCTCATCTGCGGCTCCTTTCGCGTTCGTGCTGCCCCCCACCGCATGGATCAGGGCATGCTTTCGGCCCCAAAGCAAGGCGAATAATGGAGGTAACTGCATAATTCTTTGGGGCCTACCGGAAGCCTTACGGCACCCTCAGCCTGCCCGCTCGCGCGTGACCATCCGCTGGCCGCAGTGGCGGCATTCCTTGAGGCGCAGGATGCAGCCGGGCTTGGCGCGCGTGTAGATGGTGTAGAAGTGCCGACAGCCGCACTTGCGGCACACGAGGCCCCGGTCATCGCGGCCCTGGAGGTCGGACAGGCGCAGCGACCCCCGTTGATTCCCCGCCGCCGACACGTTGACGCCCTCGGTCATCGCCGGTTCCTCTGAAGGTCGCTCAGGCGAATCGACTTCCGCAGCCGCCGGTCGCGCGCGACCGTCTGGTCCATGCCCGGCAGCGCCACGCCGCACATCGACGCCGCCACGGCGCAGCCGACAAGGCAGTCGAGCCAGTGGTTGTCGAACGCCCCGGCCCGCGGCTTCCACTCGTCCACCCAGCGGCCGCGGCCCTGGGTTTTGATGGGCACCTCGGCCGTCAGGTGCTCGGCGAAGAGGCGATGCTGGTCGGCCTTGCGGCCCCAGAGCGTGAGGCACCCCGCGTCGCCCTTGGCCACGGCCAGCCGCGCGTGGACGAAGGTCTTCCAGTAGTTGGTGTCGTACATCACGTGGCGGGGCATCTTCTTGCCGCGGACGTTCGGGATGCGCCAGTTGTGGCCGACCTCATCGCCGGCCTTGCGGCGGTAGTCGGCGAACGGGATGTTCGAGGCCGTGACGCCGCGGCCGTGGCTCGGCACCAGAATCGGCGCCCAGGCCGACTCGCGGCAGAAGTGGTACACGACGTCGGTGGACTTCCCCCAGTTAGCAAC
>VGYT01000407.1 GCA_016872895.1 Planctomycetota bacterium
GCCGGGTCCGGAGAACCAGCCGGCGGCGGCGCCCCGGCCGCAGGCCCCGCCCGCCGCCGAGTCGCAGCCGGCGGCCGCCCGGCCGACGGCGCCGGCTGCGCAGCCGGCGCAGACGGCCCCGGCCGGCGGGTCCGGGGCGGCCGCGGGCGGGCCTTCTGCCCCCGGCGCTGCTGCGGCGCCTGCGCCGAGCGCGCCCGCCGCGCCGGAATCCGCCCCGTCCGCGCAGCCTGTCGCCCCTGCCGCGACGCAGCCGTCTGGCGCCGTGCAGCCTGTCGCCCCGGCCGGTACGGCGGAGGCCCTGGCCTCAGCCGCTGCCACTGCGCCGGGAGCCGCACCTGCCGCCCAGCCGTCTTGTCCTGCCGCGAGTTCGCCTCCGGCCCAGGGCGAAGCGGGCGCGGTCCCCGCCGAAGCCGCGCAGGGGGGCGCCCCGGCCCCGCAGGCGGCCCCGACGGAAACCGACAAGCCCACCGTCATCGTCCGCTACGGCGCGATGGGCCTGGTGGGCCGCTTCATCTGCACGCTCTCGCCGTGGCGGTGCGGCCAGCGGGTGGTCATCAAGTCGGATCGCGGCCAGGAAGTGGGCAGCATCGTCTGCGCGTGGGACGGCTGCGGCGCGCCTCGCGGCGTCGGTCCGATGCTGCGCGGCGAGGTCCTCCGCACCGTTACGCACGCCGACGAGGTCGAGCAGCGCCACCTCAGGGACAGCGAGCGCCGCGAGTTCGCCTTCTCGAAGGAGTGCGTCGCCAGGCGCGGCCTGCCGATGAAGGTGGTCGCCGTGGAGCACCTCTTCGGCGGCGACCGCATCATCTTTTACTTCGTCGCCGAGACGCGGGTCGATTTCCGCGCCCTGGTGCGGGACCTCGCCCACGAGTTTCAGACGCGCATCGAGATGCGCCAGATAGGCGTCCGCGACGAGGCCCGACTCCTGGGCGACTACGAACGCTGCGGCCGGCCCCTCTGCTGCCGCGCGTGGATAAAGGAACTCCAGCCGGTCTCCATGAAGATGGCCAAGGTCCAGAAGGCCACGCTCGACCCGACCAAGATATCCGGCCGCTGCGGACGCCTCATGTGCTGCCTGCGCTTCGAGCACGCCACTTACCGCGACCTGGCGCGGAACCTGCCCCGCAAGAACGCCCTCGTCGTCACCGCCGAGGGGCCGGGCAAGGTCGTCGCCACCGACGTCGTGGCGCAGATGGTGGGCGTGCTCCTTCTGAGCGGCAACCGGGTCAACGTGCCGGTCGAGGCGCTGGTGTCGCGCGGACCAGACTTCGAGGCCGGGGTCGCCGCGGTCGCCCGGGCGGGCGGCGCGGCGGAGGCCGGCGAAGCGCCCGAAGACCTCGGCGACGAGCCCGAGACCATCGAGATGGTGGCCGAGGCGCCCGAGGCGGATGCGCTCGGCGCGGATGCGCTCGGCGCGGATGCGCTCGGCGCGGATGCGCCCGATGCGGGCGCGTCCTCCCCCGCCGCGCCGCCCCCTGCGGCGGCGCCCGCGGGTCCGCCGCCGGCGGCTTCGCGTCCGTCCGGACAGCCTCCGGCCGGCCCGGCGGCTCAAGGCGAGGCCGCGGCCGGGACTCCGGCCCTCCGCCCGCCGGAGGCCGGCGGGCCGCAGGCGGGCCAGCCGCAAGGCGACAGGCGCGGGCGCCGCGGCCGCAGGCGTTCCCGGCGCGGCGGACGGAACCGGCATCGGCCCGGCGGCGGGCCGTATGACCGGAAGCCCGAAACCCCACCTGCGCAAAGGCAAGGAGAATGTTGAATGTGAAATATTGAATATTCAATATTGAGTATTCAATATTTAATATTCTCCTTGCCTTTGCACCCGGAGCGTCCGCCCGGCCGTAGCGGTGCGTCAGTACCGATTGCGAAGGTGAATCGTGGCCCGACACATCCTGATTACCGCCGCCCTGCCGTACGCCAACGGCCCGGTCCACATCGGCCACATGGTCGAGTACGTCCAGGCCGACATCTGGGCGCGGTACCACAAGTCGTGCGGCCGCGACTGCGTGTACGTCTGCGCCAGCGACACGCACGGCACGCCCATCATGCTCCGTGCGCAGGCCGAGGGCGTGCCCCCGGAGCAGGTGGTCGAGCGGTATCACGCCACGCACCGCCGGGACTTTGCCGCGTTCGACGTGGACTTCGACAACTTCTACACCACGCACTCGCCCGAGAACCGGCGCTTCGCCGAGATGTTCTTCGCGCGCCTGCGCGACAAGGGGCACGTGGTCTCGCGCCAGGTCGAGCAGGCGTACTGCGAGAAGTGCGGCATGTTCCTGCCGGACCGGTACATCCGCGGCCGATGCCCGCAGTGCGGGACGGACGACCAGTACGGCGACTCGTGCGAGAAGTGCGGCGCGGCGTACAGCCCGACGGACCTGCGTGAGGCCAGGTGCGCGGTCTGCGCCGCGCCGGCCTCGCGGCGGGCATCCGAGCACTTCTTCTTCCTCGTCACGGCCTACCAGGAGATGCTCCGGGCGTACATCAGCCAGGAGCACCTCCATGCGTTCGAGGTGGCCAAACTCCAGGAGTGGTTCGGCGAGGGCCTGCGCGACTGGGACTTCACGCGCGACGCCCCTTACTGGGGCTTCGAGATCCCCGGATTCAAGGATAAGTATTTCTACGTCTGGTGGGACGCACCCATCGGCTACCTGGCGAGCACGGAGGACTTCTGCCGGCGCCAGGGCCGCGACTTCGACGCCTACTGGGTCGCCCAGGACGCGGAGGTGTACCACTTCATCGGCAAGGACATCCTGTATTTCCACGCGCTCTACTGGCCGGCGATGCTCCACGGGGCCGGGTTCCGCACGCCCAGCCGCATCTGGGTCCACGGATTCCTCACCGTGGACGGCCAGAAGATGTCGAAGAGCCGCGGCACGTTCATCAACGCCGCCACGTACCTGCGGCACCTGGACCCGCAGTACCTGCGGTACTACTATGCGTGCAAACTGGGGCCGGACCGGTCGGACCTGGACCTGTCGACGCAGGACTTCGCGGCCCGCGTGAACGCCGACCTGGTGGGGAACTTCGCGAACCTGCCGAGCCGGTCGGCGGGGCTGCTTGCGCGGCGGCTGGACAACCGCCTGGGGCGCTTGGACGCCGACGGGCGCAGCGTGGTGGCCTCCATCGAGGCCGCCGCCGCCGACGTCGCCCGCGCCTACGAGGCGTGCGAGTTCGCCGCCGCCATGCGAGCCGCCTCGGCCCAGGCCGACGCACTGAACCGATACATGGAGCGCCAGAAGCCCTGGGAGCGCGTCAAGACCGAGCCGGAGGCCGCCCGCACCGCACTGACGGCGGCACTGAACGGCGTGCGCCTCCTGGCGGCATACCTGGGCCCCGTGCTGCCCCGGTACGCCGAGAAGGTCGGCCGCCTTCTCGGGACGGCCGCGCCCACGTTCCAGGACCTGGGCGTTCGCGTCGAGGACCGGCCCATCGCCGCGTACGAGCGGATCGC
>VGYT01000408.1 GCA_016872895.1 Planctomycetota bacterium
CGGACCGGTCTTGCCCTCAGCCCAGCGCCGCAGGCGGCAGACATTGCCGCGGGCCTTGCGGCGATCCAGCGAAGCCTTCACAGGCAGGCCCTCGTAACGGAACAGCGTGGCACACGGCGTAAGGCGGTCAAGGCCCGCGAGCGTTCGCGGCAGCCGATGGCCGGCGTCCGACAGCAGGTCCATCAGTTCGCGCAGGTCGTGCGTGCGGCGGAAGGGGAGGCCCAATTCCGGCAGGACGGCCTTCAACAGTTTCTCGGCGGCCTGCTGGCAGTGAAGCCCGATGATGGCGTCGGCCACGCGCGGGCTGCCGAGGACCTCATCGACGAGGGCCTCGTCCTCCGCCGCCTTGGCCAAGAACTCCATGGCCTGTTCATGGCGCTTCATAGAGCACCTTGCCCTCGGTGGCGGCGCTGTGGAGGACGTTGCCGGGCGTGTCGGACCACTCGGTGTATCGGCGCTCGCTGACGACGAGCACGTCGGCCGGAATGCGCAGGGGGCTGAGCAGGCGCCGCAGACGCACCATCTCGGCCATGGTGTTGCGCACCCGGCGCTTGACCACGAGAAAGTCCAGGTCGCTCTCGCCCGTGGGCCGCCCCCGCGCGTAGGATCCGAAAAGAACGATACGCCGCGGCCGCGAGGCTCGCCGCAGAATACCCACGGCACGCCCGATTGTCCGGGCATCCACCATGCGAGGCTCCACGCCTTCAGGCGGACGACGCGGGCATTGTAGCACGCGGCGGCGGCGGCGGCAAGGAACCCGCGGTTTCATCCCGGGCCGCATGTTCGCCCGCGCCGCGCCGCGGGGGCGGTCAGGCCGGCGGCCTCGGCCTCAAATGCTCTTTAATCATTAACGCCGCGACGACGCCGTCGCCGGCGGCGGTCGCGGCCTGCTTCAGCGCCCCCGCCCGCGCATCCCCCGCCGCCCACACGCCGGCGACGCTCGTCCGGAGCGTGCAGGCGTGCGTCCGGATGAACCCCTCGCCGTCCAGGTCAACTACGCCGCGAAGGAACTCCGTCTGCGGCCGCAGGCCGATGAACACGAACACGCCGTCGCACGGGACGACCTGCTCCAGGCCGGTCTTCACGCTGCGGACGCGGACGGCCTCGACCTTTTTCTCGCCGAGGACCTCCGAGACCACCGAGGAGAAGTGCGCGGCCGCGCGGTCGCCCTGACGCGAAAGAGAGTCGATGCTTATCTGCGCCCCCGTGAACCGTTCGGCCAGGACCACGTAGGTCAGCCGCCCGGCGAACTTCAGCAGGTGCAGCCCCTCGTCGATGGCCGTGTTGCCTCCGCCGACGACCACCACGTGCTTGCCGCGGTAGAACGGCGCATCGCACGTGCCGCAGTAACTGACGCCGTAGCCGGTGAGGCGCTTCTCGCCGGGCACGCCCAGGCGCCGGTACTCGGAGCCGACGGCCAGGATGACGGTGCGGCCTCGGTGGCGCACCTGGCCCGCCCAGGCGTCGATGAATCCTTCGTCCTGGCGCGGTTCAAGGCGCGTAACCGCCGATTGCGTAAGGATTTCCGCGCCGAAGCGCCTGGCCTGCGCGGTCAGGCGGTCCGCAAGTTCCATGCCGCCCACCGGCTCCGGAAATCCCGGATAGTTCTCCACTCGGGCCGTGGTAAGAATCTGGCCGCCGGGAATCTGCTTCTCCAGCACGCGCGTGCACAGCCGTTCGCGGGTGGAGTAGATGGCGGCCGAGAGGCCGGCTATGCCTGCGCCGATGATAAGCACGTCGCAGGCGGCGCTATCCGGACCTTCCGTCATAGTGGCGCCTCCGAAGTTGACTGTTGCCGCCGCGCCTTGATGGTAAAGGCGGGCGGCGGGCGCCGTCAAGCCTTCGCTCAGACCGGGCGCTCCAGCCGCGATTTGACTTTTGTGCATTCATGCAGTATACTCCCGCACGGGAATAGACGGCTCACGAACGCCCGGAGGGAGCCGGGCGCCGCGGGGCCGTATTTTTGTCGGGTTGCCTTGTCGGGGCGACCTCGGAGGGAACTTTCCGAGGCCGCCCTTTTTCTTTGCGCCTGGGGCGTCGGGGCAGCAGCGGGCCAGAGGGGCCGAAAGCATGACGCAGAAGACGGCGCGCCGCCTGGCGGCCGCCGCACGGGCCGCAGTGTTCCTTGCGGCCTGGATGGCGGCTGCCGTCGCGGCACGGGCCGACTCGAAGGTCCTTGAAGGCGTTCCCGCCTACCTGGCGGCCGACGTGTTCAGTGCGCCCGCTGCGCCGCAAGCGCCGCCCGGCCTGGCGGCGGTCTGCTTTGCCGCCTCCGACCCCCTGCCCGCCCTGCGCGGGCCCACCCTGCCTGCCATGCCGCAGTACGAGTGGTGGTACGGCTGCTCGCCGACGGCCGCCGGCATGATGGCGGGATACTGGGACGGCCTGCCCGGCCGTACCAACCTCTTCGACGGCGACGCCCGCATTTGGTTCGGCGACCAGGACACGGGCACCCGCGCCATGGTGGCATCGCGGGCGCATATCACCGCCGGAAAGGAGAACGGATACACCTACGGCGACTATCATAACTCCATCTCGTATCCCGAGCACCAGGCCAACCCTGACTGCGTCGCCGACTTCCTGAAGACGGTTGACAGCGGCACGTACGCCTCCAACATCGCGGCCGGCCTTCGCAACTTCATCGCGTGGGATAACCCGCGCACGGCCCTGCCCGAGGGCCTGCCCGCCCAGACCGCCCAACTGTACGTTCCATTCTTCGGCGGAACGTTCGAATACGACACGTTCAAGGCCGAGATAGACGCCGGCCGCCCCGTTATCCTCAACCTCCTGACGGCCGAGACCGAGACCAAGTGGGTCGGCCACAGCGTCGTCGGCTACGGCTACCAGGATGCCATGTTCCAGGTGAAGGTCGCCACGAACTACGGGGCCATCCTGGACCTGACCGTGGGCGGGTTCGCCGTCCGCGACACCTGGATGAACGGCACCGCCTTCAGCGAGTGGGTGGACTGGAAGGAGAACGTCTTTTCGTCGGTCATCGACGCCCAGGGCGTCGAGTGGTGGCCGTTCATCGACATCCGCGGCGCAAGTTGGGTGTACGACGACGGCACGCCGGGACCCTACGACTGGATGGTGACCGACGCCGTAACGCTGTATGTCGCCCCGGAACCGGCGACGGCGCTGCTCGTGGCTGCGGGGATGGGATGGCTGGCGCGGCGGACGTTTAGCCGCGGCCGGCACGGCCGCGGGCGGCGCCCTGCCGGCGACGGCTGAACAACGGCAGCGGCTCGCCGCGCATGTTTAGCCGCGGCCGGCACGGCCGCGGGCGGCGCCCTGCCGGCGACGGCTGAACAACGGCAGCGGCTCGCCGCGCATGTTCAGCCGCGGCCGGCATGGCCGCGGGCGGCGCCCTGCCGGCGACGGCTGAACAACGGCAGCGGCTCGCCGCGCATGTTCAGCCGCGGCCGGTACGGCCACGGGCGGCGCCCT
>VGYT01000409.1 GCA_016872895.1 Planctomycetota bacterium
CTCCACCCCCCCCTTGCCGCCAAGCCGACGATTCTTGCGCCTTGGGTATCGATGGGATGCGTATCCGCCAAGAGAGCCCGAGCAACAAGGCCCTTCCCCTCCGGATCCAGAGGCCCTATCGTCCGTGGGGCCGCGCCCGACACATAAAGGAATACGTTAACCCGGTCCAGGGGGTTCTCGGCGAAAAACCTTCTGATTACGCGGACAGAGGTATCCGGCGTGTACGGCTCAAGTGCCACACGGTCGCAGTATTGGGCGCAACCGCTGATCACAAGAAGGACCCACGGCGACACCAGTATCGCAAGTTCGGGGGCGGACCTCCTCATGACACACACTCCCTTCTCCTATTCGACAGCGCCAGGTGCTTATTTCTGCCCGCCGTAGGAAGCCCAGTTCGGGTGGCTTCCATATGACTTCAGATTTGTGTGGCTAGCAGCAGAGATTGGCTTCTCTTTCGAACGAGTGGGGCCGAACCAGAACACGCCCTTCAGTTCGTTGGAATACATAGTTGTTGCAGCGGCTCTCGCCCCTCGCCTGAGGACTTGGCTGGCCCACGCCGACGCAAAGTCGGCGGTCTTGCACCCCATGACCACAACGGTGGCGTCTGTGCGGAACCAGCATATGGGGGGTGTGCCCCCTAGGCAATTCTGGCGCGCCGCGGCGAGTTAAAGGGCGGAGCAATTCGCCTCCTCCGGACCAGAAGATAGCCGAACGCCTCCAGCGCTCAGTTCGCCGGTCGTCAGGCCACGGCGCGCCTGGCGTGCCAAGGTGCGCCGCCGCCACCCACGGCACGGAGACTGGCCGTGCCGGGATAGCAAGCCCGGCGTGCCGCGGCTTGGGCCACGATGGCCCGCTCGGTGCGGCCCAACGGTGTTTCGGCGCAGCACCCCGCCTCGATGCCGCCATTATAAGGGGGGTCGCGCGGCGGTGGCAAGTGTGGAAATACCTGCCAGCGGTCGAGAAGAGGCCGGGGCGCTGCCGCAGCCTGCGTTCGGCAAATATGCACTCGGGCGCGGCGGGTCGGGCCGTCGCCCGCCGAAGCGGGCTATGGCCAGCGTAGGCGTGAGACCTGCCGCGCGCTCGTACGCCGCCACCTGCGCGTGCGCGGCGGGTGCGGAGACCCGCCGCTCAAACGGGCCCCGTCACGCCGACCCTCTCCCGCGCGGGTAGAGGGAGAAAGAGCGCCCCGCGGCACGCGGCGCCGCGTCAGTCGCGGAGCGCGAAGTCGATGGAGGCGCGGATGGCCAGGTCCATCAGGCGCATCTGCTCTGCGGGGGGCGTGGCTAGAGAGTTATTCTGGATTTCGACGGTGACGTGCGGCACGGTGCGGTAGATGTCGCCCCAGCACTTACGGAAGTAGCGTATCTGGTCCTCGCCGTAGCCGAGCGGCCTGGCCTCGGGGGTGGGCCTTGCGCCGGCGGCCTGCCAGGCGCGGCCGATGGCCTCGGCCGCGAGGCGGTTTGCGTCCTGGATTTTCTCGGGCAACTCCTTCTGCATGAAGGGCAGGACGACCATGGCGTTGCGGTCGGACTTCTCGAACTCCGTCTGGTGCAGGTCCACGTGCAGGCCGCACGGGCCTTTTTCCAGTGCGCCGCGCACGAGGCGGAAGAAGGTGGAGTCGGGGTCGCGGTTCGGCTCAACGTATTCATGGTCGCTGATTTGTTCGTAGACGATTCCGAGGCGCTCGGGCTGCTGTTCCTTGCTGCTCCAGCGGCCCTGGCGCGGGAACCGCTTGCCGTCCTGGCCGCGGCCGAAGGCGACTTCGAGGAACTGCTCGTTGGCGTGTCTGCGGCCGTCCCACCAGGCCTCCGGCGAGCGGCTGCGGCCGTCGGGGTTGCCGTCGGGGATGAAGGTGAGCACGGCGGCGGCGAGAATTCTCCGGCGGGCCAGGTCCGTGTCGCGGCCGTCGAGGCGCCTGCCTTCCAGAAGTTGGGCCAGGAAGTCCATCATGCCGGCGGTGGCGGCAGGCTCGTGGGCGTGGGGCTGCGAAAAGACAAGCCGCTTCTTGCCCGCATCCGGCAAAGACGGGTCGGTGACGGTGACGGCGTAGGCCGTGTGTCCGCCGCGCGTCTTTGCCGTGACCAGCGACACGGTGCCCGCGAACCTGGCGGCCCACTCCAGGATTTTGGGCTCCGTCTGGTCGGGCTTGGCGAGCCACCAGGCGGCGGGCGGCTGCGCCTGGGCGGGCGCGGGCGATTCCGCAGGCGGGGCCTCGGCAGCAGAGCAAAGCGCGGCGACCGACGCGAGCGCGGCCGCCAGGGCCGGCGCTGCGCATCCCAGGCCAAGAGCGAACCTGTTCACTGGCGTTCTCCTTCATTCCGCCCGGCGGTGCCGGGCGCCGAACTTCGGGCCGGCCGCGCGTAGCGTAGCAGATGCGGCATGCCACAACAAGAGCAGGCGAGGGCACAGGCACTCGCCATAATGCTGGACGGACGGGGCGGCGGGCTCTACACTCGCAACCGCGGCATTCCGAAGAATGGGGAGGCGGACCATGCGTATCGCGCGGTGCATGTCGGCGGCGGCCCTGGCGGCGCTGGCGGCGGGGATTTTCTTCCCGGCGCTGGCCGGGAATCCGGCGGCCGGCGCGGCGAAAACAGTCCCGGCGGCAGCCCTTGCGGCGGGCGCGGGGACCGGCGCGGCAGAGGGCGACGGCGCCACGGCCGGACAAGCCGGCCGTGCCGCATCGCGCGAGAAGACGCCGGACGCGTACGCGGCGGCCGGGCCCGCGCTTGCGGCCATCGAGAAGGTCGAGATAAAGGACCGCGCGCTCTCGGTCAACGGCAAGCCGTTCTTCCCCGTGATGATCTGGCTCCAGGATGCGCAGAACTTCCCGCTGGTAAAGTCGTGCGGCATGAACACCGTGGCGGGGTACTGGCCCAGATCGAGCGGCACGAGGGACGTGGCGGAATACATGGCGATGGTGTGGCAGGCGGGCCTGTACGGTGTGATGCCCTTCGACGAGCGGCTCAAGGGGCACCCCGGCCTGCTCGGCTACATCCACGACGACGAGCCTGATTTGCCGCGAGACGTGAGCGACGCCGAGGTCGTGCCCGGGGGGGGCCTGCGCGTGAACCGCTCGACGCCGCTGTGGCGGATCGTGGACGGCGTGTGGCACTCGTGGTCGGTGCTGGACCCGCTCCAGGGGGCCGAGGTCACCATCAAACTCAAGGCGCCCGTCACGGTAACGCGGCTGGCGGTGTACGTGACGGTCTCGAAGGGCTTGGCCGTGGCCAAGGACGTGGCGTTCGAGGGCGACGGCAAGGAAATCCTGCGCGCGGCGGTTGAAGCGAAGAAGGAGCGGCAGGCGCTGGACCTGCCGCAGGCGGCCACCTTCAAGACGCTCACGATGAAGGTGCTCTCCGTACATCCGGGCGAGCAGGAGTGGGGC
>VGYT01000410.1 GCA_016872895.1 Planctomycetota bacterium
GGATGCCCCAGAACATGTTGAGTTTTATATCCTTTGCCTGGGGCAGGTCAAGCATGAACGAAACGACGGTCGTGCCCGCCGCGCCGTCGTCCTCCGGCGGGCGGATCGACAGGGCGCTCCTCGCGACCCCGCCGGCGGCGGCCGCCTGCGCCTTGAAGGCCGCGCCGAGGCCGAACGGGAACGCATCATACGTCCTCGTGAAGTCCACGCCGTATTCCGGCGGGTATGCGGCCGACATGCCCCGCCCTTCCAGGTCGTTCGGAAAGGGGCCGAGGAGCATCCACTGGACAAGGTACCCCTGGGCGGCGGCGATGCGCCGGCCGGCGTCGCCGTCGGCGAAGCGGTCCAGCGACGCCACGGCGAGGCGCCTGGCGCCAGAGTCGGCGCCGGCCAGGAACGGGTCAAGGGCCGCGAGGGCCTTCGGCAGTTCGGCGGCCTCAAGGCGCTCGCCCAGCAGCGCCAGGGCTTCCTCGACCGCGTCGGGCGTGCCCGACTTCAGGACGCCGGCCAGGTACTCCACGATGCCGCCGGGGGGCGCGCCCCGAGTGGCTTTGCGCAGGGCCCTGGCGGCCGCCACGGCGACGCCCTCGTTGGCGTCGGCAAGCGGGGCCTTCAGGAGCGCCCAGTGGTCGATGCCCGAGCACTGGCCCAGGATTTCAACGGCCCTGCGGCGGATGGTGGTGTCGCGGCCTGAGAGGTATCGCACGAACACATCCTGGTACGCCGAGGGGCCTTCGCCGGCCGCAGGGCTGCGGCCCGCAGGCGGGTCGGCGCCCGCCAGAACGTCCAGGGCCGGAAGGACCACGGTGCGGTAGCGGTCGGCGTGCTCGCGCAGAAGGTTCGCGAGGCCCGACCGCGCCTCGTGCGACGGCCTCGCAGCCAGGATGCGCAGGGCGACGGGGTAAAGCGACGAGTCGCCGGCCGCCAGCGCCTCCAGGCACGGCCCGGCCAGCACCAGGGGCGGGTAGGCCAGGAGCGCCCGCTCGGCGGTCCACTTGACCTCGGACGTGGAGTCGGCAGCCACGCGCTTAAGCAGGACGGGGGCGGCATCCGGGTCGCGCACCTCGCGCTCGGCCTGGGCGGCGGCAAGGCGCACCGCAGGTTCCTTGTGCGCCAGGAGGCCGATGAGCGCCTGCCGCGATTCAGGCGAACCCACGTACACCAGCGCCCTCGCGGCGTGGACCACGGCGGCGGAGTCGGCGTCGGCCAGGAGCGGGGCGACGCGGTCCCACGCAGCCGCACCCTTCAGCCGCGCAAGGGCCACGACCGCCTGGTTGCGGACCGACGGCACGGGGTCGGCCAGGCGCGCCTCGACGGCGGCCACGGCCGGAGGCGAGCCGCAGATGCCGAGTGCTTCGAGGGCGGCCTCGCGGAGTTCAGGCGACGGGTCGGCCGCCAGCGCCAGCGCATCGCCGAGCGCATCGCGGCCGAGTATCTCGGCCAGGGCCACCAGCGCCCGGCCGCGAATCCACGGGCGGCCCTTCCCGGCCAGGATTTCCTTCAGAGGCGCGACGGCCGGCCGCGACTTTGCGCGCGCAAGGACCGCGATGGCCTGCGCCTGAAGGACCCAGTCCGGGGAGTTCAACTGGCGGACGGCCTCGTCGACGGCAACGGCGTCGGGCACGCGGAGCGCAGCGTCGGCAGGCAGGGGCGGAGCGATGGAGGCCGGGGCCGACGGCACGGGCACGGCGCCGATCTTCTCGACGAGCGCGGAGCGCCGGTCGGCGGGCGTGCGTGGCGCCGCCGCCGCGACGAGCGCGCAGGCGGCCAGTGCCGCCGGCCCCGCCGCTCGCATCCATCGAACCATCCGGCCGCAGGTCATCGCTGATAGATCGGCAAGAACCGGTACGGGACGCCCAGGATCAGGATCGACATCGACGTGCCGTAGCACGGGTCGCTCTCCTCGCCGCCGCCTGCGGACCAACTGCCGTCGGGCTTCTGCTTGGCGAGGAGCGAGTCGCGGATGTGCGGATACCATTCCTGGTAATACGACTCGCCCGCCTGGTACATCGCCTGGATGGCGTAGTAGTGGCCGTAGAGGTAGAAGCGTTCGTCGCCGAACTTGCTCTCCGGGAGTTTGCGGAGGTACTCAAGGCCCATCAGCACCGCCCGCGAGTCGCGCTGGCCGCACATCAGCAGGGCCATGACGCCTGCGGCCGACCGCGCAAAGCCCGGCTGCTGCGGGCCGGTGTACCCGAAGCCGCCGGAGGCCTTCACCTGTAGTCCCTGGACGTACTTGGTGGCCTTCTCTATGACGGCGGCGGGCACGTGGATGCCCGCCTCGCGGGCGGAGGCCAGGGCCACGATCTGCATGACGGTGACCGAGATGTCGGCGTCCTCGGGGCGCGGCAGGTATCGCCAGCCGCCGGCGGGGCTCTGTGCGCGCAGGATGACCTCCACGGCGCGCTTGAGTGTGTCGCGGACGTCCCTGCGGTCGCACATGCCCCAGGCCTCGGAGAGGGCGAGCGTGCCGAGGCCGTGCTCATACATATTAACACCCATGTATCCGCCGCCGTCCTTGGCGCGCTGCACCAGGAAGGCCAGCCCCTTGTCGAGGGCGTCGCCGTGCGGCCCCTTTCCGGGGAAGTGGCCCTTGAGCATGAAGGCCATGAGGGCGAGGCTGGTGGCGGCCTCGGTGTATCGTTTGCCCCAACTGCCGTCGGTGTTCTGCTGGTGGGCGAGGAACCCCAGGCCCCGGTCGATGGCGCGTTCGGCCTCGGGGGCGAGTTCGGCCGTGCGGACCCTGGCCTCTTCGGCGGCAGCGCGGCCGGCCCCTGCTGCTGTGATTGCCGCCGCCAGAACTGCAAACACCGTGCGCCTTTTCACGGGCTGCCCTCCGGCTTCGGCGGGGCCGGCGCGGGTGCGGCCGGGCGGCGTGTGCCGCGAGGCGGCTCCTTCGACAGCGCCTCGTAGTAATCGCCGAGGAGTTCTCGGTACTCGGGCGGCAGTTGCGAGGCGTACTTCTGGTAGAGGGCATCGCGCTGGCGGTCGCCGAGGACCTGCCAGCGGTCGTCGCCTCGCGGCGTCTGCGGGCCGCCCGCGCCTCCGCGGCCGAACTCGCGGCTGCCGATGTCCATCGGGTCAACCGCCGGCACGCCGGGGACGGCCGGGCCGGGCATGGGCATCGTGCCGGGGGCCATGCCGGGCATCTGCCCTGGCTGCATGCCCATGGCCTGCGCGGCCTGGCCGACGAGCGAGTTGATGGCGGCCTGCTGGCTCTGCATGGCGGGACTCTGCTGGCTCTGCTGAAGCGACTGCGACGCCTCGCCCATGTGCTGCGCGGCCTGCTGGAACTGGCCCGTCTGCGCCTGCTGCTGGAGGCTCTGCTGGGGCGGTGCGAGTTGCGGGAGCGCCCCCTGTGGCGTCTGTCCGGTCTGTGCCATGAGG
>VGYT01000411.1 GCA_016872895.1 Planctomycetota bacterium
CTGCGACGGCAGTTCGAGGCCGACGTAAGACGCCTGCATGAAGGTCCGCGGGACGAGGAATGCCTTGTGGCCGCCTTCGGCTACTGGACCGGCTATCCGATGCTCCTGGAGATGATCGGCCACGAACGGGGCGCGGACCCGGTTCGCACGTCGGCCTACTACGCCTTGAACGCGGTCCATCACCAGGCGACCCAGGTTCTCATGGAGGATGCGGAGAAGAACGGCCTGGACCCGCATCCGCTGTACGAGTGCGGCCGGGTCGTCCAGGAAATCTACGCCGGCGAGCCGTGGAAATACTACGCCGGCCCCTACGACACGTGGCCGGAGTGCATGGGCGAGGCCCGCTACGGGCTGCCGACCGGGCAGCAGAATGCCCTGCGGGCGGGCGAAGCCGTCCTGGTGCGCCTGGCGGTCAGGCTCGGCGTTGGCGACAGAAAGAGCGTTGCCGCCACCGTCCGAAGCGTGCTGCCGCCGGGGGAATCCCGCTGTGTGCCGATGTCGCTGGCGGAATTGTGCCGCCGCTACATGGACGACCAGGACGCGCGGTCGGACCGCGTCAAACCCCTCCTGGAGGCACACGGCCTGCGCCGTGAAACCCGTGGCAGGCACAAGTGGACGATCCGCCTGGACGGCCTGGACGCGAAGACCGCGAGCGAATGACGCGGGCGATGTTCCCGTAAGCATCCCCGTTTGTCCCCTTTTGTCCCACCTTATTCCAACACATACCGCTTTCTCCATGCCATGAGTTGACGGCCTTTCCTTGTATGCGATGATCGTGCAGGAGCAGGGTGAGGATAGGCCCAAGGTGGGCATCGAAAAGCAGCGCGCCTTCCGCCAGGGCTTCATGGAGGATGTCTGGCGGGTGAGGCGCGAATGGGCCGACCCCAGTGACGGTGCCTTGAACCGTTCGGCAAGGAGAAAGGCACCCACAATCTGGGCTGGCGGGTGTTTCCTGCGACAACTTGAGCCGCCACGGGGTAAGTAACAGATAGGGGAGGAGCGCGTCCTTGCGACGGGGCTCCGCGCGGCAAAACGGTCCCTTCCGCAGATGTAGAGGACAGGGGGCGGGTGAAAACCGCAGGGCGCCGCCGTCGCCCTGTCGGAGCGCGGGACGTTCCAGGGAGTGCATTTTGCACGCAAAGATCGCGCGCTGTCCGCAAAAAGACAACGGTGGACGCGAGGGCAGCGCTTTGTACGTGTTACACCCCGTCGCGGGGCAAACGGGGGAAACATTACGGCAGAGGCCGGATGGCGAAAAGGAGCTGAACATGGCCGCAGTAAACATCGCGGCGACTGAACAGAGTCTATTGAGCGAGTACGACGATGGTGCGGGCTGGCCGAACTCGAGCATCGAGAAAGAACGCGCCTTCCGCCAAGGTTTCCTTGAGGAGGCCCGGCGGGTGGTGCGCGAATGGCCAGGCCCCGACAACGAAGCCTTTGATCCGTTCGGCGAGGAAGAAGTCGCCCACAGGTTGCGGCTGCGGGTCCGCGAGCGGTACTCCGTATATGGACGTGGTGATGCGGGCCGCAAGACCTACCACCTGGGCTATCGCCCCGGCCACGAGGCGCCCGCCGCCCGCCTGCGCGGCCGCCACCACGCCCTGGCCTACGTCACGCAGTCATGGGACGAGGTGACCGACTTCGATACGTTCGACAACCTCGTCCTGCCCGCCTGGCTGGCGGCGGTGGAGAAATGGGCAGTTCAGCCATTTCATCCGGATGCCCCCGAACCGCCGCCAAGGCCGCTTGGGATTGAGGGCCCGGCGGTCGTGCTTCGGACTGATCCGTCCAAGCGGATTGCCAATTCGACAACGTGCCCGTTCGCGGCCCGCCGGCACGGCGGGCATCCATGCGACGAATCTCCCCGCCACATAGGCGACGTCGACCTCCGAAAACACCCTGAGATTGCCCAGCACGGGCGGCGGTGGTGCCGACCCCCTTCGTCGAAGTTTCTTGCGCACTCTTATAGGAGAAGGTTTTGGAACCGCTTGTCATAGGCCCTGCCGAGGGTGGCGCACCAGGGACACTGCACTGGGCGCAGCGGTATACCCGCCGCGGCTGGTCGGTCGTTCCCATCTCTCACCAGTCCAAGAATCCCGGCATCAAGGGCTGGCAACAGATGCGTCTGTCGGAGGCGGACTTGCCACAGCATTTTCCGGGAGGCCCGCAGAACATCGGCATCCTGACCGGCGAACCGTCCGGCTGGGTCGTCGACGTGGACCTGGACCACCCGCGGGCCATCGAATTGGCGGACGAACTCCTGCCGCCGACGCCCGCCGTGTTCGGCCGGCCTGGCAAGATGCGCTCGCACCGACTTTACCGCGTGAGCGGCCCGGTGGCGACGACCAAGAAAAAGAGCAAGTCAGCCGGGATGATCCTTGAACTCCGCTCGACCGGCTGCCAGACGGTTGTGCCGCCCAGCACGCACGAGAGCGGCGAACCCATCGCGTGGGAAACCGACGGGGCCGAGCCGGCGGCGGTGGACCCCGAAACGCTCCGGGCCATCGTCGAGGACATCGGGAACACGGTGCTCACGGAACTGGGGGAGAAGGCCGCCCCGAAGCTGCGGAAAGACCGTCGCTCCTGCCCGATGCAGCCGCATCCCCCACAAGCCGCGCCGTCGGCCCCCCGCGCCGAGCGGTGCCGGAATGCCTTGCGGCGGATGCGGATGACGGATCACAAGGACGGCTCGGCCCGCCTCTTTGCGGCCGCCTGTCGTTGCGTCGAACACGACCTCGCGGACAATGAGGCCCTGACCTGTATCCGAACCTATGCTTGTGAACAGCCGTTCCAACGGGAGTGGTCCGACGGGGAGATGCTCCAGCGTCTCCGGCAAGCCGAACATCGTTGCGTGCGGGGCGAGGCGCTCCAGGCCGACGCCGCAGGGTTGGCGCGCCTCGGTGCCCGCGATCCGGACACCGGGCGGCTGGTCCTTTCCCCTCGGCGGACGCTGCCGACGGCCGAGGCGTTTGTCCGGCAGTTCCACATGCATCCCGACGGCCGGACCCTCCCAAGTTATGCGGGGCTGCTCCTCGAGTGGCGGGACAACCGTTACGTCGAGGTCGAGGACGAGACCCTCCGGCAGCGCCTCCATCCCTGGCTCCACGACGCCCTGCGATACGTCTACAACAAAGCGACCGGGGAGATGGAACTGGCGGACTTTGAGGCGAACCCCGGAACGGTCAAAGGGGCCTTGGAAACGATTCGGGCGCACGTGCACGTACCGGCGGCCGTCACGCCGCCCGCCTGGCTGAACCAGGACGCTGCGCAGCCACCCGCCAGTGAGGTGCTCTTCGGTAAGACCTGGAATCTCCACATCCCGACGGGCCGGGTCTTCCCGGCGACACCGGCGCTGTTCACGACCAGCGCCCTG
>VGYT01000412.1 GCA_016872895.1 Planctomycetota bacterium
CCGCCGCAGGCCGTGGTCCTTGTTGGCCCCCAGCGACATCCAGAACGCGTCGTCGCGGGTGCCTTCCCAGACCTCGGCCTGGATGGACTTGATGCCCGCCTCCCCGGCGGCCTTCACGCGGTGGAAGCCGTCCGAGAGCCAGTGGTCGGTGCCGTCGAAGTACACCTGCACCGGCGGGAAACGGTCACCCGCCTTCATCCGCTCGGCGTACTCGCGGACCGTCTCGGGGTCGATGCGCACACGCGGTTGCGTCCCGCCGTCCAGGCGGATGGCCGCGAGCGGCAGGTTTTTGAGCGTCGGGAGCGGCGCCGCCGTCTTTGTGGTCTTGGTAGTCATCGGATACTCAGCCTCCTTCCGCGGTCACCGAGGTGCGCACCGGGCACGGCCTGGCCGCGCTCCAGGATCTCGCGTATGGCGTCCTTGTCGGGGACGCGCTGTTCGGGGATGACGCGCAGGAGCGCGCCGGGGATGAGCGACTCCTGGTCGATGACGAGCGGCAACTTGCCGCCGCTAGAGACGACCGAGACGCGATAACGGTCGGTCTCGACTTTCTGGATGCCCCGGGCCTCCAGTTCCGTGCGCAGGCGGTCTTTCAGGAACTGGGCGCTTGCGGCGTCGGCCTTCGCGCGGCGGGCCAGGCGCTCGGCTTCCTTCGCCCGTACATCGGTCCGGGCCTCCAGCGTCGTGATAAGCGCGGCGTAGTTGTCGACCTTGCCCTTGAGGTCGGCGTCGAGTTCGGCGAACCACGCCGTGACGGCCTTCTGGACCTTCGGGTCGGTGACGTCGCCCTCGACTTCCACGAGGAGCGCGTCCAGCGCGTCCATGTCGCGCGTGATGTCCAGCAGTGTTCGGGTCATGAGCGGTCTCCTCAGAACGGGACGGCATCGGCATCGAGGTCGTTTTCGGTCAGCGGGGTCTGCTCGGCCGGCGCCGCCGGCCGTGGGCGGATGGGCGTCACGTCGGCGTACTCCTTGCCGTCGGCGGCCTGCTTGTACTTGACCTCAGCGCGGACCCGGCGGCCGACGAGGTTGGCCCGCGCGAACTCCTGGTTGGCGAAGTCGCGCGGCAGGACGCCGTCGGCCTTCATTCGCTGCATGTCGGCACCAGCGGCCGAGAGGAGCCGCGCCAAGACCCAGCCTGCCTTCTCCGACAGCGTGACCATCTGCGGGGCCTCGCGGCCCTGGGGGTCGGCGAAGATGAGCATGATCTGCGGGTCGCCGTCGCGGCTCTTGAACGGGCCGCCCTTCTTCGAGCCGAAGAGCACCCGCCGGATTTCCACGTCGTGGACGCCCGCCGGAATCCGCTCCGCATAGTCGCCGCCCTCTTGCGTGGCGGCCTTCTCCCAGTCGTAAGCCATGTGCTACGCTCCTTTCGCAACGCTGCGCTCGACCTTGGCGACGATGGCGTCAACCTGGTGCTGTGTGAGCTGGTCGAGACGCTCGACCTTGAAGTGGGTGCACCAGGCGGCCTGCTGCTGTTCGGTGAGGTTGTGCTCGGCGACGAGGGCCTTGAGGCGCGAGAGGTCGATGCCGGCGGGGTGCGCGGGCGCGGCCGGCTTCAGCGGTTCCGGTGCGGCAGTGGTGGCGGGTACCGGCGGCTTGGCGGGCGTGCCCTCGGAAAGCCACTCGGCCAGCGCCTGGCCGAACGCCTCGTCCGGCTTCTCGATTGTCTTGTCCTGGAACTTCCCCGTCCGGTCCTTGATGACCGTGCCGATGTGGTCCGTCGCCAGTTCCAAGAGCAAGTCGAACTCGTATTCGCAGCCTTTTCCTTGCTCAGGCGCAAGGCCGATGCGCACGGGCCGCAGACGGCCCGTTTTCTCGTCGGTCTGCTGGTTCCACTCGGTCTTCGAGCGCATCGTGGCAATGACGTGGCCGGGCCAGTCGAGGATGGCGTCGATGAGGCGGCGCTGCTTCGGCGTTCCCTCGGACCACGCGGCCCACGTGTTGCCGCTGAAGCGGGCCTTGGCCAGCCGGTCGACCTCCTGGAGGAGTTCCTGCCAGGCGTGCGAGAGGGAGTCGACGATGAGGACGTCGTAGCCAGCCTTGGCCGCCGTCTCGATGGCCGCGAGGTAGCCCTCGATGGTGCGGTCCAGGAGTTGGCACGTGTCGAACTTGAAGCGGTCGGCGTACTTCGACGCGCTTCCCCGCTCGGTGTCGATTACCGCAATGCGCCCGCCGATGCCGGTGGCCATCCGGAGGGCCGAGCAGGTCTTCCCGCTCCCGGCGGGGCCGGTCAGCGCCGCCCGGAGTTTCGCCTGGGCCTTCGTGGCCGGTTGGAACTGCACGGTTGTCATGGTTCGTGTCTCCATTTCGTGATGAGTCACCTGGTCCGCCGCGTCGTCCGGGGCACGATGCCCCGAACCGTCGTGGCGCCGTCAGTCCGGCTCAAGGTCGAAGTACTCACGCAGTTCTTCCTCTTCTTCCTCACGCTCTCGCCGCTCCTGGTCGAGCCGCTCGACGGACGCAGGGCTTCGCGGCGTATGGCTGCGAGGGTTTGTGTCGTACCCGCAATACGGGCATGTCATCCACATGCCACGATGCCACACGAAGTCGCGTCCGCATGCCTCACAGGTCCTCATCGCGCAGCCCCATCTGACGGCGATGCCGAAGTTCAAGGCGCTCCTGGTTCGGACGGTCGATGCAGCAGTCCACGTAGCGCTTGCCGCTGCCGCACGGGCACGGGTGGTTGTGGATGCGCCGCTCGTGGGCTGCGAGACGCTCCGCGATATCCGGCGGCCGGGGAGCCGCGCCCTTCTCGGCCGCGCCGGGCCGCAGCATCCGTATGCGGATGTTCCGAAGGCCGACAAGCGCATCGGTCATGATTTGTTCTCACCGGTTCCCCGCGTGGTCCTTGCGGCCGACGCCGCGTCCCGTATTACTTACCGGCGGCGCTCGGAATCTGTCGGGTTGGCTGGCGGCTCGGGCAGGTACTTGCCCAGGCCGGAGGCCTCAAAGTGCTGCCGAATCTGTTCGAGGGCATCGTAGACGCTGGACCGGTGGAGGCCGGTGGCTTCCGCCACACCCTGGGCGGAGCCGTGGGCCTTGAATTGCTCATAGATTTCCCGAAGACGCTCCGGAAGCGCGGCTGCGGCTTCCGCCATGTCGATGGCCAGGTCGCGGAGGTCCTCTGGTAATGCTCCCGGCCCGCCGGTGCGCTGCGCGGCGGTTTCCTCGGTGATCGTGTCGCCTCGGCGTACCCACTTTCCGTCGCCGTCCTTGGTCCACTGGTCCAGCGACCCTTCCTCGCGGCGGTAGTCGCGGTTGCTGGCCTTTCGGGCGGCGATGATGTCGGCGGCAGCGTGCCGAACCAGTCTGGCGAGGAACGTCTTCTCCAGAGCCTTCGCCGGGTC
>VGYT01000413.1 GCA_016872895.1 Planctomycetota bacterium
CCGCGGCCGGGTCGTTGACGTAAGAGTGCTGGCCTCCACAAACAAGCAGGTGCCGACGCTGGTGAAGAAAGGGCTTTTCCGCGAGGACCTGTTTTTCCGGCTCAACGTGATCACGATTGAACTGCCGCCCCTCCGGGAGCGCGGCGACGACATCCTGCTGCTGGTCCACCATTTCGCGGCGAAGTACTCGAAGGAACTCGGCCGGCCCACGCCGCGGTTCTCGGACGAGGCCCTGAAGGTCCTGCGGGACGACCACGCGTGGCCGGGCAACGTGCGGGAGTTGGAGAACATCATCCACCGGCTTGTCGTGATGACGGAGGGCGAGTGCATCGAGGTGCCGGACCTGCCCCCCGTGATGCGTTTCTCCGCGCTGCGGGAGCCCAGCCTGAACCGGACGCTGGCGGAGGTGGAAGCCGAGTACATCCGCAACGTCCTGGCCAGCGTCGGGGGCAACAAGACGATCGCCGCGAAGATCCTGGGGGTTGACCGCAAGACGCTGCGGGAGAAACTCAAGGCCGCCTTCGAGCCGCCGCTCGATCCGTAGCCAGTGTGGGCCGGGGCGTTTGGCCCCACTGGTACAGTTCTTCCCAGCCGTTCGGCGGCTGTCACTTCGGTCCGCCGCTTGCCTGCCCGTTTTCTGCGCCCACGCGTGCGGCCGATTTCCCCCATTTTCGGCCCACATTCTCACACCTCGGCCCCAAGTGCAATCGCACCGCGTAACTGGCACGCCGCTTGCTCATATTAGGTAGCGCAACACCGTCCAGAGATACTCAAGCGCGAACCGTGGTGCACCCAGCGGCGTGAGCGCGAGGAGGGAACTCGGGCTCCGGCAGGCGGAACTTCCGTACGCCCAGTCCCAAGGAGGGCCGATCATGTCGACGCCGTCCCGCGACCTTTGCCCGACATGCGCTCGCGCACCCACATGCAGCAACCGAGGCACTCCAGCCAAGCCCGTGACCTCTTGCGATTCGCTCCAGGCCTACGCCGACCTGTGCACAACGTGTAATCACTCGGCCACTTGCCGGAACCGCGGCACCTCGCTGCGACCCGTTTTCTACTGCGAAGAGTTCGACGCCTACGTCCCCGTGGCGGCGGACAGCGCCCCTTGTACTCCGACCCGGGAAACGCCGCGCAACTATCGAGGCATCGGCCTCTGCGCGGATTGCGAAGGCCGTCAAACCTGCGTGGTGCCCAAACCCGAAGGCGGCATCTGGACCTGCGAGGCCTACCGATAGGATGACACGAGACACCGCTGCGACACAGCCCGCCGAGGCGGGCGGCCTGGAGGGCGTCGACCTGGAATGCGTCCGGGAAATCCTCCACCAGCACCAGCACGACCGGGGCGGACTGATTGCCGTCCTCGAAGAGGTCCAGGCCCGTTACGGCCACCTCCCCGAAGCGGTCCTCCGGACCGTCGCTGAGGAAACCGGTCGGCCCCTGGTGGACGTTTATGGAGTGGCCACGTTCTACCGGTTCTTCACGCTGAAGCCGCGCGGCAAACACCTCGTCTGCGCGTGCCTGGGGACGGCCTGCCACGTTCGCGGCGCCCCGCGGATCGTCGAGGAGTTCGAGCGGCAACTGCGCATCCAACGGGGCGAGACCACACCCGACAAGCAGTTTACCCTGGAAACCGTCAACTGCCTGGGCGCTTGCGCGCTGGGTCCGGTCGTCGTCATTGACGGGCGCTACTTCTCGAAAGTCCGCAGGTCCCGGGTGCAGCAACTGCTCGACGACGCCGTCAAGGGGTTCGGCGGCGGCGACCTCCGAGAGGACGGCCGGGTGTTCCCCATCGAGGTCAGTTGCCCGCGCTGCAACCACAGCCTGATGGACGCGGCGGCTCCCATCGACGGGCTTCCCGCCATCCGGCTGTCGCTGTCGCTGGTCGGGCGTCACGGGCGGCTGCGCCTCTCCTCTCTGTATGGGAGCGACCACGTGTCTGCCGACCAGGATGTCCCCGAGGGTCAGGTGGCCGGTTTCTTCTGCCCACACTGCCACGGTCCGTTAGACACAAGCCCAGACTGTCCGGACTGCCAGGCACCGATGGCCTCGCTGCTGGTGCGCGGCGGAGGGGTGCTGCGGATTTGCTCGCGCCGCGGGTGCAAGAACCGCGTGTTGGACCTGACGTGACATGGGCCGCGCGGGGGCTTGCCGCCCCGCGCGCCGCTCGAAGGAGACGAGATGCCGAGGCTGGCTTCCATTGATGATCTTGCCGCACTCAGGCGAAGACTCCGCGATGACTTCGACCCGGGCAAGCCCCGGATCACCGTCTGCGGGGGAACGGCCTGCCGGGCCAGCGGATCGAATCACATCATCCAGGTCGCCCAGGGCTGCCTGATTCAGAAGGGGCTGCTCGACCGGATTTCGCTCCGGGTCACCGGATGCCACGGGTTCTGCGAAATGGGGCCCTTTGTCCTCACCGCCCCGCAGAAGGCCTTCTACGCCCAGGTGAGACAGGAGGACGTTCCGCGGATCATCGACGCTGCCCTGGCGGGCGAATTCGTCGAGGACCTCCTGTACCGCGACTTCCACACCGGCCTCGCCTGCCGCGACCGCGACGAGATCCCGTTTTTCAAACACCAGCAGCGCACGATCCTGGGGATGAACCAGGAGATTGATCCTGCGAGAATCCATGACTACATTCTTCAGGACGGCTACAACGGCCTGGCAAGGGCCTTGTCTCGCGGCGACCCGGCCTGGGTCGTCGAAGAGGTCAAACGCTCGGGCCTGCGCGGCCGGGGCGGCGGCGGGTTCCCGACGGGCCTGAAGTGGGAGATGCTGGCCCGGCAGCCGGGCCCGCGCGGCAAGGTCATCGTCTGCAACGCCGACGAGGGCGACCCCGGCGCCTACATGGACCGCAGCGTCCTGGAGGGCAATCCCCACAGCATCATCGAAGGCATGGTCATCGGCGCCTTTGCGACAGGGGCGACCGAGGGGATTGTTTACGTCCGCAACGAGTACCCGCTGGCCATCCGGCACCTGACGATCGCGCTCGGGCAGGCCCGCGAGCACGGGCTCCTGGGGGAGAACATCCTCGGGAGCAGCCTGTCGTTCGACATCCAGATCGTCCGCGGCGCCGGGGCCTTCGTGTGCGGCGAAGAGACCGCCCTTATCCGCTCCATCGAGGGCAAGATGGGCGAGCCGCGCCAGCGCCCGCCCTTCCCCATCCGGAAGGGCATCGACGGGAAACCCACCGCCATCAACAATGTCGAGACGTGGGCCAACATCCCCGTCATCCTCCGCCAGGGCGCGGAGGCGTTCGCCAAGATCGGCACCCCGGGCAACTCGGGCACCAAGATTTTCAGCCTGGTCGGGAAAATCAAGAACACCGGCCTGGTCGAAGTGCC
>VGYT01000414.1 GCA_016872895.1 Planctomycetota bacterium
GCCGGCACAGGTGTATTTCGGCGTAAGTCCTTGCCATGCCTATGCTGAGGGAGGTAGAAGGGTTCCTCGGCTTGGCGCCCCCCTTGTGGGCACCCACAAGAAAGCCCGGAGAGCCGGAATTTAGAAAGGCGATGTGACGATGCAACGATGGCATGTGGCAATGGACGGCGACGATCAATGGAGCGTTTTTTTGGCGGCTCCGAACGCGGCAAGGAGCGACGGACCCTTCGCGACGCTGACACGCGCGCGGCACGAAGATGGAGAACATCACTGCCGGGCAGGAGCACTTCCATCACTTTTTCACCCAGACTGCGGACGGCAAGTTCTACGTGGTGATAGGTGGCATGAATGCCAGCGTGATGGAGGTGCAGGGCCTTGAACACATCCGGCGCGGGGAGGTGGAACTGAAGGTGACGCCCCAGATGCTGGCGGAGACCCGCGCCTGGGAGGCCGGGCGGCTTCAGCGCGCCCTCTTCGCGCAGGCGGCAGTGCAGCAGTGCCCGCCCGGCGCGCCCGTGCTTGACGGGCGAATGAACAAGGACGAGTGGCCCGCGGTGACCCGCATCGGCGACTGGGCCAGCTTTGGCATGCAGTACAACGCGGACCGGCTGTTCCTCGGTTGGACCGTCGAGAAGCGCGGGGCCTTCACGAACGGCGGCGACGACTTCCGTCGCTACTTCAAGACCGGTGCGGCCGTGGACGTGCAGCTTGGCACGCGGGCGGATGCCGACCCTGACCGCAAGGGGCCGGAGGCCGGAGACATCCGGATCCTCGTGACCCGCGCTAAGGGCAAGCCGGTGGCCGTGCTCTACCGCCCGATTGCGCCGGATTCGCCCAAATCCGACCGCTGGGAGACCAGCACCCCCGCGGGCGGGACGACGGCGTTCGACCAGATCAGAGTTCTCGATGGCGCCGTGATCGCCGTGCAGGAGGACGGCGATCGCTACAGCGTCGAAGCGGCCATCCCTCTGAAGGACCTTGCGCTCACGCCCGCGCCGGGCCGCGTGCTCAAAATGGACTGGGGCGTACTGACGACGGATGACGGGTTCGTCACGCGCAGCCGGGCCTATTGGTCCAACCTGATGGCCACGGGCGTGGCGGATGAGCCAACCGAGGCACGGTTGCAGCCCCACCTGTGGGGGCATGTGCGCTTTCCGGCGCCGCGGAAGGAGCCCGGCGGGTCCGACGTACTCCAACCGAAGAGCAACGATGCGTCCGAAGACCGCCTCCTGGAGGAGTTGGAGTAGAGGTGATGATGCACATACGCGTTCCCGGGAGTGAAGCAGATACTCGACTGGGCCTATCGCTAACGGAAGTGGAGCGCCAACCAGGAGATAAGAAGGAAGACTTCCGTCTGCGGCCCGACAGCCGGGTGTTCCGGATTGTCGCGGGGTTCGCGCCGATTCCGGTGGAGCGGATCGGGCGACGCACGGCGGAGAAGCGCGACGCAGATCGCGGGGTTTGGGAATGAGAACACCATGAAAAAGAACCTGGTTGCCCTGTTGATCGGCGCCGCCGTATGGCTGTTCTGCAGTTCCGCGGTCCCCGCCGCCGACACCGAGAGCAGGCCGTTCCCCGGCGTGCGCTACGTCCACCGGCATGTCGCCAGCCCGCGTGAGATCGACATGCACATCGTGCTGGTCGACCTGAACCGGCCGGGTGTGACGATCACAACCACCGGTCCCAATGGCGACCGGCCGGGCGAGACGGACCTGGAAACGACACGGGCGTTCGTGAAACGCAGGCGGGCGCAAATCGGCATCAACAGCGGGTTCTTCAGCCGCACGGCGGACGAACGGCGGCTCGGGGTGGCCGATCTCAGTTCACTGGCCGTGTCCGACGGCGTGAAAGTCTCCGACTGGGGAACTTGGATCAAGGACGCCATCAATATCGGCGCCGACAACACGGTCACGTTCGTCACCCGCGCCAAGGATGACACCACCGGCTACATGACCACGCCGAAGGTGGATCTCTACAACGCCATGGCCGGCAACGTGCGCCTGCTCCGGGATGGGGTCGTCCTGCCGGGACAGGGCGGCGACGCCACCTATCCGCAGACCGCCATCGGGCATACGGCCGATCATCGCCTGATCCTGTTCGTCTCCGACGGCCGCCAGCCGGAGTTCAGCGCCGGCATGACCTATGGTGAAGTGGCCACGGTGCTGAAGGAATACGGCGCCGTGGACGCCATCGCCTTCGACGGTGGCGGCTCCGCCACGATCGTCATGGCCGATGGCAAAGGAGGCGAGCCTAGGGTCCTCAACCGCCCCTCCGACGGCAAGGAGCGTGCCGTCGGCAACAACCTGGGCGTGATCATCCGGGACGAAGCAAGGTCTACGACTGGACCAGCGGACGTGGGAAGGACACCCGGAACCGGAAGGAGGACCAGCGATGTCAAGTGAACGGATTAGACCCCCCGCCCCCATCCCGCCGTCGCCGCGGGTGGGGCCGCGAGATCAAAACTCTCCCATCATTCTTGCGGCGCTCGGGCTGAAGCTCACGCACGGCCAGGCGCCGCGCGGTGACTTCGGCGCCACGCACGGCGAGAAGTCCGGCAAGGAGACGCTGCTGCGCACCCACTGGAACAACCAGACCACGGGCATCGTCAACGACGAGGTCTTCGAGCTGCGGATGGAACCGAAGAACTGGCGCGAATTGGAGTTCAGGAACTGACCAAACCCGTTTATCCCAAAGGGACCTGCCATGAAGACCGTTTCCAGCCTGCTCATGGTCTGCAGCCTGCTTGCGATGCCCCTATGTGCGGGCACGCAAACCGAGAACTACGGCATTCCCGTGTTGCCGGCGCCGGGCAAGGTCGTCATCGACGGCAAGTTCGACGACTGGGACCTCACCGGCGGCATCTTTGCCTGCAACAATGTGGAGGAGCAGCGTGACCGCCACAGCGCGTGGCTTCATGCGATGTACGACAAGGACAATCTCTATGTGCTAGCCCGGGTCAAGACCCAGAAGCCTGCCGGAAGCCGTCAGTTGCGGCTCCTGATGCTCACCGGCGCTGGAACGCCGTCGCAGCTCCAGCCGAACTTCTCGTGCTCCCGCGACAAAGACGGCAAGCCTGTGATCTCCCTCAGCTTTGAGCCGCCGCTCAGGAATGCGCGAGACCCCAAGCAACTCGGGGCGGAACAGGCGTACCTCGACGACCCGGACGGCACGGGCTACACGCAGGAGATTCGTCTCCCGCTGAAGTTGATCACGGCCGACGGCGTAAGCCTGGGAGCGGGCAGCGAGATCAGGGTGCTGTTCATCCTCTCGTTCGGCTGGAGCCTCGATGCATGGGACTGTTTCATGCCCGGGGCCACATTGGAGCGCACGTACTG
>VGYT01000415.1 GCA_016872895.1 Planctomycetota bacterium
TAAGTGCAAAGTGAGAAGTGAAAACAGCGAGCCTTTGCGTGTGCCGTGCTTTCGCGCCGTTGCGAAAGCATGTCACCCGCCGTAGGCCGGCGGGTGTGCGCAGCCCCGCGGATTCTCTCTGAGATGGCAGTGGGCGTGTTATGCTGATCCATATAAGACGGCGCGCGAACCGCATGGCTGCGGCGCAAATCTGTGAAGCGCAACGACTTGTGCCCGATTGCGGCCATCATGCGCCGCCGTCTTATTGCATACTATTTACTTGACGCCGCCGCACTTGGCGGTCGTGGACGTACCCCTCCAATCCCAGGTAGGCGTTCAGGCCGTCCGTTCGCACAGTACCGCCCGGTTCGACCGCCTGGCCGATGAACCCGTGCGGGCTCGCTTTGCTCAGGTCGGGTAGAGTACGACCACAAAACGAACCGGGCCGGGGTAGGCTTCCTGCGGCTGCCTACCCGAGCCCTCATATCAAAGGCCGCACGCGAAAGTGCGAGAATCAGTGTGGTAGCGGGGGCAGGGTTCGATACTGATTCGCCGGATTCGTTGCAGTGGGAAGAATTGGAACTGGCCGAGTCAGCACCACCTCTATGATAGACATTCGCCCTTCAGTCAGCCCGAGGTGTGCCGACCGGGAATGCGGTCGGCCAACTTGACCTTCCCGCTCAGTTCCAGTAAGGCACTTATGGATATGGAGTGAAGGTTGTTCTTTGTGGGCTTTCTGTTTCTTACTGCCTCCCGAGCAACCCCACCGGGGCCGTTAAACACTTCTCTGAAGGAGCCATCTTGGCGGATCTGAATGCCAAGGTAATAGTCCGGAACATGATCGGCGGGGAAGGTGAGCGAGCGCTGCATGGTCGCCTTGACCTGCACAAGACGGCCATCTGATGCCTTGGCGTCGTGATGCTTCTGGAAGTCTTCGAACAGACTGATGTCATACTCTTGCTCGGCCAGAACTTCCCCTATGTCACCAACAAGCCTGCCGTCGAGGGTGAATCGCTTCTTTGGGTAGGCCTTCCGAAGCGCCTCGACAATGGCCAGCAACTGCTTCACGGCCTCTGGAATTGTGATGTCAGTTCTCATCGTAGCTCCATCTTACCCTTAGACGGATGCCACTGCAATACGAGGACCGAAGTCGCGCTGCTCACCGCCCAGGCTTGCGGCGGGTCTTCTCGTATTCCTGGACAGCCTGTTCCGCTCGGTGCCGCCAACTGCGGACGGTGGCGTGGGGTATGCCGCGTGACGCGGCCCATTCCATCTCCCCCGGAAACACCTGCGGTTCCTGGACATCGACTGGCACAAGCCCGCTTTCGTGGGCGTGTTCCAGGCGCTTGTACTGGTCGCGGTATTGCGACTCTTCCCGCTGCCACATGGTCACCTTCTTCCAGGTGTCCAGGTAGAGGTTGGCGTCGATCTTCCGCGGCCGTCGGTCGAGCGGGTAGGTGGCCGCCACTTGGAAGAAGTCGGCGTGGATCCGCAAGAACAGGCCGGCCGGGCTGGGGCAAGAGCGTACTTTTCGCCAGAAGATGTTGCACAGGCTGTCCCAGAAGGCCAGGTCCAGCGCGGAGAACAGTAGCGGCTTCCTGCCGCCCGCCACGTCCCGGCCGATTTCTGCGAGGAAGGCACTCAGGACGGCGTCCTTGTCCTCGTAGAATGCCGGGCCGCGTTGCCGCATGAGTGCCGCGAGGGCCTCGGTGGATGGGTACTTGGCGAACACCGGGTTCCGAGTCCCGCACTCCGCGCTTCCAGTCGCTCCGCACTCCGAGTTCCGCGCTCCGCACTGGAATCGCCCATCTTGCCCATTTTTCCCATCTTCCGGCGCTCAAAAACCGGCCTCCGGGCCTCCTGAAAAAGTTATCCACAACGAAGTATAGCTATGTGCCAATATGACAGGCGGTCAAAAACGGTCAAAAAAGTGCAAATGGACAACAATTCCGATCAGAATCGATCAAAAACGTTCAAAAAGCGCGCGATTTTGCCTTACCCATCTTAACATTTTGCCCCTCGACCCCCTCTGGCGCTAGCGCCAGGGCCGTTCTGGCCCTCCGGAAGGGGCCAAAACGGGCATTTTCGGGGCGCGCCGGCGCGGTCAAAAAGTTATCCACAGGTGGGGCAGCGGCGGCATCCGGCAACGGCAACCTGCGGCGGCACACCCCGCATTCCACCGACACGGCCTCAGGCATAGGGAGCGCTCCCCTGCGCGCTTGTACGAACGAGGGCCGAGATTCGGACTTGCAGATGTTGACCCTGACCCTCCCGCCGTGGCGGTTGGACCCGCCCCAGCGCAATCGTCAAGCGCGCACGACGGCTCGCACGCACCGCGGCTCAAACTCGGCCGCCAGGGCCGTACGGCGCGACGGCGCTCATGGAGGCGCCCGGACTGCGGGCACGTGCGTACAGAGAAACACCATAAGCCTGAACAAGCAGTGCCGCTACGTCGCGCCGCTTGCAGTCATGCCGTGCGGCGGCGGCCAATCAGGGCCAGGCCGCCCAGGGCAAGCAGCACGAGCGTCGCCGGCTCGGGAATGGCGTACAGAGGTGTCCCGTATGCCATCGTGTCAATCCATGCCCACGGGTCGCGGGCGTTGTCGAAGGCACAGTTGAACCGGCTGATTTCCTCGGGCACGAGCGTCGCGTAGACGCCGCGGGCCGGCAGTTCGGCCAGCCAGTCGTAGCCCGCGCCGCCGAAGGCCGGGTCTCGCTCGTAGCCGCCCACGAGCGTGTCCAGGAGGTACCTGTCGCGCCCGATGCCCAGCCGCGGCCCCGCCAAGGCCGTGTCGGTCAGGTTCACCAGCAGGAGCATGTCAAACCCGTCCCAGTTCTGACCGAGGCCCGCCGGCCCCGTATCCATGAGGATCAGCGCCCCCTTGGCCCCATCGGGCACATCCGTCAGCATGGAGGCAATGGCCGCGTCTGTGGACTGGAGCAGGGTCATGCCGAAGACCTCGGCCCCGCCTGCCAGGCCGGGGACGTAGGGCGTCTGTGTCGCAAATCCAAAGACGAACGGGTTGACGTTCCGCGTGCCGAGGTTGTGGCCGGCGCCGTCGGCCATGTTCAGCCGGGTGGAGCCGGTCAGCGTGGGCGACCAGGCATCTGTGGTGTTGCGGCCGACGACGAACTTGCCGTTTGCCCCGGCCGCGGACCCGCTGCCGCCGCCGGTGTTCACGCCTGCGCCGCCGGAAACGACCGAGGCGACGACCTTGACGGTGCCGCCCGCCCCGCCGGCGCCCTGTCCGCCGCTTCCGCCCCGTCCGCCCTGTGCGCCGTTGGCCCCGTTGGCCCCGCCGCCCCCGC
>VGYT01000416.1 GCA_016872895.1 Planctomycetota bacterium
ACCCGAGCGTGCGCTGGCGGCATGAAGACCTGGAGCAGACCGTCGAAGTCATGCTTGAAGACCTGGTTATTCCGTCGCCGGACGTGGCTGCGTGGTTCCGCGAGGCGCTTCAGGCGGCGTTCGCGGGTATTACGGATCACCAGCAGCAACAGCGGCAACGCCTGGCCAAGCGGCAGGCGGAACTCAAGAACATGCAGGAACGCCTGTTGAACGCCTACCTGGAAGGTACGATTGATGAGGCCACGTACCAGCCGAAGTGCGAATCGCTGAAGGCCGAGGCGGCGCTCGTGGCGGAGTCGCTACAGAAGGCCGGCGAGGTCGCCCCGAATTGCGGCGAGGCGGCCTTGGCGACCTTCGATTTTAGCCAGGCGGTCGCAGAACGATGGCGAAGTTCGAACTCTGCGGCCCGGCGGGCAATTATCGAGAGCGTTTGTTCGAACCTGACATTGAGCGACGTAAGTCTATACGCCACAAAGAGAAAGCCCTTCGACGCGCTCGCCGAAGGGCTTCAGACGAACAATGGCTGGGGATCCTGGATTCGAACCAGGACAGACAGATCCAGAGTCTGTCGTGCTACCGTTACACTAATCCCCAGCCCTATGTTCCCGGGAGGCCTGGCAGCCGCCGGGCAGGCTCTGGATCGACAATGGTAGTATAAGGGCAACCGTCGTTGAATCAAGGCAAAAGATGGGCGGAGGCGAACGGGCACAGGCGGGAACCGGGAATCGCGGTTCGGGAATCGGGAAATGGATAACGGCGGGAACGGGGAACGGGGCGTGGGAAGTGGCGTTTAGCCGCCGGGCTTGCCCGCCGCGCGCTGTTGCCAGCGGCGGGAATCGAGAAACGGCAAACGGACAAACGGCGGGAACGGCGGAGCGCCGGCGCCGGTTTCGCTTTTCCTCGGCCGGCTGCCGCCCTACAATGTCAGGAGGTACTTTAAGGAAACAGCCAGGGCGGCCGAAGGAACAGACGTGTACGAGATACTGACGCGGACAATCGACGCTGCCTGGGCCATCCTCTACGAGGCCGGATTCTACGTCGTCTTCGGCCTGGCGGCGGCCGGGCTGATTCACCTGTTTGTGTCGCGCGAGTGGATGGTCCGCACGCTTGGCGGCCGCGGCTTCGGCTCGGTGGTGCGGGCGGCGCTGGTGGGCGCGCCGCTGCCGCTCTGTAGTTGCAGCGTGCTGCCTGCGGCGTGCGCCCTGAGGGGCAAGGGGGCCGGCCGCGGGGCGACTGTGTCGTTTCTCATTTCGGCGCCGGAGACGGGCCTGGATAGCATCGCCATGACCTGGGCGCTGATGGGGCCGGTCATGGCGATTGTGCGTCCTGCGGCGGCGGTGCTGACGGCGATGACGGCGGGGTTCTTCGAGACGCTGCGCGACCGCCGCATGCCGCCCGCCGAGGTGGCTGCTCCGGCGTGCACCATCTGCAATTCCGACGATTGCGAGCACGTTCCGCGGCGGTCGCGCTGGGGGCGGTTCTGGACGTTCGTGCTATATGATATGGGCGACGACCTGGGGCCGAGCCTTGCGCTGGGGCTGGCGCTGGCGGGCGTTGTTGGCGCGCTTGTGCCGGAGGGTTTCTTCGAGCGTTACCTGGGCGGCCCGTGGGCGTCGATGCTGGTGATGCTGGCAGTGGGCCTGCCGCTTTACGTCTGCGCGACGGCCTCGACTCCGCTGGCAGCGGTCCTTCTGATGAAGGGGCTGAATCCGGGTGCGGCCCTGGTGTTTCTGCTGGTGGGTCCTGCGACGAACGTGGCCACGGTGCTGGTGGTGGCGCGGATGCTGGGGAAGGTCTCAGCGGTGCTCTACGTGGGCACGATTGCGGCCATGAGCCTGGTATGCGGCGCGGCCGTGGACCTTGCGGTCGGGGCGCTGCGGGTTGACGTCGTCTCGCACGAGGCGCATGAACTCGTGCCGCCGTGGCTCCTGGCGGCCGGGGCGGCCCTGCTGGGGGTGTTCCTGGCGTGGTCGGTGGTGCGGTGGGCGTGGCGGCATCGGCCCTGGGGCGTGCTCCGGCAGCCTGGAGGGCCGCCCTTGACCGCAAAGAGCGCGAAGAACGCGAAGAAAGACTGAGTAGTTGTATCTTATTATCTTAAAGTTAACTCTGCGTTCTTCGCGCCCTTCGAGGTTGAAATGCCTTCACAAGAGGCCGGGAAGCGTCGGCGGCGAAGCTGGCCGCCCCCGCGACGAAGCCGGGCGAGACGCCTGGCGCCGAGCCGCCAGCCGGCGCGCCTTGCCGAAATCAACCCTTGCGATTCGACGGGGGGCCTGCGTACACTACCGGCATCGGCATTTCAGGAAAGGGCCTCGGCGTGTGGCGAGCAATCCTGGTTCCCGTTGTGGCGGTGGCGGCGGCGTGCGCGGCGCTGCCGGTCGGCGGCTGCGGACCGGAGCGGACCGACGCACTCCTGTACGTGTCGCTGGAAGAGGCTCGCAAGATTGCGCGCGACCGCGTGTATCCGGCGACGGTGCGGATCGACGCGCGGCGGCTGGAGTTCGTCGGCGGCGAGCGCCGGCGCATGGGCGGCAGCGGCTCAGGCGTCATCTTCGACACCGAGGGGCACATCCTTACGAACTACCACGTTGCCGGGCGCGCCGAGGACCTCACGTGCATCCTCTTCAACAAGGAGCGCGTGCGGGCGAGACTGGTTGGCGGCGACCCGTGGACCGACCTTGCGGTCATCCAACTGGACGCAGCGGAGGTGCGGCGCAAGGATATCACGCTTCAGGCGGCCGCGTTCGGCGACTCCGACCGCATGGAGGAGGGCGACAGCGTGCTGGCGGTGGGCAGCCCGTTCGGCCTGTCGCGCTCCATCTCCAACGGCATCATTTCGTGCCGCGACCGCATCCTGGGGTCGGCCCTGGAAATCGCCAGCGGCCTGGAGACGGGCCTCTTTAACACGTGGCTTCAGACGGATGCGGCCATCAATCCGGGGAACTCGGGCGGGCCGCTCGTCAATTTCCGCGGCGAGGTCATCGGCATCAACACGCGCAGCGGGGCGGGCAACGACCTGGGGTTTGCTGTGCCCATCAACGTTGCCAAGGAGGTCATCCGGCAGATACTTGAGAGGGGCAGGGTGACGCGCAGCAGCATCGGCGTGGCGTTCCAGCCGCTCCAGGACCTGGAGACGTTCTTGGACGTCGGCAAGACCGAGGGGGCGGTCATCGCCGGCGTCGAGGCCGACGGCCCTGCCGCGAAGGCGGGCGTCCAGCCCCAGGACATCCTCCTGGAATACGACGGGAACAAGGTCGAGGCGCGGTATCCTGAGCAACTGTTCG
>VGYT01000417.1 GCA_016872895.1 Planctomycetota bacterium
GCCACAAGCATACAGGACCCGAGTTGAATAAACCGGCGGAAGATGCGACGCACCAGGTCGGCCTCCTTGGCGTTGATGACCAGGCGCATCCGCTCGCGGTCCACGTCATAACCCAGGAGCGGCCGGCCGCCGGTGTATTTGCCTTTCCTCTTGGCGGCGGCCAGTTTGTCGCGGATACGCTCGGCGGTGACCTCGCGTTCGAACTGCGCAAACGAGAGCAGGACGTTCAGCGTCAGCCGGCCCATGCTGGACTTCGTGTCGAAGTGCTGCGTGACGCTCACAAAACTCACGCCCTTTTTCTCGAAGGTCTCCATAAGCCGCACGAAGTCCGCCAGCGACCGCGACAGCCGGTCGAGTTTATAGCAGAGGACCACGTCGACCCGGCTGGCGTCGATATCTTCAAGGAGCCGCTTCAGGGCCGGCCGCTCGATGTTGCCGCCGGAAAAGCCCCCATCGTCGTACGGTGTGGGCAGCACAACCCACCCGTCATGCCGCTGGCTGGCCACGTACGCCTCGCAGGCCTCGCGCTGGGCGTCGAGGGAGTTGAACTCCTGCTCAAGCCCTTCCTCGTGGCTCTTGCGGGTATAGACGGCGCAGCGGACGGCCTGGGCGGGCGCCGCCGCTGGCGGTGTGGCTGGTCGGATCATGCCCTGTTCTCCTTGGCCGCCGCCAGCCCGAAGAACCTGGGGCCGCTCAGGTGCTGGCCGGTTATGGCCTTGGCGACGGCGGTGAGGGTGCGGAAGCGCTTGCCGGCGTACTCAAAGCCCGCATCGGCCGTGGCGGTGATAACATGGTCAGCGCCGTTCCACGATCGGACCAGGCGGGTGCCGGGGGCCATGCCGCCAGCACGGCGCTTCGGCGCACGTCGTCGCCCGCAAGCCAAGTCATCCTCGGCGGCAATCCGCCGGAGGTTCTCGCGGGCCGCCTGCGACAGCCCACCGTAATGAACCTCCTGGATGCGCCAGGCCAGCCGCCGCACGAGTTGTTCCGGTCGGTAAGACGCCGGGGCGTCGCGGCCGAACAGGACCTTCCATGTATCGCGCAGTTGCCCAAGCGGCATCCGCCCGAGCGCCGTAACCTGCTCAAGGACCGTCAGTTCCACGCCTGTTCTCCTTCGCGCCCCCCGACGGCCACACTGAGCCTCGTTTCGGCGGGAACCTCAAGGCAATTCCCCGTCAAAATCCGTCTCTCCTCCGCCCGCCTGCGCCGCAGACGCAGGTGGCCCGCTGCAAGGATGGCGGCGACCTCATCGAGGCGTTCCTGGCTCGTCAGTGGTTCACAGACTACGGTCATAACGGTCCTCCAAGTGCGGTCAGATGCCGGTCTGAACGGCGTCAAACGGTCCGGAAAACAGGTGCTGAGCCGTCACCCGCCGGCAGGGGCGGCCCCGCTCCGCCGAAGCCGCCGCCGGTAGGCCCTCTGGCGGCAAGCACCGCGGCAGTAGCGGGCATCGGGGCGGCTGGCGTAGAACGTGCGGCCGCAGGCCAGGCAAACATGCCGGTAGCACCCCCGTCGGTCGCCGTGCCACTGCCAGATCATCTCCAGAAACGCCTGTCGGCTCAAAACGAGGTCCATGGCGGCCATTCCTCCGGCGGGCGCGCGTTACGGCAGAAGTTTTCCGCGGAAAACAAACTAAAACCTGGTTCCCGACCGTTCCCGCGGCCCTCATCTAGATATATGCCCTGGAAGGACCCGTAACGGATAGCGTATCCGCATCATGTGGGCCCTCCGCAGGATGCCGCTGCCTGTGCATCGCCTGGCGGCAGGCATTCGAACAGTAGACGCCGTCGCTGCGGCGCGCGATAAAGACCTTGCCGCAACGCGGACACCGACGATGGCGGCGCAGCCGACCGGCGGCATGCCTCCGTCGCAGGAGGACCGCCCGCTTGCACTGCGGTGAACAGTAGAGCGCCTGCGGCCTGGCAGCCGTGAACATCCTGCCGCAGACGGCGCAGGACCGCAGGCAATCCTTCGTGGAACTCGTCTCTAAAGACAGCCGGCTCGACTCAAGCACGAGTGGTTCCTTTCTGGGCCGGAACGCGGTGGCACGCAGTGGCACGCGTACCAGCAGATCGTATTCTCTCTATGTCCTCGCGCGCGGGCGCGCGCGTGCGATAAGTACAGTGGGTTGGAACGCGTGCCATCGCGTGCCAGACGGTTTTCGGCCGGGGGCCTGCTCTCAGTAAGGGGCATGGCATGACCCTCCCGCGCCGTCGGCGAGCCGAAGTCCCTCGTACCAGCGGGTCCGGCCGCCGGTCAGTCGCGGTTGCGTGACCCGCAGGCCTGGCACAGTGGCCCGCAAGTCGCGCCCGAACGTCTGGATGGTGCCCGTATGATCGCGCCCCATTTCCTGGCAATAACCCTTCCAGGCGGCAAAAACCGCACTGGCTTCGGCGGAACACCCGGGGCCGACGATACACCGGTCGCGGACAAACGCCCCGACGGGGCTACAGAGGTCTTCGAGGTCGCGGACGGCGTCCTCGACACTGGCCGGCTGGACGAATCGCCCGCGCTGGCGCAGTCGCATCCAGCCCTCCAGCGCCCACCGCAGGATGCCAGGGAGTTCGGCGGCGAGTTTCTCGGTCAGGCCGACGTCTTCCTGCCCATAGAAACTCTTGGTCAACCGGAGGATCAGGAACCGCCCGGTCAAGGCGCCGCTGGACTCGGTCAGGCGGGGCAACTCATTAGCCAGAAAAGTGAAGCGAATCGGCAGTTTCAACGTCACGCTGCCGAGGAACTTCCGGTCCACGGTCAAGGCATCCTCGCCGCTGATGCACAGGAGCCGTTCCACCACCGTCTGGATGGCGTCGCCGCCGAATCGGGCGTCGGAGACGATGGCCAGGCTCTTGCCCAGGAGCGGCTGAAGGCCGAACGGCCCCGCCAGGCTCGACGTGGTCGGCCCGGCCACGTTGGCGGCGCCGATCAGGTGCGCGAGCACCCGCGCGATGGTCCCCTTGCCCCCACGCCGCGGTCCCACCAAGAGGAGCATCTTCTGCTGGGACGTGTCGGGCGTAAGGCAGTAACCGAACCATTCCTGGAGCAGCGCGATGGACTCAGGATCGTCGTCCCACAATTGCGCGAGGAACCTGAGCCATCGCTCAGGGGCCGGGGCGTCGGCGTTATAGTCGAAGTTCAGGGCGCTGGTCGTGAACAGCGCCGGTGTCGCCGGGAAGACCCGGCCCGTCGGGATGTGGAGATTCCAGGTCTTACCGAAGAGCACCTCACTGGCGGGTGGCTGCGCAGCGTCCTGGTTCAGCCATGCGG
>VGYT01000418.1 GCA_016872895.1 Planctomycetota bacterium
GCTAGCCCACGGGACTCCCGCCGGCTGGGTGATCTGCCTGGGCGCCGGCTGGGGGGCGGGTTGGACCGCTTATGGCAAGGATCTCGATTTCCTGGCGAGTGCACAGGCACGGAAAGTCGAAAAGGCCTACCAGCAGGTGCAGCGCGCCCAGTGGGTGGGCGACGCCTTGGGAGAGAAGCGGGCCTACGGATTCCACTCCGACGTTTCCGGCTTCTGGAATAGCGTGGCTCTCTACCGGCAGCGGGCGATCATTGAGGAAGCCAAGGCGGTGGCGCTGGCCGCGGTCGGCACGGACATCGGCGAGGCGAACGAATCCAAGGAGAAGGAAGTCGTCAAAGCAGCAGCCGTATCCGAGGCGGACAAGAAGATCGTCGTCGGGCAAGACGGGGTGATCACGATTCCGGCCGTGGCGTGCAGCAAACCGACGAACAGCACGGGGAAGATCCGCTTCATGAAGAGCTACTTGGGCGGGATGCAGTTGCACTACGGCCGGCTCGGCGGGGCCGAGCAGTTCGAATACACCTTCGAGGCGCCGGCCGCCGGGAAGTACGCGCTCACCGCGCGGGTGGTGACGACCAGCGCCGACCAGCACCTCCTGGTCGCGGCCAACGACGCCAAGGAGCCGGCCGACATTGCGGCGCCCTTCACCGTCGGAATGTGGGACAGGACGAAACCGGTCGAAGTCTCACTGGTCAAGGGCCGGAATGTCCTGCGCTTCTCGCGCACCGAACCGGTCAAGGGATTGACCATCAAGGACTTCACGCTGACGCCTGTGAAGTAACAGAGGGAGGAGGAGCGAATAACGTGAATTGAAGCCGGAGGATGCGGATTGGCTGCAAGATTCAACCACTTTCTTCACAAGGGGACGCAGTGATGAGTAAGAAGACATTCAGTGGAGTGATGTGCCTGGCGGCGGTTCTGGCGTTAGGGCTGTCCGGCGGATGGGCGGCCGAGACGATCGCGCGGCACGATGGCAAACCGGCGGACATGACCAAGCCGGTCCAGGTTTTCATCTTGCTCGGCCAGTCCAACATGGTCGGCCTCGGCAAGGTGAAAGGCGGTGAGATCTCGCTGGAGCATGCGGTCAAGGAGAAGAAGGAGTATCAGTATCTTGTGGATGATGCGGGCGGCTGGACGGAGCGGAAGGACGTCCGCTTTGTGCGGTACATGTCCGGCAGGGGCCCGCTCAACAACGAGTGGATGACCGTGAAAGGCGGCACCCTCGGCCCAGAATTCGGGATCGGCCATCTGCTGGGAAATGCGATCGAGGCGCCCGTGATGATCCTCAAGTGCTGCATCGGCAACCGGGCTCTGGGCTGGGATCTCCTGCCGCCGGGCAGCGAGCGCCGCGAGTTTGTCGCCAAAGACAAGGCGGGCGTGGACAAGAAGCTGGTCTATGCCGGCTACAAAGACAAACCCGAGTTCTGGGAAATGGACCCGGCCAAGGGCCTCAAGACCGAACCCCCGCCATGGGTGGACAAAGCGGGCAAGCCGATTGACTGGTATGCCGGCAAGCAGTGGGACTCCGACATCGGCGACGCCAAGAAGGCTCTGGCCGATCTCGAAAAACACTACCCGGGAGCCAAGGGCTACGAGGTCGCCGGATTCTTCTTCTGGCAGGGCGAGAGAGACGCCGGCAACGCCGGTCACGCCGCCCATTACGAGAAGAACCTCGTGGCGTTCATCAAGGCGTTGCGGAAGGAATTCAACGCCCCCAACGCGAAGTTCGTGCTCGGCACCTTGGGCGAAGCCGTGAAAGGCAGCAGCGGACCTGGCGGCCAGGTCCTCGAGGCCCATCTCGCCGTGGACGGGGCAACTGGCAAGCACCCGGAGTTCAAGGGCAATGTGGCCACGGTCTATACCAATCCGATGGCGCAAGGCGGCAGCGGCAATGGCCATTACGGCGGCAAAGCGGAAGTCTACATGGACGTCGGCGAAGCCATGGGCAAAGCCATGGTCGAGCTGTTGAAAAACCAGTGAAAGCGAGCGTGCCAGAGCGAATGGTCAGCAGACGGTAGGGGGAAGAGCAGGGCGCATGAGGTCTGACCGCGCATCCTGCTGATGACGCAGGGGGGCCACCACGCGCTTGGCGCCTGGGTGCTGCGGCAGGCCCTGATTGACCGTGGCGACCGCAGAACCGCGCTGAAAGAGGCGAAAGAGCCCTTCCTCTACCCCGAACACGATTGGGAGAGGAAGGGGATGACGGGCAACACGACGGTCGCCAACGGCCTGGTCCTGTTCAAGGGCCAGTGGATGCTCTACTACGGCGCCGCCGACCGGGTGATCGGTCTTGCGACCTGTGCAAGATGAGAGTAAAGGGATAGGGAACTGGGAAGGACGGAGCCGCTGACCATGACACGGCATCAATTCCTGAAAGCGACTTCCCACGCGACGCTGACTGCATTGCTCGCGGCACGCCTGCCGGCCCGGGCCGCGAGCACAGTCCCCCGGACAAACATCATCCTCTGCATGACGGCTACCGCAACGGCGAACAGGTTCCCCCGCGCGAAGGCGAGACGTCGGACGTGCTCATGGCCGTTGCGCTGGAGTGGATCGGCAAGCAGGCGGCCGGAAAGAAGCCCTTCCTGGCGGTCATCTGGTTCCCCTCGCCCCACGGGCCACACGTCGCGACGCCCGAATATGCCGCACCCTACGCCAAGTACGGAAAGGCGAAAGCCAACTACTACGGCGAACTCGCCGGGGTGGATCACGGCATGGGGCAGTTGCGGAAGGCGCTGCGCGACCTGGAGATTGCCGACAACGCGATGCTGTGGTTCTGCTCGGACAACGGCGGGGCTTTCCCCTTGTCAACAGGCGGATTGCCTGGTGGCAAGAAGTGGCTGACCGAGGGCGGCACCTCGGTCGCCTAAACGTGGCAGAGGCGGACCGCCGTGGCGCAAACAGTGCAGACCAGCGCAGCTCCGGCAAACGACCCCCGCGGCTTCGAGCAGACGACTCCTTCCCAGGCGCCCCTGTCATTGCATGGGTTCGCGGTGGGCTCGCCACCTGCGTCGCTGGCCCCGAGCGGCCGCCGCGTCCAGAAGTGCCAGGCGCTCACCTGTGCGCAATGCTCATCTTTGCCCACATCTCGGGCTCCCCAGCCCGCCCCCGGCGGGCGGCAGGTGGTAGCCCACGGCGTAAGCCGTGGGTCCAGGTGGCGACAAGGTTCACAGCCCCGTAGGGGCGGCAGAAGCCCTGAGGGCGTGGCTTCTG
>VGYT01000419.1 GCA_016872895.1 Planctomycetota bacterium
GGTGCCGGCCGAGCGACACAAGACCGCCCTGGCCGACGTAACGATTCCGCGGCCCGCGACTTTCAACGACGATTACGCCAGCCGCCCGGAGGCCGTAAAGAAAACCGAGATGCAGGTGGAGATAGCCAAGGGCAACATGCCGTTTGAGGAGTGGGTGAAAGACTATTACCGCACCATCCTGGGCGTGGACGAGGCGATGGAGAAGGTCCTGGCGGCCCTCGACGACCTGGGCCTGGCGCAGGACACCATCGTCGTCCACGCGAGCGACAACGGGTTCTTCCTGGGCGAGCACCACTTCTTCGACAAGCGCCTGATGTACGAGCCGTCCATCCGCGTGCCGATGCTGATGCGGTATCCGCGGGTCATCAAGCCCGGCCGCACGGCGGCCGAGATGGTCCTTAACGTGGACCTTGCGCCCACGCTGCTTGACCTGGCCGGCGTGCCCGTGCCGGCCGACATGCAGGGCGCAAGTTGGCGGCCCATCCTGGAAGGCAGAAGCCCCGAAAACTGGCGGAAGATATGGTACTACGAGTACTACGAGTACCCGGCGGTGCACATGGTCCGGCCATGCCGGGGCGTGCGCACCGAGCAGTGGAAGTACATCGAGTGGCCGGAGTTCCATTTCGTCCAGAAGCCCGCCGCCAAGGCGAAGGCAAAGGCCAAGGCGGAGGGCGGCGCCGCCGAGGCCGCGGAACGCAAGTACGACCATCCGGCCGAGTACGAACTCTACGACCTGCGGGCGGACCCCGACGAGATGAGAAACCTCTACGGCGACCCGAAGCACGCCGACAAGGTGGCCGAACTCAAGAAGGAAATGCGGCGGCTGCGGGCGGAACTTAAGGACCCGGACCTTCTGGATGCCTGACCGCGGCGGCCTCTCACGCTGCGATGCAAGTCGTGTTGTTGCGCGGCGGGTGCGGAGACCCGCCGCGCGCCTTTTTCGGCGGGCGGGGAGAACCGTTGCGATTATTCCTGATGCCGACCGCGCCGCAGTTGCCTACGCCGGCGGCAGCGAGCCGCGCCAGCCCCTGGCCGCCTGGGCGGTCAATTCCGCAAGCGTGGCGGCGTGCGCAGGCGCATCGGCCAGGTTGACGTTTTCGGCGGGGTCGTTCTGGTGGTCGTAGAGTTCCACGGCGACGGCCGCGCCGGCGGGGTCAAGCCATCGCGTGAGGCGCCAGCGCTCGGTGCGCATCGAGTGGCCCATCGCGCGCCCGCGCGGATACTGGCTGAAGGCCGCCTTCTTCCACTGGCGCCCGGGGTCCTTCATAAGGGGAACGAAACTCGTGCCCTCCAGGTGCTCCGGCATGGGCAGGCCGGCCAGTTCGCACAGGCTGGGGCAGATGTCGACGAATTCCGTCAGCCGCGCGGTGCGTCCGCCCGCCGGAAGGCCCGGCGCTCGGGCCAGCAGGGGCGTGTGCACTGCGGTCTCGAAGTTGGAGTGCTTGCACCACAGGCCGTGGTCGCCCAGGTGCCAGCCGTGGTCGCCCCAGAGGACGACGATGGTCTTCTCGGCAAGGCCGAGGCGGCGCAGTTCGTCCAGGACCTTGCCCACCTGCGCATCCATAAACGAGACGCAGGCGTAATAGCCGTGGACGAGTTCGCGGGCCTGGGCCTCGGAGACCGGCCCCTCGGCCGGGATGCCGTGGTAGGCCCGTAGTTCGCCCCAGTTGTGCAGGGCGATGTCGGGGCAGCCCTTCGGCCGGAAGGGGTTGTCGGCAAGGTCCACTTCATCGCGCTTATATAAATCCCAGTATTTTTTCGGACAGGCGAAGGCCAGGTGCGGCCTGAAGAAACCGGCGGCCAGGAAGAAGGGGCCGTCCTTCAGCCGGCGCAGGCACTCCATGGCCTGGGCGGCGAGTTTGCCGTCGGCGTAGGCGTCGTCCGCCAGGTCGCCGCACTCGGTGGGCGGGCCGCGGCGCTGCGCTGCCGCAGTCTTCATCTTCACCTTCTCCTGGACGGGGTTGGCAGCGCGCATCAGCGCCTTGCTCTCGTCCAGCGCGTAGCCGGGGAAGGCGTCGGGCGGGACCCAGGGCGGCTCGCTCCAGCCCTTCGGGTCGTCCTTGGCCCCGTGGTGGTACACCTTGCCCAGCGAGACGGTGGTGTATCCGTGGGCCTTGAAGTGCTGGGGCAGGGTCACGACGTTGGGCATGGTCGTCGGCAGCGGCGTCTGAAGGTCGTACACGCGGGTCGTGTCGGGGCGGCAGCCGGAGAGGAGGCTCGCCCGCGACGGTGCGCAGACGGCCTGCTGGCAGTAGGCCCGCTCGAAGAGCGTCCCGTCGGCCGCAAGGCGGTCGAGGTTCGGCGTCTTCATCTTCTTGCGGCCGTACGCAGCCAGTTGCGGGCGCAGGTCGTCCACGGGGATGAAAAGGACGTTCGGTTTGCCCGCGGGCTGCGCGGCTGCGCCCCGCAGGATGGTCGGCGCCGCAAGCGCCGCGGCGGCCGCGCCGCCGGCCAGTCTCAGCAAGTCTCTGCGCGTGGTTTTCATCGGGTCTCCTTTGCCCCAGGCGTTCTGGCACGCCGACGCCGCTTGCCGCGCGGGCGTAGCCGCGACTTCACAGTCGCGGCTCCAAGTGCCGGACAATGTAGCGTTTTCGCCCGTGGCATGCAACAGGGTGGCATGCCCGGCCCGCTGTTGGCTGGGCATGCACGCCCACGCAAAAGCGGCCTGGGCATGCCACCCGCCGTCGCCGTAGCGGCGGTGGGCGTCGCCGTACCGGCGACGGCTAAACCGATTTGCCTTGCAACGCTTGCCGAGTGTTTTATGATTCCCATTAAGGTGCGGCGTGCGGCCGGGATGGCACTCCGCGTTCCGCGCTCCGCACTCGCGAGGCGGGAGGGCGAACCATGGTGGCGTTTGCGGTCGAGCCGTCGGCCCCGACCATGCTGGCGCTCCTGAGCGAGACGATGTACTGGGGCATCGCCGTCTTCTTCAGCGTCCTGTTTGCCTGGCAACTCCTCTCGACGATCTTCGGCGGCATCGGCGGCACGGAACACATGGAGGCGAGCGGCGCCGGCGCTGACGCGGGCGGCGCCGACGCTGGCGCGGCCGGTCACGACGTGGCGGGGCACGACGTCGGCGGCCACGACGCCCACGATGCCGTGCAGGCGGTCGAGTCGGTCGCCACCTTCAAACTCCTCTCCGTGCGGTCCGCCACGTCCTTCGGCCTGCTCTTCGGCTGGGCGGGGGTG
>VGYT01000420.1 GCA_016872895.1 Planctomycetota bacterium
GAGGCGGACGAAAAAAAAAAAGACGGTAGGGCCGGCCGCGGCGCCGCGGGCCGCGGCCGATGAATCGCCCGCCCCGCCCGCCGCTGCGACCGAGGCCGCCGACCCGCTCGTCCAGAAGGCCGTCCGCCTCTTCGACGGACGCATCGTGAGGCAGGGCGGCTAGGCACCGCAAAGGACCACGGCATGACCGGTTTCGGCGATCTGCTGGGCATGATGCGCGACCTGGGCGCCCTCAGGCAGCGCATGGCCGAAATCCAGGCCGAACTCGCGCGGCAGACGGCGGAGGGCCAGGCCGGCGGCGGCATGGTCACCGCCACGGTCAACGGCCGCTCGGAACTGCTCGCCCTGAAAATCGACCCGGCCGCGGTCGACCCGAAGGAGGTCGCACTCCTTGAGGAAATGGTCAAGGGCGCCGTCGGCCAGGCGATGGCCAGGGCCCGCGACCTTCAGCGCGAGGCGGCGGCGAAACTCGTCGGCGGCATGCCGCTGCCTCCCGGCTTGCTTGATATGTTTACATGAAATATGGAAGCATACACCGAGTCAATTGAGCGGCTCATCGCGGCCCTGGGCCGGCTGCCCGGCATCGGCCGCCGCACGGCCGAGCGCCTGGCGTTTTACCTCCTGGATGCCGATAAGGAAGAAGTGGCGGCGCTGGCCGAGGCCCTCAAGGACATCCGCACGAAGGTCGGCCGCTGCTCGGAGTGCGGCGGCATGGCCGAGGCCGACCGCTGCGCCATCTGCACAAGCCCCCGCCGCGACCGCACGCGCATCTGCGTGGTCGAGCGGCCTCGCGACGTCATCCGCATCGAGGCCGCCGCCGGATATAATGGCCTGTATCACGTCCTGGGCGGCCTCGTGGCCCCGATGGACGGCGTCGGCCCGGAGGGGCTCGACCTGGAGCGGCTTGCCCGGCGGGCCGCCGGCGGAGAGGTCCAGGAGGTCATCCTGGCCCTCGCGCCCACGGCCGAGGGCGACGGTACGGCCCTCGTTGTGGCCGACCGCCTCAAGGGCGCGAAGGTCCGCGTCACGCGCCTGGCGCGCGGCCTTCCGACCGGGGCGACGCTCGATTACGCCAACCCGGGGATGCTGGCCGAAGCCCTTCGCGGCCGCCGGGCGGTGGGCGAAGGGGAGCCGTAGGAAGTCCGGGTTGCAACGCGGAGGACGCAGAGCCGCAAGGCAGTTCGTTTTCACCGCAGAGTACGCCGAGAACGCAGAGATAAGACTTCAGAAAAAGCCAAGAGGCACGGAAATGACGGCGGAAGCAAACGGCAGCGCCTGCGCGGCAGGCACCACTGAGATATGTTCTCTGCGTCCTCCGCGTTCTCCGCGGTCAAACGGAACGGTCGAAGACTTGCCCCCGGACCCGACCCGGACGGATTGACATATGCGTTTCGACGCCCATCTCCAGCAGCGGCTCGAGCAGCGGATGATCCTCGCGCCGAAGATGATCCAGGCGATGGAGATCCTCCAACTGCCGCTGCTGGCCCTCCAGGAGCGCATCGAGCAGGAACTCATCGCCAACCCCGTGCTGGAGTTGCGCGCGGGCGACGGCGGCGAGGAGGAGGGGCTGCCGGCGGGGCCGGCCGAGGCCGGGCCGCCCCCCGCATCTGGCGCGGCCGAGGCCGAGCAGGACCTGGTCGTGCGGTCCGACGGCAGCCCGGCGGACTTCGAGCGCCTCTCCAACCTCGTGGACCGCTGGGAGAACTACTTCGAGGAAGACGACTTCGCCCGCCGCCGCGCGCGCCCCGCCGACGCCGACTCGAAGAGCGAGGCCATGCAGAACACCCCGGACGCGGGCGACACGCTCCAGGAATACATGCTCCGCCAGTGGCGCCTGGAGGACGTGCCGCCGGGCATCCGTGCCCTGGGCGAACTGGTCATCCGCAACCTCGACGACAACGGCTACCTCCGCGAGCCGCCGGACGAACTGGCCCGCCAGGCCGCCCCGCCCCCGGCGCCCGCCGAGATGGAGGAGGCCCTGGCCCGCGTGCAGCACCTCGGGCCGCCCGGCGTGGGGGCGCGAACTATCGAGGAATGTTTGCTTCTGCAACTTCAGGCCGACCCGGAGTACGGCGGCGGCCGGCCACTGCCGGAAGACGCCCTCGAGGTGCGCCTCGTCCGCGGGCACCTGGCGGACCTGGCCGCCAACCGGTTCCCGCAGATGGCCCGCGCGCTGGGCGCCTCGCTGGAGCAGGTCAAGGCCGCGGCCGCACGCATCCGGCGCCTGAACCCCAAGCCCGGCTCCGCCGTCAGCCCCCGCCGCACGCCCCCCATCATCCCCGACGTGCGCATCGAGTGGGACGACGAGGCCGGCCAGTACCGCGTTACGATCCAGAACGGCGAATCGCGCGGCCTCTATATCAGCCGCGCCTACCGCCGCCTGGTCAAGCAGCGCGACCTGGACGCCAGGACCCGCCAGTTCGTGGCCAACAACATCCGGTCCGCCCGGTGGCTCATCGACGCCATCGAGCAGCGGCGCGACACGCTCCGCCGCGTGGTGGAATCCATCCTGAAGTTCCAGCGGCCGTTCTTCGACGACGGGCCCGAGCACATCCGCCCCCTGCGCATGCAGGAAGTGGCCGACGACGTGGGCCTCCACGTCGCCACCATCAGCCGCGCAGTGGCCGACAAGTACGCCGACACACCGTGGGGCATCTACGGCCTGCGCGATTTCTTCATGGGCGGCACGCAGGCTGCCGAGGGCCGCCAGGTCAGTTGGGACCGCGTCCGCCTGCGCCTTAAGGCCCTCGTCGACGCCGAGGACAAGGCCGCCCCCCTCTCCGACGAAGCGATCATGAAGACCCTGAAGGCCGAGGGCATGGACCTCGCCCGCCGCACCGTGGCCAAGTACCGCGAGGAACTGGGCATCCCCTCGTCGCGGGGGCGCAGGCAGTACTGAAATGCGGGCATGGTTCAAAGCCCCCGGCACCGCCGGGGGATGATCGGCCCGCACCATCCATCCCCACGCGGTGCGTGGGGCTTGTTTGAACCATGCCGAAATGCGGAATGGAGAATGCAGAATGAAGACCGTCCGGGCCCCGCGCCCGCTGCCGGCCAGGCCCCTGCGCGAAGCCCCGCACCAGGCCGTTGATTCTGCATTCTGCATTTCGCCTTCTTCCTGCCGCCGCCCGTATAATCCTGCGCGGGCCATGAGGGACCGCCCATGACGTCGCCGCTCATTCCAG
>VGYT01000421.1 GCA_016872895.1 Planctomycetota bacterium
CCCAGGGGTCCAAAAGCGTGGGCATCAATATCACTGGGATGTGCACGCGTATCAATAAGGGGACCAATATTCGCAGAATCTCCGGAACAGGATACGGGCGCGGCTGTGGCACGGGCTGCGGAGCGGGCGTTATAACGATTGGCATGCGCGGCTTTGGCTGCGGCGGCAAAGGATACGTGCGGGTCGTGGGGTCACGAACTGGGATTTGGGGCGGGCTGGGGGGCGGCGGCTTTTGTTCTTTCCGGCATTGTCCCACTGCCAAATCGAAGCAGCGCTTCATGTTCTGCAACGCAATGTTCAGCTGCTGCTGATGCATCTGCCAGTTTATAGCCTTGGCCGGATCGCTCCAAAGATTGCCTTTATCTAAAAACATCTCGTAACTTCGCTGCATAACGTGCAAGACCCATTGTGCCAGTTTTGCTGTCAGCGCCTCGCAGCACTCGCCCTCTGCGCATGCTTTAGTGCCGTGGGTTCTAGACCTGTCGCCATCATCAGGATTTACCGCACGCTCTTTGAAAAGGTCCCTGAGGGACGGGGGTACTTCAATCGGAGCGCAACCGGTGGGGTCAACGGTGCCGTGTGGCTGACTCGATCCGTATTCATAAGGCGATCCGCTGCCAGCCTGTGCCAACGGGTCACGCGACAGCCACCGCCCCAGCGTCGGGTGGTACATGGCGGCGGCGGGGGATGCGGCGGCAAGGACCGCCCCGGCGGCCAGGATTGCGGCAAGCGTTGCTGACCTTCTCATGACGCCCGTCCTTTCGTTTGAAACTCGCCCTTCAAAGCCGGCCCGCCCCGAAACGTTCGCCCCCTGCGCCGTGCGCCGTGGGCGGGGTTGGCCCAGTCGTCGGCAACGGCTAGCGGCTGCCCTCGCCTTCGGACTCGGCGATTTGGTTGACGAGGAAGATACGTGGCCGCTCACCCGCGCAACAAGCCTGCGAACGTCGCTTCATCCTGCCTATTAGCGTGCCCGTCAGCGTAAAAGACGAACACATAGCCAAGGCAACTCGTGGACCTGAACCAGACAACCGGTATCGTCGAGGCGGCACGCCCGGATTGCAGGTCAGTGCCCACTTCACGGTTCACCTCGCAGGGGCCTCCAAATACAGACTTGCCCGGAGTGCCTCCGACAACAGCCCTTCTCAAGAGTTCGGCCTGGTCAGCGCCGAATCTTCTTTCATAGTCGCATAGCAGGGACCCCCACGGGTCTGCCTCGCCCAAATAGCCCGCCAGTTCATTCATTGAATAAGCGCCCCCCAAACGGGAACGAATCTCGCCAAGCCTGTCTAGCAGCACTGTTTGCGATAAATCGTTTTGATGCCCTATCATCATGATGAGCAGCAATACCAGCAGTGGCAGCGCTGCCACTGCCAGCGCACCAAAGCCAAGCCAGGATCGGCTCGTCACTGCTACCACTCCTTACCTGCGATACTTCTGTGCTCCCACCTCAATTCCCTGGCCGCTATGTCGCGGGCCATCTTTAGAAGTCGCGGGCAGCAGCACTCGCGCTGCGGTCTCCTGAATCCGTTGTCCTCCTCGGGCGACAGATGCAGTACTGCGGCCATGTCTCCCTTGATGGCGAGCGTGTAGTACCCAACCGTATTATATTCGACGCCCTTCCAACTTCTCTTGGGTTCCAGAGTCTCCGTCGGCCACTTCTGTTGATTCTGGTGAAAGGCTTCTTCCAGGTTGGTCTTTATCAGTTCGCCAATGCCCCGGCAGAGGTCCGGCGGCTTCCTCACGTAGTATTCGGGGTCCAGCCGCCCAAAAGGTAAGCCATATACGACCGCTGCACTCCCGCGTTCGAGTCTCAAAAGATCCTGCACGGAGGCAATCGCCCAAGCAAGCAGTCCCGCAATATGAACCTTGAAAGTCCACTTCTCGCGTATCTCGGGTGGCCTGCCCAGGGATGCCAAACGGCCCTCGTCCCCGCGGTTGTAGCCACCACGCTTGGCTACACGGCTGAAGGTAACCGCTTGGCATATAAGGTCGTTGATTTGTTCAGCAAGATCCTCCAGGCATTGTGGGTCTTCCTCGCGAGACACGCTTTCGCCTTTGGCGTCCCGCGCCCCTACGGGCATGGCAAGCGCGTACTCATATGGATTCAACCCATCCGCATAATGCTGGCGATCGCGCTGGCACCACCGCCCCAGCGTCGGGTGGTACATGGCGGCGGCGGGGGATGCGGCGGCAAGGACCGCCGCGGCGGCGAGGATTGCGGCAAACGTTGCTGACCTTCTCATGACGCCCGTCCTTTCGTGCAAGACCGGCCCTTCAGAGCCGCTCGGCCCGAAGGCGGCGCCCGTTGAACCGCGCGTCGTGGAAGTCAGTACAATCGTCGGGCTGAAGCGTTTCCGGCTCGTCGTTCTCGGCCGCCGCCTTGCGGGTCTCCACGACCTGCCAGGAACGACTGTAATAGTACTGGCGATAAGAATCCACCCCGTCGGGCGCGGCCGGCGCCTGGCTGTCGTAGTGTTTTTTGACGCGGCGGCCCACGCCGTCGTACTCGTACCGCGCGACCAGAACGTCCGTGCCGGCATCGTAAGCGCCGTTGGAGTTTACATCAACGAGAACCCGCGCCAGGCGGTCCCAGGCGTCGCAGGTGCATGCGAAGGCCGCCGTGGGGGCGGTCGGCCGCGGCATCCTGACCATGTTGCCCCGCGCGTCGTGCACCGGGTCTGCCCACGCCGCCTGCGGCGCACCCGCCCTCCGCTCCGCCGCCGATTGCTTGAGGCTGGGTGCGGGTCGCGTCCTGAACCGGTCGGGGTGTGAGATAGACATCTAAACTTCGCCAGAAATCAGGTCCCAGTCCACCACGTATCCCGTCAGAGGTGTCAGGTTCTGGCTCCCAGTGCTTGCCGTCACCCCCTGTGGCCACGGCGCGGGCCAGACGCTCGCCGTCAGGCCCCTCCAAGGCCCCCTCTCGCTTGAGCATATCCAGCAGCACTTTCGCGAGGGCAGAATTAGTGAAGCCGTACTCTTTGGATCCTATATCGAATCCAACACTCGATATGATGATGTTAATGCTATAGAGGGGGCCCTGTAGCTCCACCCCCCCCCTTGCCGCCAAGCCGACGATTCTTGCGCCTTGGGTATCGATGGGATGCGTATCCGCCAAGAGAGCCCGAGCAACAAGGCCCTTCCCCTCCGGATCCAGAGGCCCTATCGTCCGTGGGGC
>VGYT01000422.1 GCA_016872895.1 Planctomycetota bacterium
CTGGAACTGGAGGGCGGGGCGGAGTGGCTCGAAGGTGTCCTGGGAGCGAAGAGCAAGAAGGACCTTCGCCCCTTGGAGTTCTGGGTCCAATGGCGATCCCACGCGGGACTCGTGGCCAAGGCGGTTGCCGCGCGCCGGTCGCTGGCGGTCGCGGTTGCGGAGGCGTTTCCGTCGGCGGGCGATGCGCGCCAGCAGCGGGTCGAGGCTAGCGCCGGCATCTGGCGCGCCGACTGGAAACTGGGCGACCTGGCCGAGCTGGCGGTGCGCTACGCCGGCGCTTGCGGCGCCGCGCAGAAGCAGGCGGCCGAGGACCTGGCCAAGCGGTGCAAGAGCATCGCGAAGCTAAAGGCCGTGCGCGACCTGTTCTACACGCAGTACACTGGACCACGGTTGTCGTTGGCGCGCAAGACGCTGGAGATGGTCGAGCGCGCGGCCCCGCGCCCACAACTGGCCGCGGAACTGGCCGCGTTGGAGAAGCAACTCGCAGATTCGCAGGGCACTTCCCACGGCGAAGCGCTGTACCGAAGCGTCTGCAATCTGCGCCGCAAGATCATCCTCTCCCACCCCGCATTGGATTTCCCCAAGCTCCTTATTAACAAGCGCTCGTGCTTCCTGCCCGAGCACATGTGCGATCAATACTATGGCCGTTTCAGCCAGGAGGCCCCGGGCCTCGTGGTGCTGGAGGACTGGAAGGAGAAGCCGCGGGAAACGGTCCTGCTGGCGGGCAAGCTGCCGCGGGGCGGCACGATCCAGCCGGACCTTTCCTACGACGCCAAGCGCGTGCTGTTCGCCTTCGCCGATCATTCCAGCCCACGGACCGGCGACCTCCGAGCCTATCACATTCACGAATACTCGTTCGAGACCGGCGCGGTCCGGCAAATCACCGGCACGGTCGCCGACCCGATGATCGGCCAGCGCGGCCGGCAGAGCGTGCTAATCGAGGACATTGATCCGTGCTACCTGCCCGACGGCGGCATGGCCTTCATTTCCACGCGGAGCCAGCAGCACGGCCGGTGCCACGTGGGGCGCTATGTGCCATCCTACACGCTGTACCGCTGCGAACTCGACGGCACGCGGATCAGGCCGCTGTCGTTCAACGAGGCTAACGAATGGGGCCCGGCCGTGTTCCTGGACGGCTCGATCGTCTACACGCGCTGGGACTACATCAACCGCAGCAACACAGCGTTCCAGAGCCTGTGGGTCACGCGCCCGGACGGCACGCAGACAGCCCACTATTACGGCAACAACTCGCCGGCGCCCTGCCTCGTGGGCGAAACGCAGCCGATTCCAGGCACGCACAAAGTGGTTGCTACGGCGGGGCCGCACCACGGCCGGACCCTGGGGCCGCTCATCGTCGTTGATCCGCGCAAAGGACAGGACCACGGCGAGCCGCTGACCTGGATCACCCCGGAACTTGCGTTTCCCGAATCGGGGGTGCCGAAAGGCATCACGCGGACGGCTATGCCCCTAGCCGATGACCTCCCCTCGTGCGAGCCCGGCGCAGCGCGGGCGGACAGCCGGTATTCCCTCGGTGCCGGCACCCCGTGGCCTATCAGCGAGGAGTTGTTCCTTTGCACGTACCATCACGGCCACCAGTACGCGGTGTATCTTGTTGACGTGCTGGGCGGGCGCGAGTTGATCTATGGCGACACGAGGGTTTCCTGCTTCGACCCCATTCCGCTCCGGCCCCGCCCAATGCCGCCGGCCCTGCCCTCGGCCATCGCTGGGCGCGAGTCGGAGAAGACGGGCGTGTTTTACATCGAGAACGTATACCAGTGCTCGCACCCGCTCGAACCGGGCTCGATCAAGCGCCTGCGCCTGAACGAGATCATCAGCCAGCCCACCAACTTCATGCCCGTGCGGAGCCACGTGGACCAGGAGGTCGTCAAACGGATCCTGGGCACGGTCTCCGTGGATGCGGACGGTTCGGTGGCCTTCGAGGCGCCCGCCGGCACGCCGTTCCAACTCCAGCTGCTCGACGCCAACGGGATGGCGGTGATGACCATGCGGAGCCTGGTGTACCTGCAGCCTGGCGAGCAGGCCTCCTGCGTCGGCTGCCACGAGCCGCGCAGCAGCGCCCCTCCTCGGATGCCGCCCGCCAACGCCAAGGTGCGTCAACTCACTCCCCCCGTCGGCCCGAGCTATGAGGGCGGGTTCAGCTTCGTGCGCACCGTGCAGCCCGTGCTCGATCGGTACTGCATCGCGTGCCACGGCCTGGAGAAGACCGAGAAGGAGGTCAACCTGCTACACACGCGGGGCGCCGAGTACGTGCGGCGATTGCCGGGCGGCGTTGAGCGACGGAACCGGCCGTTCAGCACCGCCTACGAATCGCTGATCGCCTCGGGCCGCGTGAGCGTCGTGCAACTCGGCCGCGAGGATTTCCCCAGCCGGCCCAAGGACTATTTCGCCAATGCCGGGACCCTGGCCAAGATGCTCCTGGACGGCCATCCGGACAAGGACGGGAAGAAACGTGTCGAATTGGACCGCGAGAGCTTCCAGCGAATTGTGGATTGGCTCGACGTGAACGCCCAGTTCTACGGCGACTACTCGTTCAACCGCATCGAGATGCAGCCCCCGCTGCCCGAGGGTGAGAAGCGCCTGCGCGAGGCGGTCGCAAAGCGGTTCGGGGCGGAACTGTCCGCTCAGCCGTACGCCGCGCTGGTGAACGTGGCCAATCCGGCGGAGAGCCGAGTTCTGATGGCGCCGCTGCCGGTGGCGGCCGGTGGTTGGGGCCAGATCGCCAAAGGGGCGTTCGCCGCCCGGAGCGACCCCGGCTGGCAAGAGATGCTCAAGCTGGTCGAAGGCTCGATCACTCCGCTGGAGGACCACGACATCGCGGGCACCTGCGGGCGCAAGCGGGGCTGTGCTTGCGGCGGCTGCTTTGCCAGAAGGGACCTCGCCGCGCGGAGGCAAACGAGTGCGCGCGATGTTCATTCGCCCCAACAGCCCAGCGGCGAGAACGGCTCCCAGAAATGAGGGGCTCTCCGGGCTTTCTTGTGGGTGCCCACAAGGGGGGCGCCAAGCCGAGGAACCCTTCTACCTCCCTCAGCATAGGCATGGCAAGGACTTACGCCGAAATACACCTGTGCCGGCGCTGGATCGCCAGCTGCTCGCGCCGACCGACAACCACAACCCCTGGGGGCTACCCACAAAGAACCCCGAAGCGGC
>VGYT01000423.1 GCA_016872895.1 Planctomycetota bacterium
GTCAAGCGTTGCCGCGCGGCGGCAGAAGGCCGCTTCAACGAACGGGGGGCATCCAGCCCAGGAGTTCCCCCAGCCGGGGCACAAAGAGGATGGCGCCGACGACAACGGCGCCGCCGGAGGCCAGCAGCACCGCCGCTGCCGCCACGTCCTTGGCGATCTTCAGCGTAGGGTGCCGCTCGTGCGTAATCGCCTCGGCCAGGACCTCCAGGCCGGTGTTGAACGTTTCGGCGACCCAGACAGCCACGATGGACACCGCCAGGCCGCACCACTCCCCCGCCGTGAAGGGGCGGACGCGGAAATGCAGGAGCAGCGCGAGCACGATCGCCGCCACCGTGGCCGCCGCGTGCAGCCACGCGTTGTGCTGGCTCCGCATGACGAACCAGAATCCCTGGGCCGCGTGGCGGAAACTGCGGACCCGCCCCACCACCGTGAACGGCGACCGGTAAAGCACCTGCCCGGCCAGGCGTGCCGATGAACGCTCGCGACGGTCGCCCGCGGTCGGTTCCACTTGTTGCAATCCTCCTGAACTCCGTCCCCGCGGACCTCACCCGCCCGCCAGTTCGGCCAGGCGCTGCTCCATGCGGAGGCGCTTGTCGGCGGGCAGGTCGGCCTCGGCCAGCACCCGCCGCACGCCGTCCTCGAAAATCGGCCTGGCGAACTCGGTGGTGAAGTACCTGTCCGGCCGTCGGGCGATCATGCCCAGAAAGCCCTCAAATTCGGCGAAGTAAGACCCGTAAATGTGAAAACTGTCGGCCACGTGCAGGTACTCGCCCGGCCCGACGCCCAGTTCGCGCGCCGCCTCCTTCTGGAGTTCCGTGAAGGCGTACATGTTCATGAACGCGGCCTTGAAGGCGTCGTTGGAGCGGATGTGAATGGCCAGGTTCAGCCGCCCAGGCCCCCCGCCTTCCCCCTCCTCGACGCGGAACCACATCCGCTGGAGGCACGCCGGGTCGTGGATGCCCAGGTCCTTCCACGCCTGCCACGTGACGGCCTGCGCCCGGCGCGTGTGCGGCGTCTCCTTAAGCAGCCGCACCACGCCCGCGATCTGGTCGATGGGCTTCTCCACGCCCGGCGCCTTGTACGCGAAGAGCCGCTCGTGGTAGGTATACTCCCACTTGCCCTCCGCCGGGGCGATCCAGTGGTCGTGCACGCCGTAGAGCACCTCCGCCCGGTACACCTCAAGGTCGTCCAGGCCGCCGGGGAATGCCTTGTGGATGCGCGGCTCGGCGAACGGTTCCGCCACGTGGATGAGGCAGGCAACGTCGCGGCTGGGCGGGTCGCCCGGCTTGTCGTACTGCGTGCGGAAGCGTGCGCCCTCTTCCCAGCAGCGGCGGACGGCGGTCTCCCACGCCTCCGGCAGCGTGCGAGCCTGAACGTGAATCGACTTCATGGGATCCTCGTTTCCCGCCCTGCCCGATGTGCCGCTGGCCCGTCCCCCGATAAAGCGGATTCTAGGCGACCGGCGGCGGCGGAGCAAGAGCCAAGTAACCAGTCACCGGGGCGAAACAGAGCCGCGACCGTCAGGGAGCGGTGCTGTTGACGTGAGACCTACGGCCACGGCACCGCTCCCTTACGGTCGCGGCTCTGATGACGAGCGGCGGCGCCACCCCTTAATTGACCGATTGCAGAACAGGGCAGAATGTTCTTGCATGCCGCCACCCGCGCGGCAAGATAATAGGTGCTTTCGGACAAGCCAATAAGGGGAACCGCCATGTCCGCGTCCGCCGGCATCCAGCCCGTCCCGCAAACGCCCATCGCCAAGCCCAAGACGAGCGGCCTGGCCGTGGCGAGCCTCATCCTGGCCATCCTCGGCCCGTGCGCGCTGGGGGTGGGGATGCTGCTGGGAATCATCCTGGGAATCATCGGCCTCGTGAAGATCAACAAGAGCGGCGGGCAATTGCGCGGACAGGGGCTGGCCATCGCAGGCATCGTCATCTCGGGCGCATGGTTCCTGCTTGTGCCAGTCCTGGTGGCAATCCTTCTGCCGGCCGTGTTCCACGCGACAGGCATGGCGAGCAGCGTGCCCTCCGCGAACAACGTTAATCAGTTGTGCAAGGCCGTACACATCTACGCGAGCGACCATGGCGACAAACTTCCGCCGGCCGACAGGTGGCCCGACGCGCTCATCCAGCAAGGCGGCCTGCCGCCGGAGGTAATGTCCGACCCAGGCGAGCAGAATGGCGGCCGCGCATATGCCATGAACGCCGCCCTGGGCGGAACCATCCGGCACCCCGACCCCGGCCGCACGGTCCTTTTCTTTGAGTGCCGGCCGGGCGCTCCGACTGCCGGCGGGCCGGAACTCCTCCCCGACGAACCCCGACACGCCGGGAAGTACGTCATAGGCTTCCTGGACGGCCACGTTGAGAGCGTGGAGCCGGAAGAAGTCCGCAGCCTCATCTGGCAACCCGCGCCGGAAACACCGCAACCATGACCGAATCGCCGAATCACCCGCCCGCTGGCGCAGCGGGACAAACGAGCAGTTTGGCCATGGCGAGCCTTGCCCTCGGCATCGCCGGTCTCTGCACCTTCGGCCTGAGCGCCATCGCGGGCCTCATCCTGGGCATCGTGGCGATTCATAAGATCGCCAACAGCCAGGGCCGAATCAAAGGCAGGGCCTTGGCAATTGCCGGCATCATTGTTTCTGCCGTCATGATTATCCTCGGACCGGCCATCAGCCTGCCATTACTGGGCCTTCTCATCATTTTTCGCAACGAGAGCAGCCAGTCAGTAATAGACACCTGGGACGAAGCGCGACAGCCCCAGCCGCCGACCGGCGGGTGGCATGCCCACGAGGCTTTATGCGTGGGCATGTCCTGCGCAAGGCAGATAGCATGCCGAGCAAACAGCGTGCTGGGCATGCCACCACACAGGCCGCCGCACTTGACCGAGCCCTTACCGCCGCAAGTAAGGACTCAGTTACGCGCACCGAGTCGCCGCGACCAGCCCCCTGCGTAAGCACCGGTTCGCCGCGCCCCCGAACGCCGAGCGCCGGCTCCACCCCCGCCTGACGGCGGGGGGCTGGTAACCGCGCACATGACCCAGGGCTTACCCGCCGCAACCACTTTCCTGTTGAGGTTCCTGCCGCGCCGCGTTACCTTCGTCGGTCATGGCAAGCGGCTTACTCTTGGGTTTTGACATC
>VGYT01000424.1 GCA_016872895.1 Planctomycetota bacterium
GCCGAGCGTGCGCTGCGCGAGTCGGGCCTGTCCTACGCCGTCCTGCGGCCGGCCGTTCTCTTCGGCGGAGAGGGCATCCTCCTGAACAACATCGCCTGGGCGCTGCGGAAGATGCCGGTCTTCGCCATCTTCGGCGACGGGCAGTACCGCCTTCGTCCGATTCACGTCGATGATTTGGCCGCCCTGGCTGTCGAGCACGGCCGCCGCCGGGAGAATGCCGTCATCGACGCCGTCGGGCCGGAGACGTTCACATACCGCGCCCTGGTGGAGGCCGTCGGGCAGGCCGTCGGCAAGCCCCGGCTCCTCGTGCGCGTGCCGGCGCGGCTCGGCTGGCTGGCCGCGCGGCTCATCGGCAAGGTGATGGGCGACGTGATGCTGACGCGCGACGAGGTCCTTGGCCTGATGGCGAACCTCCTGTGGACCGATTCGCCGCCCACCGGCTCGACGCGCCTCTCGGACTGGCTGCGCGCCAGCGCCCAGACGCTGGGCCTTCGGTACTTCGGTGAACTCGTGCGGCGCCGCGACCGGGCGCGGCCGTTCGAGCAGTTGTAATGCGCCGGCGCCACGACACCGCTCCGCCGCCTGCGACTGCGGTCCCCCCATGGGCACCATGCAACCCGCGCGGTTCTTTTTGGACGTCTCATGCCCCCGCACCGCCAGGCTTCGGCGCGCCGGCGGCTTGTTTGCGCCAGGCGGGGCGGTTATAATCGTTGGCCGCAGCAGGGAGGATTATGACGGTTTGCGTTGAATCGGTGGCCGAGGTGCGGGCGCAGGCGGCCGAGGCACGGCGGCGGGGCTTGCGCATCGGCCTCGTGCCGACCATGGGCGCGCTGCACGAAGGTCATGCCAGCCTCATCCGGGCGGCGCGGGCCGAGTGCGGCTGGGTGGCCGTAAGCATCTTCGTCAACCCGACGCAATTCGGGCCCGGCGAGGATTTTGCGCGGTATCCGCGGCCGCTGGAGGCCGACGCGGCCCTCTGCCGCCGCGAGGGCATTGACCTTGTGTTCGCGCCGTCGGCAGCCGAGATGTACCCTGCGGGCTTCGCCACGGCGGTGCGCGTGGCTGGCCTGTCGGAGAAGATGTGCGGGGCTTTCCGCCCCGGGCACTTCGACGGCGTCTGCACGGTCGTGGCGAAACTGTTCGCGCTCGTGCAGCCCGATGCGGCCTACTTCGGCGAGAAGGACGCCCAGCAACTGGCGATCGTGCGGCGGATGGCGGCCGACCTGAACCTGCCGGTCGAGGTCCGCGGGTGCCCCACCGTGCGAGAACCCGACGGCCTGGCGATGAGCAGCCGCAATGCGTACCTCTCGCCGGGCGAGCGGCGGCAGGCGCTCGCGCTCCCGGCCGCGCTGGCCGAGGCCCGCCGCGCCATGGAAACAGGCGAGCGCGACGCGGCACGCCTGGCCGCACTCGTCCGGCAGCGACTGGCGGCCGCGAAGGGCGTAGAACTTCAGTACGTGGCCGTCGTGGACCCCGACACGCTGGAGGACCTTGCGATCATCGGCGGGCAGGTCCTGGTGGCCCTTGCGGCCAGGGTGGGCACGACGCGGCTGATTGACAACGTACTCTTGCGCAGGCTCCCGGACCCCCGCGCAAACAGGACCGAATAAGCCATGTTCATCAAGGTTCTAAAATCTAAAATCCACCGGGCACGCATCACGGGAACGCACCTGGAGTACGAAGGCAGCATCAGCATCGACCAGGACCTCATCGAGGCGGCCGGACTGCTGGAAGGCGAGGCCGTCCTCGTGGCCAACCTGAACAACGGCACACGGCAGGAAACGTACGTCATGCGCGGGCCGCCGGGCAGCGGCATGGTCCGCCTGAACGGCGCCAGCGCCCGCCTGGGCGCACCGGGCGACCTGGTGATCATCATGGGCTTTGCGTACCTGGCGCCGGACGAACTGGCGGCCCACCAGTCGCGCAAAGTCGTCGTCAACGAACAGAACCGGATCGTCGGCGGCCCGTAAGCACGTGCCACGGGTTGCTTGCCAACCCGTGCAACGAGAACACGAGTTGACAAGCAGGCGGCGGCCCTCACGGCCGGACAAGCCTGCCGCGGCGCATCCGGAAGCGAGCGGAATCGCGTGCGACAAATCCTGACACGCATCGCCGTCCCCGGCACAGACTGGACGCTCACGCTCTACGGCTACGGGGCGATGCTGTGCGTGGGCTTCCTGCTGGCGATCTGGGTGGCAGCGCGGCGGGCGAAGCGGCTGGGCCAGTCGCCCGACGTCCTCTACAACGCCGCCCTGGCCTGCTTCTTCGGCGGGCTGGTCGGCTCGCGGTTCTTCTACATCGTCCAGTACGGCGAGCAGTTCCACGGCCTGTGGGACCTGCTGAGAATCTGGGAGGGCGGCCTGACCTTCTACGGCGGCTTCCTGCTGGCCGTCGTGGCGACGGTGGCGTACCTGAAGGCGGCGGGGCTGCCGGTCCTCTTCTGGCTGGACATTATCACGCCCAGCGTAGCGCTGGGCGAGGCGTTCGGGCGCCTGGGTTGTTTCCTGAACGGCTGCTGCTACGGCGATGTGTGCCCTGCGGGGTGGGGCGTGGCGTGGCCGGCGGGGTCCATTCCGTGGCAGTTCTTCGCCGACCAGCACCTGGCGCTGGCCGGGCTGGGGGTCCTGGAGGATGCCGCCCCGGCCGCCGCGGGGGCGATGACGGCGGCCCTGGCGGCCGCCTGGCGCCCCCCGGAAATCTACCCGGCGCAACTATTATCATTTGTCAACGCGATTCTGCTCTTCGCCGTCCTGCACGCCTACTTCCCGCGGCGGCGGCGGCACGGGCAGGTGCTCCTGCTGTTCATCCTGCTCTACGGCGTCAGCCGCTTCTTCCTGGAGTACCTGCGGGCCGACGAGGCCGAGGCATACCTGCTGGGGCTGCCCGCGCTGCTGCGGGCCGCGGGCCAGGAGGCCGCCGCCGCACGCCTGCCGGGCCTGACCATCAGCCAGAACCTGGGCATCCTTATGGCAGCCGGAAGCGCCCTGGCGCTGGCGCTGCTCCAGCGCAGCCGCAGGCCCGGACTTCAAGCCGACTTCATCCCCGCCCCGCCGGCCGCGGCGCCTGCCGGCGGCGGACACCCCAAACGCCGAAAGGAACCTCAATCATGAGACCCGCGCTGCTGGCGGCC
>VGYT01000425.1 GCA_016872895.1 Planctomycetota bacterium
GGCAACAAGGGCTCGATTTCGGCCCAGAGGTCATCGGGTAACAGTTCCTTGGCCATGGCTTGGCTCCCGTATGCCAGGTTGAACTGTTACCTTCATCGGCAATCTCCGGGGTTGTGAAACAGCTTCTAAACAACGGCGTTTGCGTCGCCGTACCGGCGGCGGCTAAACATAATGATTAACTTTTATTCAATCGCTCGCCGACGTCCTCGACGACGAGTTCGGGGTCCACGAGTTCGCGCAGTTTGGCCTGGACGGCGCCCTTGAGGGTGACGTCGCTGACGGGGCACCATGCGCAGTGGCCGCGGAATGCCACCTGGACGCGTTTGCCGTCGACGTCCACCAGTTCCACGTCGCCGCCGTCGGCCTGGAGGAGCGGGCGGATTTCGCTCTGTATGACTTCCTGGATGCGGTTGATGCGCTGGAGGTTGGTCATCGTGGCCGGGGCGGGCGCCTTGGCCGCGGGGGCCTTTCCGTGGACGCGGGCGATGATGGCCTCGATCTCGGCGTGGCATCCGCCGCAGCCCCCGCCCGCCTTCGTGTAGTGCGTCACCTCTTCCACGGTGCGCAGGTTGTGCTCGCGCACGATCTTCTCGATGAGTCTGTCGGTCACGCCGAAGCAGCGGCAGACGATCTTGCCCTCTTCTTCCAGTTCAAACGGCTGCTTGCGGTACTGGGCGACGGCCTTCTGGAGGGCCTCCATGCCCATGACGGAGCAATGCATCTTGGCCTCCGGCAGGCCGCCCAGGTACTCGGCGATGTCGTCGTTGGTGACGCGCGCGGCCTCGTCGAGGGCCTTGCCCTTGATTAGTTCGATGAGGGCGTCGCTGGAGGCGATGGCGCTGGCGCAGCCGAACGTCTGGAACCTGGCGTCGGCGATGCGGCCGGCCTTATCGAGTTTGACCATCAGCCGCAGGGCGTCGCCGCAGGTGATGTTGCCCACCGTGGCGTCGAGGTCGGGGTTGGCGATTTCGCCGACGTGGCGCGGGTTGAGGAAGTGGTCCCGGACCTTCTCGGTGTAGTCCCACATGGTGCGCTCTCCCGATTCCTAGCGCTCATTCTACGCGGTGGAGATGCGGGTATCAAGAAGGCGGGTGAAATGCAGAATGCACAATGCAGAACGCAGAATAAGAACGGACGGACCACCCTGGTTCGGAGGCGTTGTGCCGCGAGTTGCGCGGCGGGCCGTCACGAGTCCAGGATGCGCGTGAACTTCAGGGCCACGATGTAGCGGTCTTCGTGTTCCTCGATGCGCCAGACGTGTGCCCCGACGGCCGCCTTGATGGCGGTCTGCGTCTGTTTCCTCGGGGCAACCAGGAACTCGGCGCGGACCCACTGGCCCAGGCTCAGGCCCACGCCCACGGGCAGGCCCAGGAGGCGTGCCCCGCTGCGCGAGACGTTCGCCGTCCGGCCGCGGAACAGCACCTGGTTGCGTTCGTTCAGAAGGACCGCCTGGTACTGCCGGGCCAGCCGGGCGAATCGCCGGCGGTTCCCCACAAGGCGTCGAGTCAGGCTCTTCAGGGCGCTCATGGCCGACCGTCTCCTTGCCCGAAGGCATCCCTGGCGCAGTCTTATCGCACTCCCGTCTTTTTATCGGCACAATCGTGCCGTCTGCTTGACTTGCCCCGGGCCCCCTCTTAGACTGGCTGCCGTATTCGAGTTTCGTCATTCGGGGCCGGCATAGGAGGCAGCGAGTGGAACGCACCTTGATCATCCTGAAGCCGGACGCCGTCCATCGCGGCCTTATCGGGCGCATCCTGGCACGCTTCGAGGAAAAGGGTCTCCAACTCGCGGCCCTGAAGATGGCCCGCATCGACCGCGCAGTGGCCGAGCGCCACTACGCGCCGCACAAGGGCAAGGACTTCTACGAGCCGCTCATCCGCTTCATAACCGGCGGCCCGGCGGTCTTCGCCGTGCTGGAGGGGAAGGGGGCCGTCGCCGTCGCCCGCAAGATGATGGGGCCCACCTTCGGCTCCGCCGCCGAGCCCGGGACGATTCGCGGCGACTTCGGCGTGTCAAACCGCTTCAATCTCATCCACGGCAGCGATTCGCCGGAGGCCGCCGAGGCGGAAATCGCGATCTTCTTCCGCCCCGAGGAACTCGTGGACTGGCAGCCCGCCGCCATGGTGTGGCTCTACGATTTCTCCACCGGCGACGTGGTGTAGCGATTGCGGATTCAGGATTGCGGATTGTGGATTGAACAGCGACGGCGGGCGGTTCTCCGCTTGTTTTGCGGTTGTTGATCTGCAATTCGCAACGAGAGCGCGCAGGACCGGCATGGACCGCCCCGCAAAACGTGACGTAGTGCTCGAGGCCCTGAACTTCCGCCCGCCGCCGTACGTCCCGTGGGCCTTTGACCTGACGGCCGCCTGCGCCGAGCGCCTGAAGGCCCGCCTCGGCGCGGACGACCTCGGGCCGTTCCTGGAGAACCACTTCCTCGACCTCGGCTCGGCCGTCGGCCGCATGGATTACATCGACGCCGGGCACTGCCGCGATGCTTACGGCGTCGTCTGGGACCGCACGGTCGACAAGGACATCGGCGTTCCTGCGCACTGGCCCATCCGCAAACCGGAGGACCTGGCGTCGTACGTCTGGCCCGACGTGTCGCGCGAGTCGTACTACGCGGGCATCGGGGAGGGCCTGGCGGCCCACCCGGATCGCTTCAGCCGCTACTGCCTGGGCTTTTCGCTCTACGAGCGGGCGTGGACGATGCGGGGGCTGGCGGACCTCCTGACGGACATGATCCTCCGGCCGGATTTCGTCGAGGCGCTCCTTGACCGCATCGTTGAACATAATCTCATTCAGATTCGTTGCGCCCTGGCGTTCCCCGTCGACGCCGTCTACTTCGGCGACGATTACGGCATGCAGACGGGCCTCATCATGGGCCCGGACCGGTGGCGGCACTTCTTCAAGCCGCGCCTGGCCCGCATGTTCGGCCCGGTGCGAGAGGCCGGGCGATTCGTCTTTCTGCATTCCTGCGGCAAGGTGGATGGCATCCTGGGCGAACTGGCGGAAATCGGCCTGAATTGCTTTAACCCGTTCCAGCCGGAGGTCATGGACGTGGCCGCCGTCAAGCGCGAACACCACGGCCGGCTGGCGTTCCACGGCGGGATGAGC
>VGYT01000426.1 GCA_016872895.1 Planctomycetota bacterium
CTTCCGCCTGACGCAGGGGTACATATTCAACCCGGCGGCCATGCCGCTTGTCGGGGTCCCGCCAGGCCGGGAGCGGCTGCGGCGCGCTATGCATTTCCAGGCGGAGGACTTATCATGGCAGGGTCGCTTTCTCGCAGGGGCTTCCTGAAGGGCGCCACGGCCGGCGCTGCCGCAGCGGCCCTGAGCGCCGCAAGTTACGGCCGCATCGTCGGCGCAAACGAGCGCATCTCCATCGGCCTCATCGGCTGCGGCAGCCGCGGCTGCGACGCCCACATGACCGGCGTCCACAAGCACGACAAGCCCCAGAACGCCGAGTTCACGGCCGTCGCCGACCCGTGGCGACTGCGGCGCGAGCGAGCCGCGGCGCGCATCAAGGAGTGGTACGGCACGGATGCCCGCCAGTTCGTCTCTTACCGCGACCTGCTCGCCCTGAAGGACGTGGACGCCGTCATGATCGCCTCCCCCGACCACGTGCACACCCTCCACCTGGAGGCCGCCGCAAGGGCCGGCAAGGACGCCTACTGCGAAAAGCCGCTGGCGATGGACCTGGCGGCGCTCAAGAGCGCCTGCGACGCCGTCAAGGCCGCCGCCGCGGTCGTCCAGATAGGCACGCAACTGAGGAGCCTGCCCAGTTTCACCGGCTGCCGCGAACTCTACAAGACCGGCATCCTCGGCAAAATCAGCCGCATCGAGCAGTGCCGCAACAGCGGCCGACCCTACTGGTACGGCTACCTCCAGGAGGCCGACGCGAAGGACGTTGACTGGGCCGAGTTCCTCCACGACCGGCCCGCGCGGCCGTTCCGGGCCGACCAGTTCACCGGCTGGTACGGCTACCGCGACTTCTCCGACGGCCCCGTGCCGGGCTTCGGCAGCCACTACCTGGACCTGGTGCACTACATAACGGGGGCGAAGTTCCCCTCCAGCGCCGTCTGCCAGGGCGGCACGTTCGTATGGAAAGACGAGCACAACTTCACCTGCCCCGACCACGTCGAGGCCACGTGGATATATCCCGAAGGTTTCATGGTCCACTACTCCACCAACTTCGGGAACTCAAGCGGCAGCAGCCTGAAGATCTTCGGCGACCAGGGCACCCTGGACATGGTCGTATGGACCGCACCGGTGCTGTCGGCCGAGGGCGGCGAGAGGAACAAAGGCGCAATCCGCGGCAAGCAGCCCGTCCCGGAAGTCGAGCGGCCGGACCACTTCCTGGACTGGCTCCAGTGCGTCCGCAGCCGCAAGACGCCCAACGCTTCCATCGACGCCGGATACCAGCACGCAGTGGCCGCCATCATGGCCGTCCGGGCGTACGACACCGGACGCAGACAGGTGTACGACCCCCAGAAACGCGAAATCCGCGAAGGATGACGCCCAAATGAGCAACGACGACCTCGTGAACCGCCGCGAGTTGCTGGCCCGCGCCGCCGGCGCCGCCGCGGCCGCCTGGACCGCGCGCTCCGCAGCCGCCGCCCCCGCGCCCGCGGCCCCCGCGCCCGCCGCACCCGGCCCGTGGCAGATCGGCTGCTACACGCGCCCCTGGGCCGACGAGGATTGGCGCACCGCCTTCGACGCCATCGCCGAGGCCGGCTACAAGCACGTGGGCCTGATGACCACCAAGGCCCCGTCGCGCCTCATCCTGTCCGCCGCGTCCACAGTGGAAGACGCCCGCACGGTGGCCGAGGAGGCCAGGAAGCGCGGCATGGCCATCCCGTCGGCCTGGTGCGGCGACATCCCCGTGGGCAAGTCGCTTGAGGCCGGCATCGAGGCCCTCCGCAAGAACATCGACAACTGTTCCGCCGCCGGCGTCAGGAACCTCCTGATGGGCGGCACGGGCAAGCCTGAACTCCAGGAGCCTTACTACAAGGCCATCAAGGAGTGCTGCGACTACGCCGCCGCCAAGGGCATCGGCATCAGCGTCAAGCCGCACGGCGGCCTGAACGCCACGGGGGCTCAGTGCCGCAAGGCCGTCGAGCAGGTCGGGCACAAGAACTTCCGCCTGTGGTACGACCCGGGCAACATCATGTTTTATTCCGACGGGGCGCTGGACCCCGCGACCGACGCCGCCGCCGTCGCCGACCTCGTGGTCGGCATGTGCGTCAAGGACTACCTGCCGCCCAAGAACGTGAACGTTACGCCCGGCACGGGCAAGGTGGACTTCGCGGCGGTTCTTTCGCGCCTGAAGGCGGGCGGCTTTACGTCGGGGGCGCTCGTGGTCGAGTGCCTCGCCCCCGGCGACCGCGCGCATACGCTCCAGGAGGCCCGCAAGGCCCGCCTGTTCCTGGAGGAACTCACAGCCGCCACGGCGTAAGCCGCGCGCCACGTCGCGCAAGCGCGCGGCCCCGCATGAAATGCCGACGGCCTATCAGAGCCGCGACCGTAAGGGAGCGGTGCCGTGTCAGAGCCGCGACCGTAAGGGAGCGGCGCCGCAAACGCCGCACAGGCGAGGAGTTGTCCATCATGTCCCTGAAAACCGCGCTTGGCATCTGGCTGCTTATGTTGGCGGCCGCCGCCGGGTGCGCCGGGGTTGCGGCCCGCCCCGAGGAACCCTTCGCGGCCGGCGTCGCCGCGGTCGATATCACCCCGCCGGTCGGCTACCGCATGAGCGGATACTTCTACGAGCGGCTGAGCACGGGGGTTGCGGACCCCTTGCGCGCCAAGGCGCTCGTGCTCCGGCAGGGCGGCGAGCGCATCGCACTGGTCTTCTGCGACCTTATCGGCGTCCCGGCCACCGTCTCCGGCCCCGCCCGCCGCCTGGCGAGCGAGAAGACCGGCATCCCGGCCGCCAACATCCTCGTGGCCGCCACGCACACGCACACCGGACCGCTGTACGACGGGGTTCTGCGGCAGAGGTTCCATGACGAGGCCGTGTCCAGGCACGGGCGCGATCCGCAGGAGGCCGTGGACTACCCGGCCGAACTCATATCAAAGATCGTTCAGGCCGTCGTGCAGGCCGACGCCGCCGCCCGGCCCGCCCGCCTGGCCGCCGGCGCAGCCGAGCAGCCCGGCCTTGCCTTCAACCGCCGGTTCCACATGAAAGACGGCTCGGTGCGCTTTAACCCCGGCCCGCTGAACCCCGACATCGTCCGCCCGGCCGGGCCCGTGGATACCGAGATGGGC
>VGYT01000427.1 GCA_016872895.1 Planctomycetota bacterium
CTTTTGCCGAGAAGGAGGGCAAGGCCCCGCTCAGCGATGTCGCCCTGTACGTGTGGACGCGCGGGGGGCGGGCGGTCCAGGCGATGGCCCTCAGCCCCACGGACGCCTTCCGCGACTTCCGCGACGCTGACGTCTCCGGCCTGAAGGAATCCGCCGGCAAACTCGCGGGCACTATCCGCTTTGCCGCGCACGCCCACGCGGCGACCGACTCCAACTGGCCCGACGTGCACTGGCGGATTGACCTGGACGTGGCCGCATCGGGCCGGAAGGCCGAGGGTTCCTTCTCCGGCACCTGCGCCGTCGCCGCCGCGCCCCGCGACAAGGAAAAGCACCTCTCCGAGTTGATGAAGATGTGGGCCGAGTCGCAGGCTGCGGCGGCCGCGCCCGTGCGCGGCCGCGCGGCGGGCACGCGCCATGCGGGCGATTTTTATCCCGATGAGGAAGCAGTGCCGCCGTGCATAATGTGGCCGCGATGGCTGGGCTGGCACGGCACGATGTCCGCAGTGTCCGGCGGCGAAGAACTTCTGACCGACCTCAGGCAGGCCCGCCTCGTCTGGCGCTCGGAGCAGGACCTGGGGCCGGGCAAGGGCCAGGTTACGCGCTACGGCGACTTCGGCATATGGTACCGGCGGCCCTCGTACGGCGGCTCAAGCCCCGTCGTGGCCGAGGGACGGGTGTTCCTCTACTACTACGTTCCGTCGGGCGAGGCGTACATCAGGGAGGAAGAAGAGAAGCGCGCCCCGCGCGGCTACTTTATGAAAGACATGTGGCTGCTGGGGGCCGACGACGTGGTCATATGCATTGATGCCGCCACCGGCCGCACGCTCTGGCGGACGACCTATCCCGGCGGCGGCCGGACTTTCCTTACGGGCAAGAGCAACCTCATCAACAGCACGCTCGCGGCGGACGCAGAGAGCGGCGTTCTGGTGGCCGTGGGCGGCCTGGGCCGCGTGTACGCACTGGACGTTCACACCGGGCAGCAAAAGTGGCAGACGACGATCGGGCCGGAGCACGAGGCCGCGATGAAAGAACTGGCCGCCGGGCGGCCGGCGGGCGGACGCGCGTTCGGCCACGCCGTTACCATCGCCTGCGGCGTGGCCGCCGTATCGGATGAGCGCAGCGGGCTGCTGGGCCTCGACCTTGCGACGGGCCGGAAACGCTGGCTGGTGGATAAGGCCCTCGGCCGATTCGTTACGCCGCAGGTCTGGCAAAGCGGCGCAACAAGATACTTCATCACGCTCAACGCCGGCCTGGTCCGTTGCATTGACGCTGCAAGCGGCAGGGTGGCCTGGACGCTTGAGAACCTGGGCACGCGCAAGTGGGGCGACTGCACGCCCTATCTTCAAGGCGATTACCTTCTGGTGAACCTCACGCCCGAAGACCTGGCGCCGAAGGATGACAGCGGCCGCCCCCTGCACCAGGTCGGCTGCTTTAAACTCACGCCGCAGTGCGCAACGAAACTGTGGGACCTGCCCGCCCAGGAGTATCCGTATCCGGTGCATCCCGCGGGCCACGGCGGATTTGTGAAGGTGGACGACGGGCACGCCGCCTTCGTCCTGGGCAAGCGGCCGGCCGGCGAGAAGGGCGAACCCATCATGGCCGTGGTGGAACTGGCCACGGGCAAGGTCGTCCACACGGTCAGGAACAACCCGCCGGTGGTGAACTGGAACGCCCCCACCATCCACCGGGCCGAGGAGAACGTCCTGCTGGCCGTCCGCGACAACTGGCACTGCGCCATGGACTGGTACGTGTTTACCGTGCGCGGGCCGACGGAAATCGCGCTTGCAACAACCAGCGGCACGCAGCGGTTCCCGCACCTGCCGACCACGAGTTACGAGGTGCCGCTTGTCTCGCCCATCGTTGATGGCCGCATGTTTATCCGCGGCGGCGAGGGGATACACTGCTACGACCTGCGGAGGAAGTAGGACTACGGCGCTGCCCGCCGGTTTGCGCGGCGGGGCGCCCGACCGGCCGCGCAAAGCGGTCGCAGGCGACAGGGAGGAAGAACTATGCGTGCTGAATGCATGACAGCGGCGACGGCGGTCCTGCTGATTGCGGCCGGACTGGCCGCGGCCGCGCAGCCGCAGGCCCCCGCCGCGGCGCCTGCCGCCGCGCCCGCCGTCCGGCAGCCGCAGGTCAAGGACGCGCTTCCGGCCCCGCCGGAGGGCAAGGCGTGGAAACTCGCCTGGAACGACGAGTTCGAGGGCACGAAACTGGACGAGGCCAAGTGGAACGTGCCCCCCGACGGCAGGCGAAAAGACGGCTGGTGGATGCGCAAGGCCGTCGGCCTCGACGGCCGGGGGAACCTCGTCATCCGCACATTCAAAGAGGGCGATAAGTACATCGACGGATGCGTGCGCACGCTGGGCAGGTTCGAGCACGCCTTCGGCTACTACGTGGCCCGCATCCGCCTCCAGAAGCAGCCGGGACACTGGTCGGCCTTCTGGATGACGGGCTCCGGCGTGTCCAGGGTGGGCGACGGCGGCCGCGACGGCACGGAAATCGACATCATGGAAAAACCCTGGCTCGACGAGCGCGTCCAGCACACCCTGCACTGGGACGGCTACGGCAGGGACCACAAGAGCGAGGGCAAGGTGGTCCAGGCCCCCGGCGTGACGGACGGCTTTCACGCCTTCGCCCTGTGGTGGAAACCCGATGAGTACATATTTTACATCGACGGCAGGGAGACGTGGCGCACCAGGGCCGGCGGCGTGTGCCAGGCGCCGCAGTACCTCAAGTTGAGCGACGAGGTGGGCAAGTGGGGCGGCGACATCGCAAAGGCCGCGCTGCCGGACGAGTTCCTCGTCGATTACGTGAGGGTGTACGACCTGGTGGACGCCGGAAACCGGGAACAGGGACCACGGACCCCGGAACCGGCAACGGCCAACGGCAGCTGACCGCCGGCCTGGTTGGCCGGCGTCCTTGGCCGCCGCGCGCCGTACGTGGTGCGAAACCGGACCGCCCGCCGCGCACCCTGGGCGTTCACTTGGAACTGCGTTCGACCGCTGGCGCCGGGCCGGCGCTCGTATTACGCTATGCCCATAGACTGATTGTGCATCGTGAGACGAAGGCGGGTTAAACGAGTATGACATGCCCGCAAATCCCCGAAG
>VGYT01000428.1 GCA_016872895.1 Planctomycetota bacterium
TGCCAGATTGCTGTTCGCCGGGCATGCTGTCGGCAACGGCGCCGAATCAGAGCCGCGACCGTGAGGGAGCGGTGTAGTTGCGCCAGGCAGCCCGACGGCGCCGCTCCCTTACGGTCGCGGCTCGGACGCGGATGCGCTGCGGGCCCTTGCCCGCACGGGGCGGCTGTGGTATTATACAGGCGGTCCGCCCGGAGGATGGCGGCCGGCAGACCGGGGGCGGAAGGAAGGAGCAAGCACATGGGCCGCGGTTCGCTTCGTCGGCCGGCTGCCGCATTGCCGCTGGCGCTTCTCCTCGCCGCCCTGGGGCCGGCGGTTGTTCTCTCCGGCCCGGCGGCCGCTCCCTCCGCTCCGGCGGACCGGCCCGGGCCGCCCAGCCTCGACACGGACCCGCACCTGGCCGGCTGGTGGAAGTTCGACGACGCGTCGGGGACGGCGGCGGCGGATTCGTCGGGGCACGGCCGCGGCGGCGCCCTCGAAGGCGGCCTCTCGTTCGAGAAGAGTTCCGCGCCGGGCCGGCTGGGCAAGGCGCTCAGGTTCGACGGCAAGGGCGGCTACGTGCGCATAGCCGGGTACAAGGGTGTGACCGGCACGGCCCCGCGGACGGTGGCGGCCTGGATAAGGACGGCTGCCCCGAAAGGGGAACTCGTGTCCTGGGGCCTCGACGATGCTGGCAGGATGTGGATCCTCGGCTTCATCCGGTCCCGCGTCGGCGTGACGCCCAGGGGCGGGTATCTCTACATGGATGCCGCGCTCAGCGACGACGCGTGGCATCACGCGGCCGCCGTGGTGGCGGAGGCCAAACCGCCGAACCTGCACGACCACGTCAGGCTGTACGCCGACGGCGCGCCGGCCCGCATCCACGACATCGGCCTCCTGGACCTCTGGCCCATCGACACGGGCGGCGAACTGGAGGTTCGCATCGGCAGGAACTTCAGCGGCCTCCTGGACGACGTCCGCATCTACGACCGGGCGCTCTCGCAGGATGAGGTCAAGACGCTGGCCGCGGGGGGCGCAGCCGCGGGGGGCGAGGCCGCGGGGGGCGCAGCGAAGTGACACGGGCCTGTGCATTCCGGGCGGATGCGGCACGCCCGCCTGCGATTGAGAAAGGACGGCTCCGATGAGCGCGGAACGCGAACGGATGACGCGGCGGCGGTTCATGGGCGAGGGCATGAAGGCCGCGGCAGGGGCGGCGGCTGGCATGGCGGCGCTCGCAGCGCCCCGCGCACGGGCCGCCGAACCGCCGGCGGCCGATACATCCAGGATCCTCAATTACAACCCCAGGATGGAATACCGGCGCCTGGGCAAGACGAACCTCATGGTCTCCGCCGTGGGCCTCGGCGGGCATTCCCGCAGCAACGAGAAGGAGCGGACCGAGATCGTCAGCCGCTGCATCGACGCCGGCATCAATTACATCGACGCGTGCACCCGGGGGGAGGTCTGCCGCGACGCCAAGGCGCTCCAGGGGCGGCGCGACAGGATGTACCTGGCGCTCTCGCACTGCGCCAACGAGGTGCGCAACGAGGACTTCCGCACGGCCCCGAAGTTGCTGGAATCGCTCGACGCCGTGCTGAAGGACTCCGGCCAGGACCACACCGACCTGTGGCGGATAACGTGCTTCGAGCCCGGCGGGCGGCACACGTTCGACACGGCGTGCGAGATCGTGGCGGCCCTTGAGCAGGCCAAGCGCCAGGGCAAGGCCCGCTTCATCGGCTTTTCGTCGCACGACCGCCGATGGATCAAGTTCATGATAGAGTATTTTCCCCAGGTCCAGGTCGTCTGCTTTCCGTTCGCCACCATGAGCAAGGCGGCCCCCGCCGACAGCCTGTTCGAGGCCCTCAAAAAGTGCGACGTGGGCGCGTTCGGCATCAAGCCGTTCGGCGCGGGGTCCCTCTTCACGGGCGACGCCGACCAGGACAACCGCCGCGCGCGGCTGGCCATCAGGTACGTCCTGCGCACCAACACGGTTATCCCCATCCCCGGCATGAACAGCGTAGGCGACGTCGATAACGTGGCCACGGCCGTGGCGGAGCGCCGCGAACTGGACGCCGGGGAGCAGGCGGACCTCAGGCGTGCGGCCGACCGGATGTGGGCCGGCCTTCCGCCGCGATACCAGTGGCTGCGAGACTGGGAGTACGTGTGAGCGACCGCAAACGGGCGGGTTACCGGGCCGGGCTTGCCGCGGCGTCGCCCCGGCGAGCCGGGCGGCAAGGCGGAATGCGATGGGCCGTCCTGGCAATGCTCTCGGCCTGCCTCGCGGCGGCGGCCGTGGCGTGCCACTCCTGGCAGGCCGGCCCGGCACAGCGGGCGCCGCCGGCCGATTCGGGACCCCTTCTGCTGGATGGCGGCGGCAACGAGTTCCAGCCCCCGGCCGGTCCCGCGGCCGACAACAGCCGCTGCCACGTCTGCCACCTGAACTACGTGCAGGAGGAACTTGCCGTCGTCCACGCGCGGGCCGCCATCGGCTGCGCGAAGTGCCACGGCGACTGCGACGCCCACATCGCCGATGAATCGTGGGCCTCGGGCGGCAACGGCACGCCGCCAGGCATCATGTATCCGTTGGCGAAGATCAACCCGTTCTGCCTGGGCTGCCACCCGCCGGACAGGATCCCCGCCGCGAAGCACAAGGCGTTCCTCGCCGGCTCCGCCGCGGAGAAGCACTGCACCGATTGCCACGGCCGCCACCGGCTGGCCCAGCGCAAGTGCAAGTGGAAATAGGATGGGCCTTCGCCGTTTGCCCCTGCCGTTGCCCGATTCCCGCACTGCGATTCCCGCCTCCCGCTGCTGCCCTACCTGTGGATAACTTTTTGGCCGCGCCGGCGCGCCTCGAAAATGCCCATTTTGACCCCTTCCGGAGGGCCAAAACGGCCCTGGCGCTAGCGCCAGAGGGGGTGGAGGGGCAAAATGTTAAGATAGGCAAGGCAAAATCGCGCGCTTTTTGAACGTTTTTGATCGGTTTTGACCGGAACAGGGTCCGATTTTGCGGTTTTTGATCGTTTTTGGCGGCCTGTCATATTGGCAGTTATACATACTTCTTTGTGGATAACTTTTTCACGAGGCCCGGGAGGCCGGTTTTCGGGCGTGTGAATATGGGCAAATCAGGCAAGATGGGC
>VGYT01000429.1 GCA_016872895.1 Planctomycetota bacterium
GCTGCATCCGTCCGGCGGCGGCGGCGAGGTGGGCGGCCTGCCGGAGGTGGGCACGGTGCCCGAGCCGGCGACGCTGGGCCTGATGGCGCTCGGCCTCGCGGCCCTGGCCCTCAGGCGGCGTAGCGCGTGAGGTCGCGACAACCACCCGGACAACAGGAGACTCAAACGGCCGGCCCCTCAAGGGCCGGCCGTTTCCGTTGCTCCGCGATGCGACCCGCAAGTCGTGCCAGGCACGAGAGCATGGTGCCCCGCGTGGCGCCCGAAAAGCGGCGGCGTCAGAAGCCGTACTGGACCTGGAAGCCCCAAAGGCAATTCTCGACGGCATTGCCGGTCGCCCCGATGTAACTCCACACGCCCGCCAGGGTCAGGTGCTCCACGACCCCCCACGACACGAACAGGTCGTGCCAGTTGTCATCCGAGGCCATGAGGCCACGCCTGTTGCGATATTGCGAGCGCTTCACGCGGAATTCGTAGCCGAGGGCCACGTCGTCGGTCAGCATGCAGACGACGCTGCCTTCGCCCGAGACCTTGTAGTTGTCGCCGAAGCCGACCAGGCCGATCTGGGCGCTGCGGCTCCATCGCAGGCCGCCGGCCAGGATGAGCGGCCGGCCGCAGACCGCGTTCGGCAGCGTCTTGGTGGCCGTCAGCGTGAAGTCCGCGCCGCTGGCCTTGTCGACCCCCTGCAACCGGGGGACGCCGAACGCCTGCTTGTCCAGGTTGTGCATTCCTTCGGTGATTTTGAATTGCACGCCTCCGGTCACGGCGGGCAAGCGGGCCAAATATGGAAGCATGCCCACCGGGCGATGTCTTACGCCCGTCCGGCCGCCCGCAAGAAAGCAGCCCGCAAGTCTTCGACTTACGGGCTCTTGCGCTCTTGGCTGGCCTGACTGCACGAACTTCGAACCAGACGCACCGCTGGTCGGCCCTTTCCTTGAAGCCTTCTGCGGCTTCGTGGAACCGCATCTCCTTACGGCAGCGAGGCTTGGGCGCGAGCCGCTCCGCGCAGACGCTTGACAGGTAGGTCGAGGAGACCTAGCATCGCGTCATGTCCGCTCGCGCGGCGGGCCGAATTGGGCTTCGGGAACAGGTCGCGCCGAACCCCGATTTCCAGCCACTTCCGGGACGCGACCCTGGAGGCAGGTCATGTTGCGCAGAATCTTCCTGGTGGCTTTCCTCAGCGTCCTGCCGGCGTCCGCCCTGTGGGCAGAAGGGCCCGGCGCTCTGGCCCAGGAAATAGACCGTTTGGCCAGGGAATTCGAGCCGAAGGTGATTGCGTGGCGGCGGGACTTCCATCAGAACCCCGAGTTGGGCAACCGCGAGTTCCGCACTGCCAAGGTTGTTGCCGAGCACCTGCGGCGGCTGGGGCTGGAAGTCAAGACCGGCGTCGCGCACACCGGCGTTGTCGGCCTGTTGAGGGGCGGCGGGCCCGGTCCGGTCGTCGCCTTGCGAGCCGACATGGACGCCCTGCCCGTCACAGAGACCCTTGATCTGCCGTTCCGGTCGCAGGCCAGAGTCGAATACGAGGGAAGGCAGACGGGCGTCATGCACGCCTGCGGGCACGACGCCCACACGGCAATTCTGATGGGCGTTGCCGAAGTTCTCGCCGGGCTGAAGTCGCAGATTGCCGGAACCGTGGTTTTCATATTCCAGCCGGCGGAGGAGGGCGCCCCGGAAGGCGAGGAGGGCGGGGCCTCACTGATGATCAAAGAGGGCGTGCTCGAAAGCCCCCGGCCCGATGCCATCTTCGCCCTTCATACGAGCACAGGCCATCACACGGGCAAGTTGGCCTACCGTGCCGGCCCCGTCATGGCCGCGTCCGACAGGCTGCGCATCAAGGTCAGGGGCCGCCAGACGCACGGCGCGGCGCCCTGGAGCGGCGTTGACCCTGTCGTGGTTGCCTCGCAGATTGTTCTGGGCCTTCAGACCATCGTCAGCCGCCAGATGAACCTCACGAAGGAACCCGTGGTAGTTACCATCGGCAGCATCCACGGGGGCAACCGCAACAACATCATTCCGGGCGAAGTTGAGATGGAGGGCACCGTCCGCACGTTCAATCAGAACATGCGCGAAGAAGTGCATCGCCGGATCAAACAGACGGCCGAAATGATTGCCGCCGCCGCCGGCGCATCGGCGGAGGTCCAAATAAGGGAAGGCTACCCCGTGTCGGTCAACGACGAGGGGCTTACCGAGAAGATGCTGCCCACGCTGAAGCGGTGCGCCGGCGAGAAGAACGTCGTTCTGCGCGACAAGAGCACCGGGGCGGAAGACTTCGCGTTCTTCCAGCAGAAAATACCCGGCTTCTACTACCACCTTGGCGTCGTGCCCGCCGGCGTTGACGTGAAGCAGGCGGCCCCCGGCCACTCGGACAAGTTCTTCGTCGATGAGGCGGCGCTCGTGATGGGCGTCCGGTCGCTTGCGAACCTGGCGGTTGATTTTCTTGAGTCGGCCAGGTAACGCCGCAGGACCGACAAGAGCACTTCGTTCTGCCCGCCTGCTCTGCGGTTCTTCCCCGCCCAGGGCGAAGGAGGATGGCTGGCGTGGCTGCACAGACTTCGAAGCGGACACCTCCCCGGTGGCGTCTTTCGTGAGCGCCTTCTGCGGCCTTGCTGAACCACAACTCCTTACGGAGGCGAGGCTTGGGCGTGTGACCTGCGCCGAGCAATCGGTGGATAGCGGCCGCTGACTCAGCCCCGCCTGCGGCGGACCACAGCGCCCAGCCCGCCCAGGGCGAGCAGCGAGAGCGTGGCGGGTTCGGGCGTCGCTACGGCGTAGACGATGGTGTTGGGGCCGCAGTCGAAGGCGCCTACTTCCGCGAAGGTCGTGCTGACGGCCTCAAACGCCAGGGCACGTATCTCATAGCCGCCCGTGCCTTCGCCCCCGCTCATGAACACGTACTTGCCATCAGGACTCCAAGCAACCGAGTACACGCTCGCGCCGTGGTCAAACACGGCCGCGGGCAGCGACGCGAGCACACTGCCATCGAACGCGAGCATCCGCAGTTCGTTTCCGTCGACGACGCTTCCCTCGCCGCCGATACACACGTACTGACCGTCGGGACTGACGGCCACCCCGTGCAGCGCGGCACCGTGGTCATACGAG
>VGYT01000430.1 GCA_016872895.1 Planctomycetota bacterium
CCTGGAGGCGTTGAGTTTGAACCGCGCGGTGAGCGACGTAAGTCTAGTCGTGACAAAGAGAAAGCCCTTCGCCGTGCTGGCAAAAGGGCTTGTTTCAGACGATGGTCGGGGCGGACGGATTCGAACCGTCGACCTCTTGCACCCCATGCAAGCGCGCTAACCAAACTGCGCCACGCCCCGGTTGCTCAACCGTCGCGTTCGATTATAACCCCTCCGGCCGGCAAATCAAACGTTTTCCGGCGCACCCGCCGCATCCCCAGCGACGAAACCCGAAATCCGAAGCCCGAATCAAAAACCAAGCAGCAGAAGATAATCGCAAAGCATCGCCTTCTGCTTCGGGCTTCGGGTTTGCCTTTGCCGTTTCATTCGGGATTCGGGCTTCTGGTTTCGGGCTTCCTCATGGGCAGCCACTCCAGCACCCGCCGGATTTGCCTGTCCCAGCACGCCCAGTCGTGCGCGCCCGGGCCTTCTTCGTACGTCAGGTCGAGGCCCAGCCGCCGGGCGTGGTCGCGGAATCGCACGTTATCTTCATACAAAAAATCCTCCGTGCCGCACCACTGGTACAGGCGCGGCCGCGGGCCGCGCGAGCGGGCCGCGCGCCGGGCGAGGGTGAAAAGGTCGCCGGCGCTTCCGGCGATGCGGCCGAGAGGCCCGAACACGCGGGCCAGTTCCTTCCGGAATTCCGGCTCGGCCGCGCGCCGCCGGCGGGCCATGTCGAGCGCCCCGGACAGGCTGGCCGCCGCGGCGAACATCTTCGGCCGCGCAAGGGCCAACTTGAAGGCCCCGTACCCGCCCATCGACAGGCCCGCCGCGAACGTGTCTTCCCGCCGCCCGGAGAGCGGAAACATGCTCCGCGCCGCGGCCGGCACCTCCTCGCTCACGAAGGTCCAGTACCGGTGGCCGTACGCGGTATCTGTGTAGAAACTTCGATGCACCGCCGGCATGACGATCGCCAAATCGAGGTCCGCCGCGTACCGCTCGATGCTCGTGCGGCGCTGCCAGGTGGTGTGGTCGTCGGAGAGGCCATGCAGGAGGTACAGCGCGGGCCACCTGCGGCGCGGCGCCGGCGCCGGCCGGCCGGGCATTTGCGGCCCGTCGGCGGCTGCCGCGCCCGCCGGCCTCGGCTGCGGCAGGATGACGAGCATCGACGTCGAAAGCGCCAGCACGTCGGAGTAGAAATCGCAGCGGATGAGCGCCATTCAGCGTCCCTTCTTCGTCGGGGCCGGCTTGTCCGGCTGTGGCGGAGGGCCGCCGACGCCTCCCCCGGCCGGGCGAGCCGGCCGTGCCACGGCCGCCGGCGGGCGTATGAACGTGTCTTCCGTCAGGTCCGCCCCGTCGCGCGCGCTCCACCGGCCGCCGGAGAGTTGTTCGAAGCGGTACCGGCCGGGAACCGAGAAGTAATCGGCGTCCATGAGGATGAAGTGCAGGTGCGGCAGGCCGTGGCTGCCCGAGTTGCCCACGCGCCCCAGGGGCTGGCCCGCCCGGACCGGCTGGCCCTCCTTCACCTCCGCCGAAGCACTCTTGATATGGCCATAGTAGGCATATGCGCCGCCGCCGCAGTCCTGCGTAATGTAGTTGGCGTCGTCGATGCCCACGGCCCGGCCCGCCGGCGGGTCGGGATGCCGGTCGTCCACCTTGGCCACGATGCCGTCGGCGATGGCGCAGAACGGCTGGTTCCACGCGAAGTAACCCGCAAGGTCGCCGGCCGACCCGGCGAAGCGCCGGCCATTGCGGAGCACCGTCAGGTTCCGCGCGAACGCCGCGCCGTGCTTGCGGCGGTGCAGGCCCGCCTCGTCGCGTTCCACGTACCATTCGCCGCGCACCGGCAGGTCGAAGGTGAACGGCGGGGCGTGCTTCTCGGCCGCAGGCAGCCACAGCGCCAGCGCCTTCTGGTACGTCGGGTGCCCCGGGCCGTGCCAGTAGAGGCGCAGGACGTCGCGCCAGAGGAACTCGCCGCACTCCGGCAGGCGCTTCTCGGCGCACCAGGCGGCCAGGGCGAACTTCTCGTCGTCGGTTTTCGCGGCGGCCAGGCGCTGAAGGAACTCCTCGTGGGCCGCCTGCCAGGGCACGAGTTGCCATATGTAGTCTGTGCGGCGCTCCCCGTACTCGCCGAGGGCGGGCGCACCGGCCGGGGCCTTCTGCGGCGCGACGACCCCGGCGGCCTTCGCAAGCGGCAGCACCAGGGCGTCTTCCTTGAGCGGCTGGTTGACCGCCGCGGCCCGCTGCCGCTCTTCGTACGCGGGGGGCGGAGGCTGCTGCGGACCGGCCGGCGCGGCCTCGGCCGGCGGCGGCTCCTTCGGCTCCGTAAACGGGATCGCCGCCGCCGACACGATTGCCGCCGGACACGCCATCGCCAGCACGAGCGCCGCTGCGCGCCTCATCGCAAACCCTCCGCCCGCACGTTTGTCGCCGACGCCTACTTTACCGCGTCCGGCCGCGCGAATCCAGCGGGCGAGCGCCGCCGCGGGCCGCCGGCGGCTGAACAACAGGATGCACTCGGCCGGGGCATACGTTATACTGTTTTCGCGCAAGCGACCTTGCGGAAAGGAACCGTCAGATGACCGAGCCGAACTGGCTGCAATGCGCAGCGGCCGTAATGCCCGCGTGCGTCGTGTTGGCGGCGCTGGCGGCGGATGCCGGCGAGGCCGCCGACGCCCTCGACCCCGCGCGCATCCGGGCCGTCGCCGCCATGCTGCCCGAGCGCCCCGCCGCGCCCGGCCGCCCCATCGCCGACCGTGCCGCGTGGGACCGCCTCGCCTCGGAGCCCGCCTTCAAGGAAGTCGTGGCAAAGGCCGAGGCGCTCCTGGCGGAGCCGATTCCCGAGCAACCCGACGACCTGTTCCTGGACTACTCGCGTACCGGGAACCGCTCGCGGTTCCAGGAAGTGGCCTTTGCCCGGCGTCGCCGCCTTGCGCCGCTGGTGCTGGCCGAGTGCGTGGAGAACAAGGGCCGCTTCGTGGCGGGCATCGAGGCGCTCGTCGACGCCCTGGCCGCCGAGCGGACGTGGGTACTGCCCGCCCACGACCGTTCGCTCGCCAACTTTCAGGGCAAGAGCGTTGATATAGACCTGTTTT
>VGYT01000431.1 GCA_016872895.1 Planctomycetota bacterium
CGGGTCGGGAGACCATCCGCGCAAAGGCCCCCGGCCGGCGCGCACCGCGGCGCACAACGAGCGGACTCCAGGAACCAGGCATGACCCACCTCGCGCTGCCCCTCGCCGCCGCGACGCCTTCCACCGGCTTCGGCGCGCTGGACTGGTTGTTTGTGGGCGCCTACTTCGCCGTCCTGCTGGGCATCACGTGGTGGTCCGTCAAGCGGGCCAGGGACACCGCCGCCGACTACTTCCTGGCGGGGCGGCACCTGGGCTGGTGGATCGTGGGCGCATCGATCTTCGCCTCGAACATCGGCTCGGAGCACCTGGTGGGCCTGGCCGGCTCGGGCTGCACCGACGGCGTGGCCCTGGCCCACTACGAACTGCACGCCTGGTGCCTGCTGGTGCTGGGCTGGGTGTTCGTACCCTTCTACATGCGTTCAATGGTTTATACGATGCCGGAGTTCCTCGAGAAGCGCTTCTCGCCCCCCGCGCGCTGGGTGCTCTCCGTCATCTCGCTCGTGGCCTACGTGCTGACGAAGATCGCCGTGGGCATCTTCGCGGGCGGCGTTGTCTTCGGCACGCTGCTGCCCGAACTGCACCTCGACCTGGGCTTCGCCGCGCTCGACAGTTTCTGGGTCGGCTCGATAGCGGTCCTCCTTGCGACCGGCCTTTACACCGTCCTGGGCGGCTTCCGGGCCGTGGCCTATACCGAGGCCGTGCAGACGGGCGTCCTGGTCGTCGGGTCGGCGCTCGTCACCGTTTTCGGCCTCGCGCAACTGGGCGGCTGGGCCGAACTGCGGGCGGCCCTGCCGTCGGACCTGTTCAACCTCTGGAAACCGCTCATCCCGGCCGGCGTCGAGGGCACCTGGGCCCCCGTCAGGGAACCCGGCCGCATGGCGTGGTACTTCAACGGCCGGTTCCCCTGGCTCGGGATGCTCTTCTGCGCCCCGATCATCGGCCTCTGGTACTGGTGCACGGATCAATATATCGTGCAGCGTGCCCTGGGAGCCCCGAACGAGCGCGAGGCCCGGCGCGGCACCATCTGCGCCTCGTTCCTGAAACTCCTGCCCGTGTTCATCTTCATCATTCCGGGCATGATCTGCTTCGCCCTGGCGCTTTCGGGCAAGGCGCCCGCCCTGGCCTCGCTGGCGGGGCCGGACGGAGCGCCCGACCGCGAGGCGTGCCAGGCCGCCTTCCCCCTCATGGTCGCCCACGTGCTGCCCGCGGGGGTGCGCGGCATAGTGGTGGCCGGCCTGCTGGCGGCCCTCATGAGTTCCCTCTCGGGCGTCTTCAACGCGAGTTCCACCCTGTTCACGGTGGACCTTTACGGGAAGTTCCGCCCCGGGGCAACGCAGCACGAACTGGTCCGCATGGGCCGCATCGCCACGGCCGTCATGGTCGTCATCGGCCTGTTGTGGATCCCGGTTATTCAAGGGTCTAAGGGTCTATATTTCTACCTCCAGGCCATGCAGGGGTACCTTGCGCCGCCGATCTTCGTGGTGTTCTTCCTGGGGGTGTTCCTGAAGCGCGTGAACGCCGCGGGCTGCCTCGCGGCCCTGGTGGCGGGCTTCGCGCTGGGCGTCTTCCGGCTCCTGGTGGACACGCCCATCGCCCTGGGCCTGGCGGGCTACGAGCAGGGGTACCCGGAAGGGTCGCTTCTATGGATCGTCAACAATATATACTTTCAGTATTTCAGCCTGATGATATTTGTGATATGCGTGCTGGTGATGGTCGGCGTAAGTTGGCTGACCGCGCCGCCGCCCGAGGACCGGCTCCGGGGCCTCACCTTCGCCACCCTCTCGGCCGACGACCGCGCCCGCTCGCGGGCAAGTTGGACCAGGTGGGACGTCCTGGCCTCCTGCGCCGTCCTTGCGCTCATCCTGCTGGCGTACCTCTACTTTACCGGCTGATCGCCGCCGGGGCGGGGCCGACGGCGTTGGCGCACGCCGAAGCGTGCCCGGGCCTTCACGCTTGAAAAGACCGCATGGCCCCGCGAGAATGCTTGCATGGACTTCGAGATTCTCGGCCGCCTCACCGACGTTCAGACCTTGGCAAGGGGGACCGGCATCCGCAACCTTGGCCGCCTGCGCCGGGCGTATGGCAAAGGCAACTGGCGGAAGATGAAGGGGATTGCTCGCATCCGGCTTCGGACTGGCCGCGTGCGCTTCGCCGAGTTACGCTGGTATGAGGCTCGCGGCATAGGCCGCAAGGAAATCAAACGCAAACGCTGCCTGGACTGAAACAATGAGAAAACCGCCTCTCCGTGCGTCGGCCTTCGTCGTCTGCATCCGCAACGCCGGATACCCGGCGTCGCTGGAACTTCACAAGATATATAGGGTTTTGCCCGACGCCGCCGCGGCGGCCGGCGGCGACATCCGCATCGTGGATGAGAGCGGCGAGGACTATCTCTATCCGTCCTCGTATTTCGCCCCCATCAAAGTGCCCGCCTCGGTCCAGAAGTCGCTGCTGCACATGGCCTGACAATGCAGGCCGGGGCGTGGCACGCCATTCGTCCGCCGGCCCTGCTAGGGGCCTGCCCGGGCATTCCGGCTACAGTCCCGGCGGTTGCTTAATCTCCTTAATCAAGACGCCTGCCAAGGGGGACCAAGAAAACCACGCCAGGGCGAGACCATAGAGGTATGCGGCTGCCAGCAAGAGCGAACCTATGCGATCATACCACGCGCTGCAACGCACACGTGCCATGACCCACGCCGCTGTCTGTAGAAGCCCGAGAACGATCACGGTGAGGATCGGCCAAAGCCAGGCCAGCACATCCTCTTGGCGCCGTTGGGGGAACCACATTGCCATCGCCATGCGCGAGTAGTGAACGCCGGCAATAACAATTGCGAGCATTGCGAGATGCGTTAATAGTGTTGCTATCATCCAACCCACGTGCGGGCGCAGCGTTTGCCCGTTGGCTTCGTCCGATAGCACTTCTTCGGGGATTTGCGGGCATGTCATACTCGTTTAACCCGCCTTCGTCTCACGATGCACAATCAGTCTATGGGCATAGCGTAATACGAGCGCCGGCCCGGCGCCAGCGGTCGAACGCAGTTCCAAGTTCCAAGTTCAAGGTTCCAAGTGAACG
>VGYT01000432.1 GCA_016872895.1 Planctomycetota bacterium
CATGCCGGCGTGCCGCGCGCGTCGCATGGCGCCTCCTAGAACCGAGCATACAAGAACGGGGTGAACGACTGCGAGAACATCGCCAGGAGCGACACGACGAACGCCGCCCCGGCCGCTGCCGCCTTCGGCCACGTGATGGAATCGGCCCACTGGTGCGCCTGGAGCGGCACAAAGGCCAGCGCGGCGCAGGCAGCCATGGCCAGGAGCGAACTCGGCGCGTACAGTTGAGCCCCAAGCAGGAGGGCGCCCGCATCCGGCCTTCCTTGCCCGAGCATCGCGCCCAGGTAGTGCGCGGCTTCCTGGAGATTGGCCGACCGGAAGAGCACCCACGCCAGGAGGACCAGAACAAACGTGGCCCCGACCCGCAGCGGCCGGGGCAGGCGGCGGTAGAGGCCCTGCTTTCCCAGGGGGCGCTCGGCGGCCAGGAGCGCCCCGTGAAACGCCCCCCAGGCGACGAAGGTCCAGTTGGCCCCGTGCCACAGGCCGCCGAGGAGCATCACGACGACCAGATTGACATAGGTCCGCCACACCCCCTTGCGGTTTCCGCCCAGCGGGATGTAGAGGTAGTCGCGGAGGAACGTCGAGAGCGAGATGTGCCACCGACGCCAGAAATCGGTGATGCTCTCGGCCAGGTAGGGCGAGTCGAAGTTCTTCATGAACTCCAGGCCGAACAGGCGTCCCAGGCCGACGGCCATGTCCGAGTAGCCGGAGAAATCGAAATAAATCTGGAAGGCGTAGGCGGCGGCGCCGAACCAGGCGTCCAGTGCGGCCAGTTCCTGGGCGCCGAAGGCCGCGTCGGCCGACCGGCCGACCGGGTCGGCCAGCAGGACCTTCTTGGCCAAGCCGAGGACGAACAGGGCTGCCCCCGACGCGAACTGCTCCCACGTGTGCGATCGGCGGACGAGTTGCCCGGCCACGGCGCCGTAACGCATGATGGGGCCCGCCACCAGCCGCGGGAAAAGCGCCGCGTAGCACGCCAAGTCCAGAAACGATCGGGCCGGCGCCACGGCGCCGCGGTACACGTCCACGGTGTAGGCGAGGGCCTGGAACGTGTAAAACGAGATGCCGATGGGCAGCGCGACCTGAAGGACCCGCATCCCCCCGGCGCCGAGCGCGGCCAGCACGTGGTTCGCATTGGTCTGGAAGAACGCGGCGTACTTGAAGAATCCGAGCGCGCCGAGGCTGAGGGCGACCGCGGCCGCGACCGTCCAGAACCGCTGCCTGCGGCTCGCCCCCGGCCGCCCGACCAGGCGGCCGCAAGCGTAGTTCACCGCCGTCACGAGAAGCAGCGGCAGGACGAACCAGGGGTTCCACGAAGCGCAGAGGATGAGGCTGGCCAGGAGCAGCGTCGCATTGCGGGCGCGCGTGACGGCGGGCTCGCCCAGCCGCATCGCCCTCGCCGCACCGGGCAAGGCGCCGTAGAGCAGCAGCACGGCGGGCAGGAAGTAGAAGAGGAAGATGTGCGTTGTGAATGCCACCGCTCATCCTTGCGGCACGGGGATGATCCTGCCTGCCGCACGCGCTCGCGCGGCCGGGCTTCCGGGGGCGCTTAGTCGCTCACGAGGTTCGTCCATACGGCCCAGTGAATCGTCCCGGTGTCCTGGCCGAAGTATTTGTTGACGATGCCCCCCATGTAGTTTTCGTCGATCGGCCCCGCCAGCGCCATGCGATGCACCTGCCCCGCCCGGAACGCCTTCAGGTTGCCTCCGACGTCCTTTATGCGCTGGTCGGCCGCCTCGGCGCGGGGCTTGAAGGGGTTGTAGTGGCCCACGTAAAGGGTCCCGCCGCTCCACTCGCCGCGGTGCACCTGGAGCACCTGGTACTTGAGGACGGTGGCATAGTTGTACAACTCTCGCTTGAAGATGGCCCCCTCGGGCACCTCAGCGAGCCGGGCCGTGACCTCCAGGTTTCCGCGGGTGGTCACGTCGGGGTCCGCACCCGCGGCCGTCGGCGATTCGGGGCTGCTGCCGCACGAAACGCACATCAGCATGCCGATGAGCAGCGCGGTTCCCAGGCCGCTGTGACGGCCCATGCAGCCTGCGACAGAGGCGACTCCACGGTGTGATGTGCTGCGGCTCACGGTTTGTCTCCCGGCGGCTTGATGGCGGCGTACGTCCAGTGCGGCTCCCAGCCCTCGGCGAGGTCCAGAAGCGGCCCGCGGCGGGCCTGCGGATAGACCTTGCGCAAGGCCGCACTTTCTCCGATCAAGGCAGGGGCATCCGCCCAGCGGATGACGGCCATCCGCGTCTTGGAGTTGTCGACCTTCCCCAGGTCGGCCTCGCTTCGCGTGAAGAGCACATACTTGCCGTCCGGCGACGCGCACGCGCCGTAAATGTGCCGGCCGTCCTCGGCGTAGACGAGCCGCTTATCCCTGCCGTCGCCCGAGGCTGCCCACAGTTGCGCCCAGCCGCCCTTCTCCGGGATGATCCCGCGAGAGTAAAGGATCCGCTGCGAATCGGGCATCCAGTCGGGGGTGCAGTTGTAGCGCTCGGTTTCGCTGACGGCGTTGATCTCCCCGCCCGCCGCGCTCAGCCGCGCGATGTTCCAGAACGGTCCCAGCCCGTTCGCCGTGCCGCAAAACCATCGTCCGTCAGGCGACCAAGCGAGTTGCTGGACGATGCCCTTGCGGGCCACCGGCCGCCCGACCGGCCGACCGGCCAGGTCGATGGTCTGGATGCCGCCCTTGCCGAGGCACGCCAGATGCGCGCCGTCAGGGCCCCACGAGGCCCATGGAAAATCCTTCCCGAGGACCGCGGCGCCGCTGCCGTCGGCGTTGGCGACGACCAGTTCGTACGTGCCGTACGTGTTGTTGTCGACCGCCTCCGCCTTCGGCATGCGATAATAGAGGAGCCGCTTGCCGTCGGGCGAGAACCGCACGCCCGCCTCGTTGAACTCGCGCGTACGGGTCAGTCTGCGGCGGTCCGAGCCGTCAGGCCGCATCAGGAACAGGTCATAGTCGCCCTGGCCGCTCTCTGCGCTGAACGCCAGCCAGCCTTTCTCGTGCAATTCGCGGGCGAGCGCGGCGGAGTCGTCGGCCGCGGCCGGAGACGCCGCCGATGCCGAGGCC
>VGYT01000433.1 GCA_016872895.1 Planctomycetota bacterium
GGGGGACGGTCCGCCGGCAGGGGCAGAGCGGCCTCACGGTCCGGGCGTTCTGCCGGAAGTACGAGTTGCGGGAGACGGCGTTCTACTTCTGGCGCCGGGAACTCGCGGAGCGTGATGCAACTGACCGGCGGCGGGCCGCGCGGCCACCGGGGTCGCGGCCTGGGCGTTCGCCAAGGGAAGGCTTCGGCTCACAGGCTGTGCGCGGGGCGCGGTCTTGAGGCTGGTTGACTTCCCGCCGCTTCCGGGGTAGATTGGCCGGCGCCTGGCTGCAAGGCACGGAAGCGGCGGGAAGGGCATGGCATGCGACTGGGAACGGGCCGGCGGCGCGGGGGAGTGCTACGCGCACAGCGTTGCGGGCCGGCCTTCGGCGCAGTGGCAACCGCTTGAAGCGCACCTGCGGGCGGTGTCGGGCCTGGCGGAGCGCTTTGCTTCGGCCTTCGGGTCAGGCGCCTGGGGCCGCCTGGCGGGCCGCCGGGCGATCGGCGGTTGCTCGGGCGGCTGGAGAAGGGCCTTTTGCGCAGGGCGACTCGCGGCCGGCCCGAGGGAGGGCCATGGGGACGTTGTGTCCCCGGAATACGGATGCGAAAGGGAAGCCATGACGAACCTCTGCCGTCGTCGTTTGCTCTGCGCGTCGGCCCTGGCGGTGGGGGGGTCGCTCGCCGCGGCCGCGGGCCCCGCGCAGGAGGGCATCAGGGGATTCGACCAGACCGAAACCGATGCCGATAAGACGAGACCCTGGAAGCCCTTCAGCGACCGGAAAGTGCGGGTGGGAATCGCCGGCCACGGGGTCTGCCAGTTCGGGCTCCAATTCGGGTTGCAGCACCACCCGAACGTCGAACTTGTCGCGGTGAGCGACCTCTTCCCGGACCGCTGCGCCGACATGGCTCGAAAGGCCAGGTGCGCGAAGACCTATCCCTCTCTGGAGGAAATGGTCAAGGACGCGAGAATCGAGGCGATCTACTGCGCGACCGACGCCCCGGCGCACGCCAGGCACGCCATCCTCTGCATGGAGCACGGCAAGCACGCGGCAACGGCCGTCCCCGCGTTTCGGGGGGACATCGAGGACGCCGAGAAACTCCTGGAATGCTGCCGGAAGAACAAGGGGCTGGTGTACGCCATGTTCGAGACGTCGACCTTCCGTGACGACCTCTACGCGATGGCGAGACTCTACGCGGCCGGCGTGTTCGGCAACATCGTCTATTCGGAAGGGGAATACTGCCATCCGCACGTCCTGGGCGCCCCCACCCTGGGCTCGTACAAGGATTGGAGGAAGAACGGGTGCCCCATGTGGTATCCGACGCACGCCACCGCCTATTACGTGAGCGTGACGCACAGGAGTTTCGTGGACGTTTCCTGCCGGGGGACTGCGCCGTTCGACCCGGCCCGGCGCGTTCCCAACGCGATCGGCAACGTCTTCAACTCGGAGGTTGGCCTGTTCCGGACGGCCGAGGGCGGCCTTGGCCGCATGATGGTCTGCAATTCGCAGGGCGAGTACCTGGAGGCGGGACGGGTTCGCGGGGAATACGGAGGATACGACAAGACCTTCATCGGCGATGCGACGGGGAAGAAGCGGTACGATGAGGCCGTCAGGAACGGGCTTCAGTTGAAGAAAGGCGCCCTGCCGCCGGGAGTCGAGGCCGGCGGCCACGGCGGCTCGCACGGCTATCTGGGCGACGATTTCATTGATTCGATCCTCAGGGGCCGCAAGCCCGCCGTGGACGTCCTGGACGCCCTGAACATGACGACCCCCGGGTACTACGCGCACCTGTCCGCCACGAAGGACGGCGAGACGATGAAGATACCTCAGTATTCCCTGTAAGAACGGATTCCGGGCGCGCGATACTGATTCTGCCCTGACGGGCCGCCGGGGGAACGTACGGCGTCGGCATGGCGCGGCCGGCACGAGCGGGGGTCCCGGCCGCCGGAAGAGAAAGCCACGATAAGGATTGCTGTGCCCGCGGAAATCCGCGAAGAAAAAGCGATGGGGAGAACGGCGGTGCGCGCCCGGAAACGCCGGGTCCGCGCAAATAAATTGCATACGTCTATAAAACTGGTTCCGGCCCTGCTGGCGCTGCTGCCGGCCGGCGGGCCGGTTCGGGCGGCGGCGCCGTATCCGCCGAGCCCGGTCATCGCCGACGCGGCGTTCGACTGGGCCGCCCACCGGCGCGAGGCCCAGGGCAGCGACAACTGGCGCCTGGCCTGGGCCGACGACGGCCACCAGTACGGGGCGTGGGGCGACGGCGGCGGCTTCGGCGGCACGAACCGCGACGGGCGGGTCGGCCTCGGCTTTGCGCGCATCGAGGGCGGCGCCGACAACTACAAGGGTTTTAACGTGTGGGGCGGCAAGGACGCCGCCAACCCCGCCACGTTCGACGGCAAGAGTTGGGGCACGACCTGCATCGGGGGCGTGCTGTACTCGTGGGTCATCCCCGACAATCCGGACACGGGCGGCCCGCGCGACCACTACCGTTACATCGAACTGGCCCGCTCCACCGACCACGGCGCCCGCTGGACGAAGGCCGAGTGGCGCTGGCGGCGCGAGGACAACCTCATCATCCCCACGTTCCTGGTCTTCGGGAAGGACAACGCGGGGGCGCTCGACGATTACGTGTATTCCTACTTCATCCGCCCGCAGGATCTCGAGATCACGCACGCAAGGTTCGGGCTGAACATCCAGAAGCCGGGGGCGCTCTTCCTGGCGCGGGTCGTGAAGGACAGGATATTCACCGGGCGCGAAGCCTACGAGTGGTTCGCGGGCCTGAAGGACGGCCGGCCGACGTGGGGCGCGCTGGCGGCCAAGCAGCCGGTCTTCGAGAACCCCGACGGCGTGGGCTGGTGCGCGAGCGCCGGCTACAACGCGGGCCTCGGGCGGATCCTGCTGGCCGTCGAGCACACGGCCTCGGCCGCGGGCGCAATGGGGCTGTTCGACGCCCCGCAGCCCTGGGGACCGTGGACCACGGTAAAGTACTGGACGCCGGACGACCCCTTCGGCAAGACCCGCCCCGGCAGCACGCTGGACTGGAAAGACAACGTTTTCTTCATGTCGTTC
>VGYT01000434.1 GCA_016872895.1 Planctomycetota bacterium
CCCTCGTCGAGGAGAACGAGAAGTCCGACCTCCGCGCCGCCACCGAGGAGGCCGAGCGCCTGGCCCGCGAGGTTTTCCCGGAGTTCCGCGTCGGCCTCCTCCACGGCCGCATGAAGCCCGACGAGAAGGACGCCGTCATGGACGCCTTCCGCCGCGGCGGGACCCACCTCCTGGTGTCCACCGTGGTCATCGAGGTGGGCGTGGACGTGCCGAACGCCACCGTGATGCTGGTGGAGCACGCCGAGCGGTTCGGCCTGGCCCAGTTGCACCAGTTGCGCGGCCGGATCGGCCGCGGCGCCGCCCGGAGCATGTGCCTCCTCCTGGGCGACCCCCAGACCGAGGAGGCCCGCCGCCGGATCGACATCCTCTGCGAGACCACCGACGGCTTCCGCATCGCCGAGGAGGACCTCCGCCTCCGCGGCCCCGGCGAGTTCTTCGGCACCCGCCAGCACGGCATGCCGGACCTGCGGGTCGGCAACGTCGTCGAGGACTACGACATCCTCCGCCTCGCAAGGAAAGAGGCGTTCGACTGGATTCAGCGTGACCCCGGCCTGGCGGCCCCTGAGTCGCTGCCCCTGCGGCGGGCCCTCGCCGCACGGTTCCGCGATACCCTCCGCCTCATCGAGGTAGGATGACCCCGCGGCCGCCGCGCGGGGTGCGACGCCGCCCAAACCGAACGAGAGGAACCCGATGAACGACCTGCTGGAGTCGCTGAAGTTCGACGACGCCGGCCTCATCCCCGCCATCGCCCAGGACGCCGACACCGGCGAGGTCCTCATGGTGGCCTGGATGAACGCCGACTCCCTCCGCCGCACCCTCCAGACCGGCCAGGCCGTCTACTGGTCCCGCAGCCGCCGCAGACTCTGGCACAAGGGCGAAGAGAGCGGCCACGTCCAGAACGTCCGCGAAATCCGCACCGACTGCGACCGCGACGTCCTCCTCCTCAAGATCGAACAGGTCGGCGGCGCCGCCTGCCACACCGGCTACCGCTCCTGCTTCTCCTGGGTGCGGCGTGGGGAAGACTGGGCCGAGGACGGCGTCCGGGTCTTCGATCCGAAGGAGAAGTACGGCAGGAAGTAGCCGCCCCCGGCCGGCGCCGTTGGCGCCATCCTCATCGCGCGGCGGGTCTCCCGACCCGCCGCGCCCGGGGGGCCCGAGGCCGGGCGTTTTTCGGAACCACTTACGTTCGACCCCCGGTTGTGGAAAGTTATTTTGGAGGGGGGTATGCGCGCCGGAAATGCGCCTTTTTGGGGGTCCGATCGCCCTTGGCGCTAGCGCCAAGGCCGATTTGCCCCCCGGATGGTAAGATGGGCAAGGCGATTTTGTACTCGATTTGCACGGTTTTGTTCTCCCGGCTGCACGATTTTGGCCCTTTTGTACTCGGGATGTACGTTTTTGGCGCGCTCATCATATCGATGCCTGGATGTTAGTAACTTTTCCGGGACGCGCGTAAGTCGCATTTTAACAGCGCTCGATATGAGAGAGCGGAAGTAGCGTAAGTGCTTGTGGGGGCAACAGTTACGGCGATTTCGTGGCCGATTTCGCCGTAAGCCCTTGTGTGGCAACGACTTGCGCGCTTCGGGGCGGGCGGGTGACTGGGTAACCGGCTGACGAGGTGACTCGGTGGAGAACGGGGCACGCAGGGACCGGCCCAACGCGACGGGAAGCGTCCCTGTTTTCCCGGGCGTGGGGCTGGCCGTGGTCGAGCGCGGCGGCGCATCCGGCGGACCGAGGCGACCGCCTCGTAAAGGCCGGCGGCCCGCCGGCAGCCGAGGTGGCCGATCGGCGGGCCATCCTGGTGACCGGGACGAGGAGGATATGCTCCGGCGATTGCGTCGGCACGGCCGTACGGGCCGCCCGTCAGGCAGCCCGGGCTTCGTGACCGATCGGGAGCAGCCCTCTCCCGTCCGCTCTCCCCCCGCAAGCCCGGACCGAAGCCCCGATAGAGGAGATAAGTTCTATGCCACCGGAATTCCGCACCGGAACTCCGGGGCCTTCGCGCCCACCGCCGCGCGCACGGCGTCGCAGAACCGCCCGATGGCGTCCAGGGATTCCCGCTGATATTCCTTGAGGGTCAGAGCGGGCATCACGCCACCGCGAACTCGAGGATCCTGGGATTGGCCACCCGCTTCGACGCCTTCAGCACTTGAATGCCTGTCAGGTTTCCGGGGTCGTCATATTCCAGCACCACTCCCGGGGCCGCCTTGACGGTCCGGGCGACGCTCGCGTTGCTCAGTTGCAGGCGCAGCATGTCCTTCTTGGAGTCGTACGTCATGCGCGCCGCCGCCTGCCTGAAACGCAGTTTCTCCGGTGGCGGCAGGAAATCCGGAATCACCCGGAACTCCATCGGCTCATTCGTGTATCGGATTCGTTTTCTCATATCCCGTCCGTCCTTTCCGCCAATAACCAGCGCCGAGGATCCTTATCCTATGGCCTCGGACCGTGAATCGCACGGTCAGAATCCTGTCGCCCACGCGGCCCAGGCAGTAGAACCGGTCTTCGCCCCGGCGGTGCGACAAGTCCTCGGCGATGACACGCCGGGGATCGGCGAACGCCAGTTGCGCGGTGCTGAAATCCACGCCATGCTTGATGACGTTGACCGCTTCCTTGGCCATGTCCCACTCGAACTCGCGCTCGCTCGTGTCCATGCTCAATCTACCTTGAGTTCAAAGGGAATCTGCCGGAACGTCAGGCCGTAGCGGTCCAAGGACTTCGGTCCGAGGCGGCAGGCTTCGCCGCAGACCACTCGCGGCCCCCGGCCGGCCGGGTGCGCCGGCGGGTTCCGGGCCACGTCGTGCGTCAGCACGTTTCCGCCCGCCGGGCGCCGGTCGCCCAGCACGCCGTTGAAGAGGAGACAGACCGCCTTGCCCTGGTGGACGCCCGGCAGGTGGTACGGGACCTCCCGGTGATGGTCGACGACCGCGGTCTTGCCAATCCAGTCCAGCATGGGCATGGCGGCAAGGTTACGTCGGGGGGCGCGGCAAGTCAACGCGCTTCGCGGGAGCGTCGGCGGCGGGGAACGTAACCGCGGGCTTA
>VGYT01000435.1 GCA_016872895.1 Planctomycetota bacterium
AAGGTGGACATGAAGGCGGGCCTGGCCGTCGCAGCCGGGGCGCTCCTGTTGATCGGCGCGGCAACGCTCGTGCACCAGTACCTTGAGTGGATCGCCATCGGCGCCGCCATCCTCATCGCCGCCGCCATCGCAGGTATCGCGTGGATGCTCTGGCGCTCGCGCCAGGCGTTCTTCCAGACGGGCAACCTCGTTGAGGCCATCAAGCAGCAGATGGACCCGGAAAGCCTCAAGGCCGTGTTCGGCGACGGTGCCGTGCCGGGCCTTGTGCACCAGATCGTCGATGATGCGCAGTCGGCCCTCTACAAACTCGGCGTCCGGACGGGCGTCATCAAGACCAAGGCGCCGGAGACGGCTGCGGCGCCGGCGGCCCAAGCGGCGATCCCGGCCGTCGCCGGGCCGGCAGGCGGGTAATCGCATGGCCCTCAAGTTCGCGGTCAAGCAGTGGTTCTTCAGCGAGAAGATCGTCCGGGCGATGGTGGACCAGAAGACCGGCCGCGCGCTCGCCGCGGCCGGTCAGTGGATTCGCAACGCGGCCAAGTGGAGCATGGCAGAGCGGGCGAACACCGACCTCCACTCGCCGCCGGGGACGCCGCCGTACGCACACCCGAAGACCGGCAAGGCCCTGAAGAAACACATCTACTACCACTATTCGCCGGCGCTGCGGACGGTGGTGGTCGGCCCCGTCCCCCTGGGGTACGTCGGCGACGTGCCGCGCATCCATGAGTTCGGCTTCACCGGCACCCGGCGCCTGCGGAACCGGCGCCGTCGCATCCGCAAACTCGGCGGCGTTGGCGAGATTCGCCTCGTGACGACCGCCAAGATCGTCATGGCCGATTCGCCCACTGGCCGCGACGCGGTCGCCCTCCAGGACACAAGCACGAAGGCCGTGTACGCGCACCTGCGAACGCCCGCTCAAGTGCGGCGGTCGAACGAACTCAATGAGGCGCTGTATGGCCCCCTGTGGATGCTGAAGCCCGTCAACTTCCCGCCGCGGCCGTACATGCGGCCGGCGCTGGCTTCGGCCAAGCCGATGCTGCCCAAGTTCTGGGCCACGTCGGTTGCGGCGCCGGCGGCCGCGTAGGAGGCACCATGCCCGATGCCGGCGCAATCAGGATGGGCGGGGCCTACGTCGAGATCTCCGCTGACGATGCGCCGATGCTGCGCCGGCTGCGCGAGAGCCAGGCCCGCCTGCGCCAGTGGGTTGCGGAAAACAGCGGGCCCGCCCTCACGCGCGGCACGGAGGCGTCGGTCCTGGCCCAGGGGCGGGAGGGGGGCGGGTTCCTCTCCGGCGGCTTCAAGGGCATGCAGATCGCCGAGACGGGCCTCAAGTTCGCCACGGCAATCGCCGCCACGAAGGTTGCCATCAAGGATGTCCAGATGTTCGCAGCGCTCTTCCAGGGGAACATGGAGGGCGCCCGCAAGGCCGCCGAGGAACTGCCGTTCGGCCTCGGGGAGATCGTCAAGGAACTCTCCGGCCCCGTCGATGCCGCTGCCAAATGGTTCATCTTCCGCCTGCGGGGCATCACGGAAGCCCCGTATGATGCCGCCGCAGCCGCCAGGGCCAAGCGCGACCGCGACGAGGGCGTGGCGGCCTGGAACCGCTACGTCACGGCCGTCCACGCCGTGGACCGCGCCCTCGCCCAGGCCACCATGTCCGCCGAGGAATTCGCACGGTACGAGGTTGATGGCCTCCGCCTTGCGCAGACCGAGGCCGAGGCCCTCCTCGCCAAGAAACTCCGCCTCATCCAGATCGAGCAGCAGCGGAAGCAGGCCGAGCAGTTCCGCGCCATGCAGGAGCGCGGCCAGGCGCTTATCAACGAGGCGATGGACGCCTACGCCCGGGCCACGATGTCCGAGCGGGAGTTCCTGGCCTACCAGTCGCGCCACATGCAGGTGTCGGCATCGGCGGCCCAGCAGTGGCTCTCCTGGACCCTTGCGGCCCTCGACGCCACGGAGCGCAGGCAGAAGGCCGAGAAGCAGAAGGCGTTTGAGGGCAACTTCGCAGAGACGATCCGGGGCCTTGAACTCGAGGCGGGGGTCCTTCGCGGGACGTTCGAGGCGTTCGACGTGGAGGTTACCCGCGCGGCCAGGTCGCTCGACCAGGCGATGGACGAGGGCCTCATCGGTTGGGACGAGTACAACGAGCGCCTCGAGAAACTGAAAAGCGCAATGGCGGAACTCCGCGCCGCACGCGAGGCCGATGCCGCCAAACGCGAGGGCCAGTCGCTCACCGAGTCGATGCAGACGCCCGAAGAGCGGGCCCGGGCGCAGATCGACCGGTACAAGAAACTGCTCGAAGGCGGCAACATCACCGGCGAGACCTACCAGCGCGCCGTCCGCAAGGCCCTCGAAGACGCCGCGGCCGCCATGCCTGACGCCATGAAGCGGACCATCGGCGTGCGCGGGACATTCAGCGCAATCGAAGCCGCCGGCATGGGCGCAGGCGGCGTCAGCGACCGGATCGCGAGCGCTACCGAAAAGACCGCGCAGAACACCGAGAAGATCGCCCAGTTGGCCGCCAACCTGGGCGTGAACTTCAACTGAAGCCTGCCCGCCTCGGGCGGGGGAGCAGTGCCGTGCCCATCACCGTAGCCGAACGGGTTGAGAGCCGCCAGGTCGGTTCGGGTGACAACCCGAGCGCTGAGTTCCAGTACGTCATCCGGGGCACCGGCAACGAGCAGGCTGCGCTGGACGCCTTGGAGGCCGAGGCGCCGCTGGCGTACAACGGCCTGGTGCGCCAGGGCTGCAACGTGAAGCCCCTCGCCGACGGGTCCGACTTCTGGGAGGGCACCGCCCGCTACGGCCTCATGTCCTCCAAGCCCAAGGAGGTGGGCGAGTCGTCCTACCAGTTCGACACCGGCGGCGGCTCGATGCACATCACGCAGGCGAAGGCCCACGTCGCCAGTTACGGCGCCGGGGGCGCCACGCCGCCAGACCTGGGCGGCGCCATCGGCGTCACCCACGATTCCGTCGAAGGCTGCGATATCACCGTCCCCGTCTACAACTTCTCCGAGACCCACTACTTCGA
>VGYT01000436.1 GCA_016872895.1 Planctomycetota bacterium
CCAGATCGCGGGCGTGGCGGGCTGGCGACTGCTGTTTATCGTCGGCATCCTGCCGGCACTTCTTGTGGTCCTGGTGATGCGCCGCCTGCGCGAGCCGGACAGTTGGCTGAAGGCCCGCGACGCCGCACGCGACGCCGCCGCCCGTGACGCCGCCCGCGACGCCGCCGCACGCGGCCCCTCCGCACCCGCCGCGCGGCAGGCCATGGGCAGCATAGGCGAACTGTTCGGCGACCCGCGATGGCGCCGCAACGCCATCGTAGGCATCGTCCTGGCCACCGCGGGCGTCATGGGATTGTGGGGCGTGGGATTCTGGTCGCCGGAACTCGTGCGCAACCAGGTGCTCGGCGGCCAGCCGAAAGACGTCCAGGACTGGTACGCCAGCATGGCCTTCCTGATTCAGCAGATGGGTGCGTTCCTGGGCATCTTCGCGTTCAGCATCCTGACGGGCATCATCGGGCGGCGGCCGACGTTCGTGCTGTCGCTGCTGCTGGGCCTGGCCACGGTCATCGGCGTCTTCGGCTTCATGACGCAGCCGAGCCAGATATGGTGGATGTGCCCGCTGCTGGGCTTCTCCACGCTGATGGTCTTCGGCGGATACAGCATCTATTTCCCGGAACTTTTCCCGACGCGGCTGCGGGCGACCGGCGTGGGCTTCTGCTACAACGTGGCCCGGTACGTTGCGGCGGCGGCCCCGTTCGCCCTCGGCCTTCTGGCTACCGCCTATGCCGCGCCGCCGGGCAGCGGTCGGGCGGCACAGGGCCTCTCGGAACTGACGCTCCTGGGCTCGCTCGGCAGCGTGGACAACCCGTTCCGCTACGCCTGCATTACGGTGGCGTGCATCTACGTCATCGGCCTGTTCGTGCTGCCCTTCGCCCCGGAGACCAAGGACAAGCCGCTGCCGGAGTGACAGCGGCGGTTCCAGGTTCCAGGTGCAAGGCGCGCGGCCGCCAAGGCGGCCGGCTGAACTTGCCGTCGCCGGGCGCCGATTCCCGCCTCCCGCCTTTGCCGGGTGCCGAATCCCGCCGCTGCCCTACCTGTGGATTACTTTTTGACCGCGCCGGCGCGCCCCGAAAAGGGCGTTTTTGACCCCTTTCGGAGGGGCAAAACGGCCCTGGCGCTAGCGCCAGAGGGGGTGAGCGGGCAAAATGTTAAGATAGGTAAGGGTGCGGTTTAGCCATTTACGCTGCCGCGAAAAGGGCGTAGGCAACGGTATCCAGAATTTGCTGAACTCGGGTCGAGAACATCGTCTTGGGTGCAATTCGATGCTGCCACAGGACCCGACGCAGGGCCGCCAGCATGTCGGCGAACGAGGGACGCGTCTTGGCGTGCCACGGCGTGCTCTCCGGCGCCAGCCCCGGCGCGTCGGCCGCGCACCGGGCGTACCACGCCTTCACCAGGGTCCCCAGGACCATCGCCAGAGGGGCCTGGCGATTCACGGTCTTCGAGCACCAGCCGCGGGTGTTCTCGAAGCCCAGACATTGCTTGGCCTCCCAGATCGCCTCTTCCACGCCCCATCGGTCGTAAGCGCGTTGGGCGATCTGGGCGTCGGGCACGTCGGCGTCCGTACAGGAGAAGAAGTCGTCCTCCTCGCGGCCGGTCGGGTCGCGGACGATCACCAGGCGGATCGGGACGGTCCGGCACACGTGGTACCACAGGCACGTGATGCCCAGCACCAGACGCTCGACCGAACGGCCCTGCTTCAAGAGGGTGATGCGTTTCCACCCCTTCTTGCGGCGGGCGGCCATCTGGCGCGGCGTCGGCAGACGGCGGCCCTTCTTGGGTTTGGGCCCGCGTCGGCCCGCAGGACGGCGGGCCGGCGGCAGGGCATATACCGCCGCATTGGAGCGGATGCGGCTGACGAGGTTGGCGCCGCAAGGCAACCCTTGGACCATGTCCCGCGTGGCATATTGACCGTCGGCGGCGACGCGGATTTCCACGCCCGGCAGGGCCTCCGCCACTTGGCAGACCATCCGGGCCGCCAGGACCTGCCGCGTGGCGAAGGGATGGCGCCGGTCGCAGTCGGCGGGCTTGCGGTAGAGGCAGAAGACCACCGGCAGGACCCAGCGCATCAGGGGCCAGCGGGGCAACCGCAGCGTCACGGCCCCCAGGACCCAGTTGTGGGCCCAGTGGATGACCGTGCCCTTCGTGGCCGGTCCGGCGGCCGAGGCGTCCTTGAACCAGCCGGCGTGGGCCACGTGTTTGCCGGTGCGGGCGGCCGTGGTGTCGTCGAGGGCCAGATCGACCACGGGCTTTCCGTTGGCAGGGTTGACCGCGCCGGACTCCAGGATCATCGGCGCAACGACGTGGACCACCAGTGCTCGGCTCAGGGCGTCCAACGCCCACGCCGCGCGGTAGAAGAACTTGTGGTAGACCGTCCAGTGGCGGTCGGCCAGGCGTCCCAGGGTCCGAAAGATACCCGTGACCGTAGCCGGCCCGCGGTGCAGGATCCAGCCGAGAGCGATCTGGCGCCAGACCTCGGCCGTGGGCTCCGTGAAAACGCAGCAAAGATGGAGAAGCAGGGCGTTCCATGCCGATACCAGAGAAGACGTATCCATGCCGACCTCCCGCGTGACTGTCTGGACAACAATCACATCGGGTTGTCGGCATGCTTATTATTACCCTAACCGTCTCAAAAAACGGCTAAAGTGCACGCCCTCTTTCTCGACAAGAATGAGGTCCAATCAACGGAAGCGCGACAACGCGCCGAGAACCTTCTGAGCCTCAATCGCACAGAAAGAGTGCTGACGGAGTGCCTCCCCGAGGCGCGACGGGCCATTCAACAAGCGCCGTACCCAAGACTGCCCGATGCGCTGAAGGAACTGGCCGAGAAACGCGGAATCCACGTTTCGCCCGAAGAGACTGCAGCCTTTATCAAGAAGGCGGGCTCAGGCGGCCCGCCCCCGCCACCCCCGCCGCCCGCGCCTCCCCCCCCGCCCCCGCCTCCCGCCGTCACTGAGTTCGATCCAGAGAACCCGCCAGACCTTGCCCACACCACCATTACTTCGGCAACCATCGGTCC
>VGYT01000437.1 GCA_016872895.1 Planctomycetota bacterium
AAGCCGGTGCGAGAAAAAAGATTTTGGGGGGGCGGGGGCCGGCCGGCCGGTCATGGATTCCAGATCGGCGGGACGGCCCGCCGTCACCTGGACCCGCGTGCGACAAAAAACTCATTCGTCAGGGCTGCGAGCGCGCAGCGCCCGGCGCAGCGCGCCGCCGCCCCGAAGCGCAGCCTCTTCGGCGCGAAGGCCGAGGAACACCGGCTCCTGTCGGAGCACCTCGCAGCCGAGTACCGCGTGCGGACCGAGGCCCGCGGCCGGACGGTGGACGAGTGGAAACTCAAGGCCAACGCCGTCGATAACCACTGGCTCGACTGCCTGGTGGGCTGCGCGGCGGCGGCCTCGATGCTCGGCGTCTCGCTCTTTCGCGGCGCGACGCCGAAGAAGGTCAAACGGAACCGGAAACACGTGGCATACCTGTAACAAGCCCCCGGCACTGCCGGAGAAGGAATGTAACAAGCCCCCGGCATCGCCGGGGGAGAAATGTAACAAGCCCCCGGCACTGCCGGGGGACAACTCAGGAGAAAAAGCGATGGCGGCAAAGCGTGGTCCTGGACGGCCGAAGGGAAGCAAGAACGCGACGGACGTGGTGGTCGTCGAACGCTCCCACTGCCCCAAGTGCGGCAGTTCCCGCCGGAGCGAGTACTGGGGCCGGCTGACCCAGAAGTGCCCCGGCCTCCGAGCCGACGGCACGCCCTACACCTCCATCATACGCCGCCGATGCCGCTGCCTAGACTGCGGGCAGGTGAGAATTGACAAGGAATACGGCTAACGTCCAAGCTCAGCCACAGTCACTGGAAGATGCCACGGAGCGGAAAGTTGAGTTCCGAGTTTCACAAAAAGGTCGTGCGCACGGGGCGGGCGGCTGTTCGCTGCAGCATCTGGTTGGGTCCGTTCACCGCTGAGGATAGTAATAAGTCGGCTTTTTGTCTCTGTAATAATCTTGAAGAAAAGCGCGTGTCACGCCTCCAGGTGCAGGGTCCATCTCCATATATGGGTGCGTCCCGTTGTGAATGAACGGCAGTGGTCCCACTGAATAATCTCTCGGGTCAAAACCGAGCAAAGTCAGATTAATGGTCACCCTGCTCTTGGAACGGTCTAGGGAAACATAACCCGACGTGATTGTCAGTCTGCCATACTGATACATGTCCAGTTGGGAGGCATCACATCGGTCCAGGCCCTCTTGCAGCAGAATTCTATAACCGGTATCATAGCTATGAAGGCACGGGCTGAGGGGTAATCTACTGTGGTGTGTCCGGACGGAGATCATCTTCTCGTTGGGGGAATAACTCACCATAGTTGTATCGCAGCCCGAGACGAGCAGGGCGGCGACCACCGCCAAGGCGACAGAAAGGTGAGGCCATATCTTGTGAATCTTCATGCTCACGATTTGACCCAACGACCAAACTGAGCGACAGCCGCCCCGCCATGATGACGGCCGCGACTCCCGACAAGCAAAGCGCGTCGCCGAAGTCCGCCACCCCCGAACTGCGAAAGCGGGGCGGCTGGTCGCTCCAGAGACCTTGTTAGGCATCTTCGGTGTCATGCCCGCTTCGAGCCAAGTAAGTGGCGCAAAAATGCACAAGTCCTTGTGCTTCAGGGACATGCGCTCCGGTCGTGCGTTTCGCCCGCCGTGTTATATGGATCAGCATAATACACCCACCGCTTTCGCAGAGGGGATCCACGGGGCTTCGCACACCCGCCGGCCCACGGTTCAGGACATGGTGTAGACTGTGGCACGGCGCAGGGTGCTCGTTAAGGCGCCCGTCGGCCTGCCTCAAGGTATCGTCTGCTTGCCGCACTGGAATGCCCCCCCGTGCGCGCCGCTTGGCCTGCTTGTGGGTGCTCCTGTAGGCCACAAGAAAATATACCCGACCAATTCAGCCTTTGCCAATAGATTTTCTAACACAGAGTTGACACCTGGCCCCTGCGTCGTATAGATCAGGGCTGACAACCGAATACGCGACGGGCGCGGCGGGCGGACTGATCATCCGCCGGTCGGGCCGGGTCGAAGGCAACGAAAGGCTGTGCAGGAGCCTGCACCTTCTGCACAGCCTTCTTCTTTTGGCCCGGCCGTGCCCGCCAGCAGTGGAGCGACAATGGCGACATTCGCGGAACAGATGCTGGTGAAATACGAGGCGCTGCTGGCGGCGAGCGCCGGCCTCGACACGGTGTCCGTGGATGGCCAGTCGGTGCGGTACGCCGACGTGGAGGCGAAGTACCGCTGGTGGAAGCGCGAGGTCGCCCGCGAAAAGGGCGAGCGGCCGCAGGCGGCCAGCATCAACCTGGGCGGGTTCTGACCCAGCGCGGAGTGCGGAACGCGGAGTGACGGCGGCAATGAGGCACAGCGGCATAGTGAACCGGGTAGGCAGGTTCCTGTTCGGTTACGACGCCGTCGAGTCGAAGAATCGGCGGCAAGCGCCCACGGGCCGCCTGCGCAGCGAGGACAAGGAACTCCTGCCGCACCAGCGCCGCAAACTCACGAGCGCCGCCCGCGACATCCACCGCAACTTCACCATCGCCGCATGGGCCATCCGAAAGCACCTCGACTACGTGAGCACCTTCTCGTTCCAGTCCCCTGCCAGGTCGATTTCGGCCGCGCGCCGATCCTCCTGGACCTGGGGCCGGGCGACCGCGCGGAGCGTTGGTCCGTGCCGCCCTGCGGCCATGAGCCTTCACCGGCCGCTGCGCGGCGGCCGCGGTGGCGCGACAGCCGTCGCCGCAACCGTTACAGCCGCGCGGCCAAGATGGGGACGATGCGGTCGGCGGCGCGGCCGTCCCAGAGGGGCGGGGCGGCGGGCGCGCGGCCGCCGCCCGCCATGACCGCGCGGTAGCCGGAGAGGATTCTTTCGGGGTCGGTTCCGACCACGCGGTTGCCGCCCACCTGGACGGTGATCGGCCGCTCCGTGGTCTCGCGCAGCGTAAGGCACGGCACGCCCAGAATCGTCGTTTCTTCCTGTATGCCGCCGGAATCGGTGAGCACCAGCCGCGCGCTGGCCATCAGTTTCAGGA
>VGYT01000438.1 GCA_016872895.1 Planctomycetota bacterium
TCTGTGCGGCGCTCGAATGAACCGCGGCGGTGAATCTTGGCCGCGAGCCGATGCGCTGCCCGCAGGTTTTCGCTGGACGCGCTGCCGCCGCCGGGGTAACATTATCAATGAACCTGAGAGGAGGAGTTCCTGTGATGAATCTCGCTTTCTGGATGCCGGGTCCGTGGGAAATCGCGATTATCGCGGTTGTCGCCCTCTTGCTGTTCGGGCGGCGCCTGCCCGAAGTCGGCCGCAGCCTCGGCAAGGGCATCGTGGAGTTCAAGAAGGGCCTTCGGGAGGTGCAGGACGAGGTCAGTAAGGCCTCCGACGAACCCCCGCCGACCAACAAGACCCAGCCTCCTACGACTACCACGAACTGACGCACACCCGGACCGCCGAGAACGAAAGGCCGCCCTCCTTTCGCGAGGGCGGCCTTTATCCATGCGCCGCGCGGCCGGAGCAGATTCGTGAGGCGGCCTGCGAATCGCGAAGGTACAATGGTCGCTGTGCTCAATGTTCTCCGAAGCGCTTCGGGCGAGCGGAGGATGAGATGCCCATCCCCCCACGAAAGCGTCCGTGCCGCATGATGCCGCTTGCGGCTGCCGCGGCGATCGCAGTCCTGGCCGGGCCGGCGCCGCCGGCAGAGGCGCCGCCGCCGGCGGCGGGCTCGGGCCAGTCGGCCGAGGAGATCAACGCCCGCCTGGTCGGCCAACTCGTGGATTTTCTCACGGCCGAGTACTCCAAGCAACTCCTGCGCCCAGGGTGGATGACCCGCGCCTCGGCCGACGTGGGCTTCTCGCGCCTGCCCACCGAAGAGGCCACCAAGTGCCTGCTCGACCACCTGCGCAAGGAGAAGCATCCGGTTGCCCAACTGGTTGCGTGGCAGGCGCTCCTGGGCCGGGCCAGCATCTTGAGCGCCGAGGACTTCCGCGCCTGGCACGACGTTACGCAGAAGATGATCACGGCCGGCCAGTTCCAGGGCGACTTGAGGATCGGCCTCCTGGAGATGCTCTCTTCCGTGCCCATGACGCAGACGAGCCGCACGCACTTCACGCGCCTCTTCGCCACGACCAACAGCCTCGACAGCCGCGACATCCCCGCGCTCGTCGCCATGGGCCATGCCGCGCGGGCGTGGGCCGACGCCGGCCTCGTCGAAACCCTCCTGGACCACTTGCGCGCCCCGGCCACGGCGTACCGCGCCGAGTTGGTCCTTCGCGCAGCCGGGGCGGGCGGCCGCTGGGCGCGCGACGTCGGCCCCGAGGCCGCCCAGGCGCAGTACCGCGACTGGTGGAAGGAAGCCCGCGCGGCCTTCACGGCCGCCCCGCCCCCGGCCGACGGCTGGCGCAGCCTCAAGCCTCAGTACCTGCCCGCGCCCACGCCCCTGGGGGAGTTCGACCGCTTCGCCGAAAAATGGCGCAAGGAACTCGAACTGGGCGACCTGGGCCTGGCGCTCATGGGCATATCCATCAACATCGATTGCAGCCGCTCAATGCACATGGAACTGGAGCGCCTGAAACGCGACGTGTCGGTCATGATGGCCGCCCTGGCCATGGTCGCCAAGGAACCCCGCATCGCCATCACCCTGTTCACCACGGGCGGCGTGACGGACACCCTGCCGCTGACCACGAACCTCGACGCGCTGGTCGCCCACATCGGCAAGGCCCGAAGCGCGGGCGTCGGGACGGAAGAAGAATGGGCGGGCGGCCTGCTTGAGGCGCTCACGCGGAGCGCCTGGGGCCCCATCGAGCCGTGGAACCGGCGGGTCATCGTCCTGATAAGCGACGAGCCGATGCTGAACTGGCAGTTCGACCTGGCGCTGCCGGTCGTCAAGAAGGCCGCCGCCTCGCAGTTCCGCGTCTACTGCGTGCCGCTGCATAACGGGCCGGTGATTGACGACCCCCTCTCCGTGCCGCTCGACCGCACCGGCAGCCGCGTGAGCCCCCCGGCCAGCAGGGGCGGCGGAGGCGGAGGAGGCGCCGGCAAGGCGGGCAAGGCGGGCGGCAAGGCCGACCGCTCCTGGGACCACTACACGACCATCGCCAACGAAAGCGGCGGCGCCGTCATCGAGGTCCGCGTACCCAATTCGCAACTCGGCCTGGGCCGCCTGGTGGCCCCCGCGCGCGGCAGCGAACTTGCCCCGCTATACGAGGGCGGCGGACCGGTTGACCGCATCCTGACCCGCGTCCTGACGGACGCCATCAACCCCAAGTACGCCGACCGCATCGAACCGCTGATGAAGATCCTCGTGGCCTACTGCCAGGGCGCCGCCAGGAGCCTCCCGGAAGACCGCGCCACCGTCCATCCGCCCATGAAGCCCGAACAGGTGAACCCGGCCGGCAAGGGCGCCAAGAACCCGCCCGCCAAGGTCGACAAGGGGGCGAAGTAGCGGCGGAGGCCTGAGCAATACTGTATATGTGTTGATATTAAGGAGGATCGCCGTGGAACGTCGCCCGCCGTCCGGACGTGGATGTCCTCGGCCCGCCCTTCTGTGCGGCGTCCTGCTCCTGGCCGCGGCGGGGGCGGCGGCGGCCGCAGGCCGCCCGACGCCAGCGGATGCTCGCGACGTGCCGGCCCGTGTCTTCCCTGGAGCGGACTGGCAGGAGGCCTCGCCTGAGTCCCAGGGCGTGGATGCGGCCGGACTGAAGGCGGCGGCCGCCTACATGGATGAGCACTTCGGCCCCGACGGCTCCCGCGAACTCGTCGTCATCCGCCGCGGCCGCCTGATCTGGCGCGGCCCAGCCGCCGACACCTGCCACCCCGTCTGGTCCTGCACCAAGGTATTCACGAGCACCGTCCTGGGCCTTCTGACGGCCGACGGCAAGTGCACCCTCGACGCGCGGGCCGTCGAGTTCCTGCCCGCCCTGGACGACAAGTTCCCCCTCTACGCCAAGATCACCCTGCGCCACCTCGCATCCATGACGTCGGGCTATCCCAACTTACGCAGTTGTGCCAATTCCAAAAATATTTTCCGGGCCGGACCCCTTCTGGCGGGGGCGCCAGGGGCGGTGCGGGCGCCGAAAACGCCTCAACGG
>VGYT01000439.1 GCA_016872895.1 Planctomycetota bacterium
CAGACGATTCAGAAGGGCCGCCGGCCGATGCCCCCGCGCATGGGACGGTGGGGCCGGACCTCGTGAAGGATGCGGCCAAGGAGGCCGTGCAGGGCGTGGGGTTCGACCTGCTGGTCGTGTGCGGCTTTGCGTTCGACCCGCACGTTTCGGAAGAGGCCAGGCGGTATGGGAAACTCACTGTCATGCCCACGAAGATCAACGCCGATCTTCAGATGGGCAGCGAGTTCTTGAAGAAGACCGGCGCCGGGAACCTGTTCATGTACTTCGGCGAACCGGACATCGTGATTCACCGCGTGCCGGCGGGTGGGGCTGGGGCGGCGAAGGTCAAGGCTGGCCCCGACGCGGGCCAGGGAAAGAAAGGCAAGGGCGGTGCGGGCGGGAGCGCCGCGGCCGGCGAGCAACTCGTAGTCGAGATTCTCGGGCTGGACGTGTACGACCCGACGACGGGCGAAGTGCGGTCACACTCGACCGACGACATCGCCTCCTGGTTCATCGACACCGATTACAGCGGCGAATCCTTGTTCGTTCGCCACGCTTACTTCACCGGCGCGGACCGTCCCTATGAGAAGTTGCAGCGTGCCCTGCGGGCCGAGGTGGACGAAGCCGCCTGGTCGCAGTTATACTCCACCAAGAGCCGCCCATTCGACCCGCCCGCCAGCGGCAAGATCGCCGTCAAGGTCATCAACCACTACGGCGATGAGGTGCTGAAGGTGTACGACTGCGCAAAGTAGCCGAGTCGGGGGCATTGGGGAGAGAGGCAATGGAGGGATGCCTATGGATACGGGGAAGGACATTGTGCAGGGGGCCCTGTCGCACTATAGCGGCCGGCCGGGGCCGCCGGCGGCGGGCAGGCCGAAGGCAAGGGGCGTGCCGGACTACGCCGGACTGAAGATTTTCGGATGGTTGCATATCATCTTCGGGTTCATCTGGTTTCTGGTCGGCCTGGTGTTGATCGTGATCGTCCTGGTCGGCGCGCTGGTCGCGGGAACCAAAGCGGCGCGGGAAGCCCCATCACTGGGCGGCGAAATCCTGGGCTCGGGTGGGGTCCTCTCGATTGTGATCGCCGTTGCCGCCTTCCTCGGCGGAATTGCTGAGATCGGGTTCGGGCAGTTGCTGCTGGCTATTCGCGACATGGCGCGCAACAGTTTCTGGCTCCGATGACTGGGAAGCCGACCAGGAAGGTAGGGCACTGGGGGGCCCCGTGGGAGGTAGGGCGGGATGGTTGCCGCCGTGTCGCGTCCATTACGGCGGTTGCCGTCGGGCGCGTGTTAACAAAGGGGAAAACATGAGTGGACTATTGTTGGTACTCATGGCGCTGACGTTGCAGTCGGTCGTTTTGGGCGCGACAGGAGAAGCCGCGTTGCCACAGGCTGCTTCTCCTTCTGCGGCGCCTGCGACACCTGCGGCACCAGACGGCAAGCAACGGGAGGACGAAGAACATCACACCAAGGGCGAGATTCGCTTTCTCGGCAAGTGGCTTCCTGTAACCGAAGTTTATAGGATTTACCGCGACGGGACGGAAGAAGCCGCAAGGACGCTCGCCGACAAGAATCCCGAAGCGATAAAGAAACGCCTGTCCGAGATCGCCTCTTCCTTGGCCACGATTGAGCAGGAGTGGCGAACAGCCTCGGATCCTGTACAGAGACTGAAGGCCCAGGCCGAGGCACAACGCACAGCGGCCGCGCGTGTTCTGGCCGAGCGCCCGCCCGCTCCGCCGCGCCTTCAACCGGAACCCGCGCGCCCCATCCGGGCTTTCTACCGCAACGAGTACGAGTACCTGGCTGCCGTGGAGGCATGGGCGCTTGTCGTGGACCGCGTGCGCCAAGAGAACGCACGGCTCGAAGCGGCGTACCAGCAGTTGCTGGCGTCGTACCAGGCTCGGATGCAAGAGGCTTCCTTGGCCCTCAGGCAGGCTGAGGCGGTAATCAACAAGTGCGACACGCATTTGAGCGCGTTGATGGCGCTGCGGAAGGACAAGGAACGGCCTCTATTGGTTGAGCGGACGCAGAGTTCCGAGGAACTGCGCAAATCGCAGGCCACGCACAGCGCGGCCTTTCAGAGGGCCAAGGCCGCATCGGACGCCTTGCAGTCCGTGCCGGTGCGTGTCATTCTTCGGCAGGGCATTACTGTGTGGCAGGGCGGGTTCCGCACAAGGGCGGAGTTGCAAGCATTGCACGACTCTCTTAAGGCCGAAATCACAGCCGCGCGTCGCAATGCTGAATTGCTGGGGGTGCCGAGCACGGCACCGTCAAAGCCCTGGAAGCATCCGCGAGAAGACGAACTGGCGTCCTTGGCTACCGCGCTGGCCGAGTTGGAGTATTTTCAGTCGCAGAGCGTAAACCGTGGTGCCGGTCCGCCATCGAGCCCCGCGAGGTAGTCGACCGCAAGCACGCTGAGAAGATGGCCGAGAGCGTCAACCGAAATGCGCTCTTGCAAACGGTGCCGCAATGAGATAGAAAAGGCGGGGTGGTCCTATTTCGCCGGCCGACAACATGATGCGCATCAAGAATCCGTGCTGCGGCCGGGGGGTGCCGTATGGCAGAACCGAGCAACAGTCGAACGTGTGGCATGTGCAAACGCGCCCTGCGTGGCGACGACGAATGGATCATGCTGGACGGCGGCGAAATCTGGTGCGCCGAGTGCTGGCAGAAGCGGTTCTCCCTTCCCACGGCTGCATCGGCGGGCACCGCCGGCTCTGGCGCCCAGGCGGGGCCAGCACCGGCCGATCTCGCTGGAGGAAAGCGTTGCCCGTGTATGGAATGCGGCTACCTTTGCTCGCCCACTGATGCCATCTGTCCGAAGTGTGGAGGGACGGTCGCCCCTGCGACTTCCCCTCCCAAGACCGCGCCGGCCCCTCGCGCTCCTGGCGAAGACTTAGCCCTCTTCGACACGCTGGCCGAGGATTCAGAGCGTGGGGGCGGGCAGCCGCCTCGAAGCCCTGTCCCAGCCAGCGTCGGAACCACGCCTCCGCCACCTCCCTATGT